>JBEKUO010000006.1:0-37103 GCA_049514955.1 Bryobacteraceae bacterium | reverse complement strand
CCAAAGCCGAGAGGCGTAATATCCAAGCAGGGGGCGATCGCAGACCGCTACGGATGCGAGCCGGCGTATGAACCAGCTTTGCCCTGAACCGCCTCTTGCCCCTGACGGGACGATTGCGGCGTCAACAAAGGAGGCGTCGAATGATCACGAGTAAGCGTTTCAAGTGGATCGGCGGCTTGGCCCTCTTGCTTGCCCTCGGCTCCCTTTTTCCCCTGCTATCGGCCGCAACGTGGACCCTGCGCCATACTATGAAGCTCAGCTATGACGCGGGCGGCAAGCGAATTCCTCATTGGAGCAACGGCTCGCTCGTGGCACTCGAATCGGACGGTATTGCGGCACCCGCGTTCCTGACGTTCGATAGGGAAGGAGTACAAGTCGCGACATCGGTACTGAGCATTCCGGGCGCAAGCGCGATCCACGTATTCGACTGGCGCCGAGGCGCTGACGGCCGGCTGGCAGCATGCGGCACCGCCGACGACCGAGAGGGCCGCCGAGGGCCGTTCATGGCGACAATGTCACCCTCCGGCGAGGATCTCCGCGTGATCCGTGTGTCGCCGTTCTTCCCTGGACTCGTCACCGTGGACTCTGACGGGGTATCTGGGCGGTCGGGAGGGAGGTTGTGAACGGCGCGGAAAGGCCGGAAGACGCCCAACATGACGTGATGAGACACTATAGCCAGTCCGGCGTCCTGCTCAAGTCGTTCATCCCGCGTTCCACCATAGTGTCACGACTCATGATTGAGAATGGATACTTGGCTAATTCCCGCAGCGGCGTCGGTTGGTATACGGGCCCTGCTTCCGGACCGGATTCAATTTACATTGAGCTGGAGCGGGACGGGACTGTGCGCCGATTTCCAGGTGCGCCACTATCGAAGCAGGGACACGTAACCGGCCTTGCCCTGACGGAAACCGGCGTGTTTGTCACCACGGAGCAGGAGTCGCACTGGAGCCTGTTGCGGCTCGACAGAGATCGGAACGTCTGGGTTCCGGTGGCATTGCCCGACGCATTAAGGACCAGCAAGTGGACGATGTTGTTTAGTGTAGATGACGACGCGCTGGTGTTCCTCTCGAACGACCGGTTTACTTATCCGTTCTGGAAGATCGCGGACTAACAACCCTACAGATCCGACGTGCTGAAGAAGTACGCCAGCTCCACCTGCGCCGTGTCCGGCCCGTCCGATCCATGAATGCAATTGCGCTCGATGGACTCCGCGTATCGCTTCCGAATGGTGCCCTCGGCCGCGTCCGCCGGATTCGTCGCCCCCATGATCTCGCGCAGCTTGGCGACGGCGCCCTCGCGCTCCAGGGCCATCACCACGATCGGCCCCTCGGTCATGAACTTCACCAGGCTTGGAAAGAACGGCCGCTCGCGGTGCACCGCGTAGAAGCCTTCGGCCTGCGGCTTCGTCAGGCGCGTCATCCGCAATGCCAGAATCTTGAAACCTTCCACCTCGAGAGTCGAGAGGATCTCGCCGGTATGTCCCGCCGCTACGGCGTCCGGCTTGATGATGGAAAACGTGCGCTCAATGCTCATAAGCGGCTCTGTACCTTTTCTCCGATTTCGGCGGGCGACGAGCAGACCGTGATGCCGGCCGCCTGCATCGCCTTGATCTTATCGGCGGCGGCGCCCGACCCGCCCGAAATGATGGCGCCCGCGTGGCCCATGCGCCGGCCGGGCGGCGCCGTCTGTCCAGCGATGAAACCGATCACCGGTTTCTTGACGTGCTCCTTCACGTACTGCGCCGCAGTCTCTTCCGCGTTTCCGCCTATCTCGCCAATCATCACGATGGCGTGCGTGCCAGGGTCGTCGTGGAACAGCTTCAGCGCATCCAGAAACGTCGTGCCGATAATCGGATCGCCGCCGATTCCGATGCAGGTAGATTGGCCGATGCCCAGGCCCGTCAACTGCCCGACAGCCTCGTAAGTCAGCGTGCCCGAGCGCGATACAACTCCCACGTGACCCTGCAGGTGAATGTGTCCCGGCATGATGCCGATTTTGCATTTCCCGGGTGAGATGATGCCGGGGCAGTTCGGTCCGATCAGCCGCGTGCGCCGTCCGTCGAGAAACGCCCACGCCCGCACCATATCGAGCGCCGGAATGCCTTCGGTGATCGCCACTACCAGCGGCACATCCGCCGCGGCGGCTTCCATGATCGCGTCCGCGGCAAACGGCGGCGGCACAAAAATCACCGACGCGTTGGCGCCTGTCGCGCGCACCGCCTGCTCCACCGTGTCGAATACCGGCAGATCCAGGTGCGTGGAACCGCCCCGGCCGGGCACCACGCCGCCGACTACCTTGGTGCCGTACGCGATGGCTTGCTGCGCGTGGAACGTGCCTTCCTTTCCGGTGAAGCCCTGCACGATCAGCCGCGTGTTCTCATCCACCAGTACGCTCATGGTCTCCTCTATCGCGCGAATTATTGCGCAGCCAGCCGCACAACTTTTTCGGCGGCGTCGCGCATCCCCTCGGCGACTGTGAAATTGAACCCGGACTCCCGCAAAATCTGGCGGCCCAGTTCCACGTTGGTGCCCTCCATGCGCACCACCACGGGCGCCGCGATCTTCAAGTCGCGCGCGGCCGCCACTACCCCGGTGGCCAGTGTGTCGCAGCGCAGGATTCCGCCGAAGATGTTGATCAACACCGCCTTCACGTGCCGGTCCGAGAGCAGAATGCGGAAGGCATTCTTCACCTGCTCGGCGCTGGCGCCGCCGCCCACATCCAGGAAATTGGCTGGACTGCCGCCGGCGTGCTTGATGATGTCCATAGTGGCCATGGCCAATCCTGCGCCATTCACCATACAGCCGACCGTGCCGTCCAGCTTGATGTAGTTGATGCCGAATCGTGAAGCTTCCACCTCCAGCGGATCTTCTTCGTTGAGGTCGCGCAGGTCCAGCAATTCCTTGTGGCGATAAAGCGCGCTGTCGTCGAAGTTGATCTTGGCATCCAGCGCGTACACCTTCCCATCCGCGGTCAGGATGAACGGATTGATCTCGGCCAGCGAGCAATCCATCGCCACGTAGGCTTTGGCCAGCGCCATCATGGCTGCCGCTGCCGCATTCACGCTGGCCGCCGGCACACCGATGCCGAATGCCAGCTTGCGCGCCTGGAACGGTAGCAGGCCCGCGCCCGGTTCGAACGCCTCTTTGAGAATCAGCTCCGGCGTCTTGGCGGCCACTTCTTCAATCTCCATGCCGCCCGCCGCCGATGCCATGAACACCGGCTGGCCCTGCGCCCGATCCAGCACGATGCCCAAGTAAAGTTCGCGCTCGATAGGCAGCGTCTCTTCGATCAGCACGCGCTGCACGATGCGGCCGTCGGGGCCGGTCTGATGCGTCACCAGTTTCATGCCCAGCATCTTGCGGGCGATCTCCGCCGCTTCCTCCGCGTCCCGCGCGACTTTGACACCGCCGCCTTTGCCGCGCCCGCCCGCGTGGATCTGCGCCTTCACCACCACGCTGCCGCCGATATTCTTGGCCGCCGCCTGGGCTTCATCCGCCGAAAACGCCACCTCGCCCCGCGGCACAGGAACGTGGTATTGGCCCAGGATGCCCTTGGCCTGATACTCGTGAATTTTCATGGAAGCCTTGTGCTAACTTGGACTAAAGAAACCCCACTATAGCATGTCGCTTCTGCCCTACCTGCATCGCGTTTCCGAAGGCCGGAGCCTGTCCAGGGACGAGGCCCGCGAGGCCATGCAGATCATCCTGGACGGCCAGGCGACGCACCCCCAACTCGCCGGATTTTTGGTCGCCTTGCGCATGAAAGGCGAGACCGTCGACGAGCTCGTGGGGTTCGCGCGCGCCATGCGTCAGATGGCCGAGCCGATCCCGCACGGCTTGCATGGCGAGCCGCTACTGGATACGTGCGGCACCGGTGGTGACGGCCTCGGCACGTTCAACATCTCGACTGTGGCGGCGTTCGTCGTCGCGGCCGCTGGCGTGCGCGTGGCCAAGCATGGCAACCGCTCCTTCTCCAGCCTGTGCGGCAGCGCCGACCTGCTGGAGATGATGGGTGTGCGCGTCCCCATGTCGCCCGCCGAATGCGCCCGCGCCATACGCGAGATCGGCATCGGTTTCCTGTTCGCACCCTCCATTCACACTGCCGCCCGGCATGCCCATCCTGTGCGCGTCGATTTGAAAATGCGCACCGTGTTCAATCTGCTCGGCCCGCTCACGAATCCGGCGTGCGCCAACGCACAGCTTGCCGGCGCGCCCAGCGACCATTTCGCGGAGCTGATCGCCGGCGCGCTGGCGGCCCTGGGATTGGAGCGCGGCTTCGTAGTGCACGGTTCGGACGGCTTGGATGAGATCACCACCACTGGACCGACGCAGGCTTTTGAAATCCGGCAGGGAACGGTCACCAGGCGAACGCTCCGTCCCCAAGACTTTGGAGTGGAGATTTCGCGGCCGGAGGATCTTCAGGGCGGCGACCGGGATAGAAATTGGGCGATTGCGCGCGCGATTCTGGATGGCGCCCGCGGCCCGCAGCGCGATATCGTGCTGGTCAACTCCGCGGCGGCCCTGGTGGCTGCCGGCAAGGCTGGCGATTTCCGCGAGGGCGTAGCGCTGGCGGTAGCGGCCATCGATTCAGGCGCTGCCCGCGGCAAGGTGGGAGAACTGGCGCGCTTCAGTTGACGTGGCGGGGCGCACGCTTCAGCGCGCTGCGGCGGCGAACTTCAGTTCGCCGTCTGCGGTTCTACAGGCCACGCCAATCGTAGGGGTACGGGGGCCTAAATAGTCCATAACCTGTTGACATGGTCAACTCCAATAGGCCATAATCTATTAACAAATAGAATAGCAATAGGTTATAATCTATGAAGAAAGCCAGGCTTGCCGCCCAATCCCGCTCGCACCTTGATAAACGCTTCAAGGAACTGCGGCCGGTCACGCGCTACAATTCACCCGTCCGGGGATGGATCAAGGCCGTCCGCAAGGCGCTGGGCATGACAACGGCGCAACTGGCGAAGCGCTTGGGCGTAAAGCAACCTTCAGTCGTCGCCATCGAGCAATCCGAAGCCAGGGGCGCCATCGAACTGGCGACCTTGCGGCGTGCGGCCGAGGCGCTCGACTGCACGCTCGTCTATGCGCTCGTGCCCAACAAGCCGCTGGAGGCCATGGTCCGTGACCGGGCGCGCCTGTTCGCGCGCAAGCGACGGGAGGCCGTCGAACACTCGATGATGCTGGAGGATCAGAAGGTCAAAGCGAAGGAAAGCCAAGCGCGGCTTGACGACATTGTGCGCGAGACGAACCCGCGGCTATTCTGGGACTAGCCCGTGAGCGACCTTTTCGAGCAGCCGGACGATGCCGCCACGCCGCTGACGCCCGAGGAAATGCGCGATCTGATCCCGGCGCATATCGCCTATCGCCGCGAGTTGAACGAAGCCGAGCAGGAAAACATCGAGCGCGCGCAGGATTGGGCTCTCAACCGCCGCCGTGATCCGCTGAGCGAGAAATTCGTAAGGGACCTGCACCGGCGGATGTTCGGCGACGTATGGCGTTGGGCAGGGGAGTTCAGGACGAGCGAACGCAATCTCGGAATTGCGTTTTATGAGATTCCCGTCGCCCTGCGCCAGTTGCTCGACGAGACCAAGGCGTGGATCGATTACAAAAGCTATCCGCCCGATGAGACCGCGGTACGCTTCCATCACCGGCTGGTGCAGATTCATCCCTTCCCGAATGGCAACGGCCGTCTCTCCCGCTTGATAGCCGATCTTCTCGTCATCAGGCTCGGGGGCGAGCGGTTTTCATGGGGAAGCGCCAGTTTGCGCGAAGCCGGCGACGTGCGTCAGCGCTATATCGCAACTCTACAGGCGGCAGACAAACATGACATTGGTCCGTTGCGGGCGTTCGCGCGCGCATAGGTTCTCCCTGCTGCGCTGCCGCGCGCAGGACGGCCCGAACGGTGGCTGTTGGCAGGCGAAAGCGCCTGCCCCACCGGCCTATTGCACCCCAGCGTGCCGCTTCAAAATCTGCGGCAAATTCTGCGAGAATGCCGAGCGCGCCATCACCATGTCGCAACCGGCGTCGTGCGCGGCCTGCTTCAGCTCGCCTTGCACGTGGGAAAGATAGCCGATCAGGCTGACGCCCTTGTATTCGACGCTGCTTTTGAGTTTGCCGATCAGCTCCAGCGGTTGGGCATCCTCGAAATTCAGATCGAAGATGATGACGCTCGGCTTGAGTTTGGCTTTGGCCAGGAGCTCCCTCGGGTCCTTGACCAGCTCCACCGCCATGCCGGCGCGCTTGGCCGCATCGGTGATTTTCACGGAAAAGAAAAGATCGCTTACGACCGCGAGGACCTTCTTGTGCTGCTGCGGATTCTGCATAACAATGTGCTTGATCTCGAAACAACCTTGGCGGGAAACTCAATCGTACCTGCTTTGGCCGCCGGGTGCAAGAGCAATCGCACCGCAATCGCAGGACACCGATCGCACCGCTCCGCTGCCTACGTGCTATTTTTGAATACATGTCGCTGGAGAATCCGTTCCAGGATCCACTACGCTTCGAGCGCCGCGTACCCGAGTGCGCCATGGTCATCTTTGGCGCCCACGGGGATCTCACCAAGCGCAAGCTGTTGCCCGCACTTTACCGGCTCGCCTATGAGCGGCGGCTGGATGCCGGGTTCGCCGTGCTGGGTATCTCGCGCACGCCCATGAGCGACGATCAATTCCGCGAAAAGATGTGTGCCTCCGTCAAGCAATTCCTGGAGGACTCGCCGTTCGACGCCGATGTGTGGACCGCCTTCGCCCAAGGCCTGTTCTACATGCCGGGCGATATCGATGATCCCGGCCTTTATACGGCCCTGGATGCCCGCCTGAAAGAGATTGAAGCCGCGCGGCACACCGGCGGCAACGTGCTGTTTTATCTATCCACGCAGCCCAGCCAGTACGTGCCGATTGCGCAGGGCCTGGGCGCGGCGAATGTGGGAAAGAGCCAAGGCTGGCGCCGCATCGTCATCGAAAAGCCATTTGGCCACGATCTGGCCAGCGCCCGCGAGCTGAGCGACCAGTTGCACAAGGCCTTCGAAGAATCCGAGGTCTATCGCATCGATCATTACCTGGGCAAGGAAACCGTGCAGAACATCCTGGCGTTTCGCTTCGGCAACGGTATCTTCGAGCCGTTGTGGAACCGGCGCTACGTGAATCATGTGCAGATCACCGCGGCCGAATCCATCGGCGTGGAAGGCCGCGGCGCATATTACCAGGAAGCCGGCTCGCTGCGCGACATGATCCAAAATCATCTGAGCCAGGTGATGGCCACCATCGCCATGGAGCCCAGCGCCACGTTCCGTCCCACCTCCGTGCGCGACGAGCGCTCCAAGCTGCTGCGCTCCATACGCATCATGAAGCCGGAAGAGGTGCTGCAAAATACAGTCGCGGGCCAGTACGGTCCGGCGCACATCGGCGGCGAGGATGTCCCCGGATTCCGCCAGGAACAAGGTGTGAAGCAGGACGCGCAGACCAACACCTACGCGGCCGTCACCTTCTTTGTGGACAACTGGCGGTGGGCCGGCGTGCCGTTCTATCTGCGCTCCGGCAAGCGTCTGCCCAAGCGCGTCACCGAGATCGCCATCCAGTTCAACGCCGCGCCCCTGGCCATCTTCCACGGCGACGAGGTGAATACCGCGCCGAATCTTCTCATCCTGCGAATCCAGCCGGAAGAAGGTATTTCGCTGAAGTTTCTTTCCAAGCGTCCCGGCTCGGGCATGCAACTGCGGCCGGTCTCGATGGATTTCAACTACGGTTCCAGCTTCGGCGAGCGCTCGCCCACAGCATACGAAACGCTGCTGCTGGACGCCATCATCGGCGACGCCACGCTGTACACGCGCCAGGACATGGTCGAAGCCAGTTGGAACGTGGTGGACGCCATCCAGCATGTTTGGGACGCTACCAAGTTCGAGTTCCCCAACTATGCGGCCGGCACGTGGGGGCCCAAGGCCGCCGACGAAATGCTGGCGCGTCGCGGGCACGTCTGGAGGCAGCCGTAATGGGCAGCACCATCGCTCCCGACCGGATTCTGCACGAAATGGCGGACCTGTGGGTCTCGCTCGGCAAACAGGGCGAGGGCGAGACCGGCGTGCTGCGCGCCTGTTCCATGACGCTGGTGGTGGCTGCCGAGGAATCCGACGATGAGCAGGCCATCGGCGAGACCCTTGCCGCCTTAATGCCGGAACATCCCAGCCGCGCCATCGTAATTCGATTTCGCGCGGAAGACCGGCGCGCCCTGACGGCCCGTGTATTCGCGCAGTGCTGGATGCCGTTCGGACACCGGCAGCAGATCTGCTGCGAACAGATCGAAGTCACGGCCTCCGATGCCAGCCTCCCGGATCTGGCGGCAGTGGTGTTGCCGCTGAAGGTGCCGGACCTTCCCGTGATCCTGTGGTGCCGCAGCCCGCGCGTGTTCCGTTTGGGCGCGTTCTCTCTGCTGGCCGGCATCGCCCAGAAGGTGGTGCTCGATAGCCTGCCGTTCGGAGCGCCGGCCGCGGCCTTGCAGGAGTTGAGCGCATTGGTTGGCGCCGAGCGCTCGCTGGCAGATTTCTCCTGGACGCGGCTCACGCGCTGGCGGGAGTTGATCGCGCAGATCTTCGAAAACAAGGCGCAACTGGCGAATTTGCCGCGCGTCTCCGAGATCGCCATCACCTACAGCAGCGCGACTCCCACGGCTTCCGCCTATTACATGGCGGCATGGCTGGTCGATGGGTTCCAGAAGGCCGGCGGCGCGGCGCGGGTGAAGTTCGCTTCCACGCCGGGACCGGCCGACCGCCAGATCAACCGCGTCGACCTTCGGGCGCAAAATGGGGAATCGATTGCGTCGGTAGGTTTGGTGGAAGGGCAGGCCGCGGAGATTCGCGTCGGCGGATTGGTGAGCCGCGCTGTGCTGCCGCCGCTCACCGACTACGCCCTGATGCGCGAGGAGCTTTCCATTCCAGGCCGCGATCCGGTCTTCGAACGCGCGCTGGCCGCCGCTGCCAGACTTGCGTTATCGTGAACCTTACACATGAGCGTGCAGTGGTACACTCACCCCGATCCGCGCGCGGCCGCCGACGCTTGCGCGCAGCACATCAGCGCGCTGCTGGAGCAGGCGCTCTCCGGCCAGGAGCACGCCACTCTGGCCGTCTCCGGCGGCTCCACGCCGAAATTGCTTTTCCAGAGCATGGTGGCATCTCGTTTCCGCTGGCCGCGCGTGCACCTGTTCTTCGTGGACGAGCGTTGCGTGCCGCCCAACGATCCGGAGAGCAACTATCGCCTGGCGAACGAGAACTTGATTACGCCCGCGCATATCCCGCCTGCCCAAGTCCATCGCATTCCCGCAGAGATCAAGCCGGAGACCGCCGCGCAAAAATACGTCGATGACATCCGCAACTTCTTCGGTCTGGAAGAAGGCGAACAGCCGCATTTCGACGTGGTGCAGTGCGGCATGGGGCCGGATGCGCACACCGCCAGCCTTTTCCCGGGCGAACCCGCGATCGACGACCGCGACGGCATCGCTGCCGCGCTATACGTGCAGAAGATGGCCAAGTGGCGCGTCACCTTGCTGCCCGGCGCGCTGCTGGCCGCCAAGAACACGGTCTTCCTGGTGGCCGGCCCCGACAAGGCGCCGGCTGTGGGCGATGTCTTCCATCAGGAGTTCGATCCCAAACATTATCCGGCACAATTGATTTCGCGTCAGGGAAAGCGGGTCTCCTGGTTTTTGGATCAGGCCGCCGCCGCGGAAATCGCGTAACAGGTTACTTGAGAAAGGCAACTTAGCCGCCGATGAACGCGGATAGACGCCGATAAAACGAACCCAAGCGCTTTATTTTTCAATCGGCGTTTATCGGCGTTAATCCGCGGCCCTCACCCTCAATGCGTTTTTCCGCAGCCCTGCTCGGTCATACTGTCGGGCCTGGCCGCTGTGTTGCACCGCAGCAGCAAAGCTTTCTTATTGAAGTGAAATAAGCTATTCTATACACTTCTTGAGATGCCGCAATGCGGCATTCGCGCTGCGGTTAAGTGGAGGGAATGTGACGAAAACGAATGCTCTTCATCCCTCGGACCTGCTGGGGTTCAGCCGGCTGGCGGTGGATGCCACTGTCAAACTTAGCGATGTAGTAGAGGCGATGCACCTCAACATCGCGCTTGCCCCCGGCATCCTCGGCCGACCCGCATCGGGACCTACCCGTGGCATTACGGGCCTGGTTTACCAGAGCATCCGCACGGTGGCCGGATTGGTGGGTAGCGGTATCGATGCCGCGCTAGCTCCCCTGATTCCCTTGTTTGGCGAGAGGAGTTCGCCACCCGGACGCGAGGCCATGATCGCGGCGCTCAACGGCGTCATGGGCGACTATTTGGCTGCGACTGACAATCCGCTCGCCATTTCCATGAGCCTGCGCCGAAACGGCCGGCCTTTAGCGCTCGAACGGCGGGCTTTATCTCGCGCAATTCCCCGGCTCACCGGCAAGCTGCTCGTACTGGCGCATGGGTTGTGTATGAACGATCTGCAGATGACGCGCAAGGGGCACGACCATGGCGCGGCGCTGGCCCGCGACTTGGGATACACCCCGGTCTATCTGCACTACAACAGCGGTTTGCATATCTCTACTAATGGACGCGCTTTCGCCACGCTGATCGAGACCCTGATCGATCAATGGCCAGCGCCATTGGAAGAATTCGCGATCGTCGGCCATAGCATGGGCGGACTCGTGGCGCGCAGCGCTTATCACTACGCCTCGATGACCGGAAACGATTGGCCGCGGCATCTGCGCAAGATTGTTTTCCTCGGCTCGCCGCACCACGGCACGCCGCTGGAGCGCGGGGGCAACTGGTTGAACGTGGTCCTGCGCTTCAGTCCGTACACCGCGGCATTAGCCCGTCTGGGCCAGATTCGCAGCGCCGGCATTACCGACCTGCGTTACGGCAATCTCCTGGATGACGATTGGTACGGGCGCGATCGCTTCGATGTCTCGCCGGACCTGCGCTGCCTGCTGCCCCTGCCGGAGAGCGTACTGTGTTACACGATTGCCGCGACCACCGGCAGGCTTCTCGGAGACGGGGTAGTGCCGGTGAACAGCGCACTGGGCCGTCATAAGGATGCGCGGCGGACCTTATCATTCCCCAAATCGCGCCAGTGGGTCGGTTACGGCATGAACCACTTTGACCTGCTTAGTGAGCCTGCCGTGTACGAGCGGATCAAGAGGTGGCTCGTGGCGCAAGCTTAAGCGTCGCTTAAGCGCGCCGCGGCGAACTTCAGTTCGCCGCAACCCCACCGCTACACCAACTTCATCAGCACTAACGTCATATCGTCGTGCTGCGGAGCGCCCGCAGTGAAGGCGTCTGCCGCGGAAATAAGCTGCGCGATCATCTCCGCCGCCGGCAGATCGCGGCAGTTGCAAGCGGCAGCGATCATGCGATCCTCGCCCCACTCGTCGTCGTCCCTGGTCATGGCTTCGCTGATGCCGTCCGTGTAGGCCAGCAGGATGTCGCCCGGCGCGAGCACCATCGAAGACTGCCCGTACTGCGCGAGCGGCAGCAGGCCGACTACCGGGCCGTCCGCTTCCAGGCGAAGGATCTCGCCGCCGCGCAGCACCACGGGTGGATTGTGGCCGGCGTTCACGAAGTCGAGAGTGCGGTTGCGCGGATCGTACTGTGCGTAGAAGAACGTAGCATAGCGGTTGGCTGCCGAGGACTCATAAAGGAGGGAGTTGACGTTGCGCATCAGCGCGGCCAGATCCGCCGGTCCGCCGAGCGTTTGGCCGCGCAGCGAGGCGCGCAGGCTGGCCATCAGCAGCGCGGCCGAAATTCCTTTGCCGGAAACATCGCCGACCGCGACGCCGAGCCGTCCTTCCGGCAGCGCGATGAAATCGTAATAGTCACCGCCCACTCCCTGGGCCGGCCGGCAATGCCCCGCGCAATCCAGGCCTGAAATCGAAGGATAGCATTGGGGGAAAAGCCGCTCCTGGACTTCACGCGCGATTTCGATCTCCCGGTTGAAACGCTCGCGGCGCGCGGCTTCCTCGGCCAGCGAAGAGATGAGCCGGCTGTTTTCGAGCGCCAGACCCGTTTGCGAAGCGACCGATTGCAGAAGCTGCAGGTCCGCCTTCGAATAAGGCACCTCCGAGCGCTTGGGGCCGAGCGCCATCACACCGATCAGATCGTCGCGGCCGGTGAGCGGCAGCAGGAGCTGCACATCAAGCTGTCTGAGGGCCTGTTGCTCGGGCACCGGGGCCTCGTGCAGCCACGAATTCGGGTCGTCGAAATAGACCACGGCCGGGCCTCCGGCAGCGCGCAGGTACCGTATGCTGCGGGCTTCGGGCTCCAGGACAACAGCCGTGGGCGAGCCATCGCTCGATGGTTCCAGACGGTAGCCCTTCGCATCGCGCAGCAGGACCGAGATGCGCGCCACGTGCAGCGTCTCGGAGATGCGGCGCGTCACGGTTTCCAGCAGCGGGCGCGCGTCGATAAACTTGCGGGCTTCGTTGCTAAGCTCGCTCAGGACCTGTTCGGTGCTGTACTCTTCCCGGAAGAAGCGCTTGTCCACCCAGCGCCTGACCCGCTTGTCGTAGCGCCGCCGCAGGATCAGCAGCACGCTGGCGAGCGCCAGAAGCGCGATCTGATCGAAAGAGAAGCCGCCCTTGTTGGCGCTGATGTCCACGATAATCTTGATCGTCGCGCCAAGCAAAACAGCGCGCAACAGCCAGAGCCCGCCGCGCGCCAAGGCGTATTGCACGCTCTGGCGAATAGCCATCCGGACATCCATGGCGCGTTGCACCAAGATCACGTAGGCCAGAGTCAACGGGAAGATGGGCAGGCAGCCGAGGCAGATATAAAGGACCCACGCCGGAACGCTGTATTCCAGATCGGCGCCGGTGACCAGGCTGATCAGCATGACGATGAAGCCGGGCGACAGTCCCACGGTGGCGCCCAGCCAGATGAGACGGATGCGCCGGGCGGCATCTTTAGTGGAAGCGGTACCGCTCTTGTGACCGAGGTTGGCGAAGAACAGCGAGATGGCGATCATGGCTGTGACTTTGCGTACCGTGTCCAGGGGGAACAGGAACGGCCGAAGCCAGGCGATTGAAGCAAAGCTGATTTCTTTGCCGATCTGCGACGCCAGGATGGCGAGACTCGCCACCGCCAGGGGCAGAATGATCAGCCATTTGCTCCAGGGGAGCCGGCGATCGATTGGTGAGCGCTCCGGAAAATAGATGCCGAAGAGCATCATCCACACAGGCCAGGAGTAGGCGGCGAGAAGCAGCCAGAGCTCGCGCAGCACTTGCCAGGGCTCACTCCAGCTCCCGTCTGGAACCAGGAAATTCAGCGAAAGTAAGAGCGCCAGCAGCAGCCAGGCATTTCGGTCATGCGGCCGGGCGGCAGCCACCCAAAAGCCCAGAACCAGGCAGAAAAGCGGAATGACCAGTTGGAGAGCGATGCTGCTGAGCCATTCGGAAATCGGCGCCGGCCCGTAGCGCTGCGGTGCAAGTCGAATGTCGATGGGTGCGATGGTTCCATCGTGGCGCCGGATCGTCGCGTGTATGAGACTGCCGGGGCGCGCGTTCATCACCGCATCCCGCATCACCTGGTAGCCGGTGAAAGGCCGTCCGTCGAATTCGAGCAGAGTATCGCCCAAATGCGCCCCGGCCTGTTTCGCTTCCGGCAGGATACCGGAGATCGTCTGCATGCGAAAGCCGAAGGCGAAGGGAAACCGTGCGTGCGCCTGGCCGAAGCGCAGGTCGCCGATCACACTAACGGCGCCGCCGACCCAGTAGGCGACCGCGACGAGGAACAGCAGGATAAGCGTAGCGTAGCGGCGATTGCGGGCTGCCATAGCGCGGGCCTTGAGGGCCATGGTAGCAGGTCGTGGAGCAGGCACCGGACGTGAGAGACGCAATGCCCAGATTATCGAAGGTCGGGTCGGCCAACTCTCCGGATTGTGAAACCGTTGTACACGTTGACAGCCCGGAGCTTACGTCATGCTCAGTGGATCATCGATAAACGCCGGCAGCCCGTTGAGGAACTTCCCTCCGGGGCTGCGCCGTCCATGTATTACCGCCACAACCCACAACGGCTTCTTCTCTGGCGAGTAAGCGATCGCATACTCCCGAACCAGCTTGAACCGCAGCGGGCGAGAAGTTAGGTTGCCTGTCGATAGCCCTGATGGGGAAACGTCAGCAGGGGGCCCGAATCCCGTCCAAGACTTCCGCTATCAGCCGGTCGGTTGCGTCCGGGCTGTCTTCGGCTATGTGTTCGCGTATCTCGTCGAGGTCAATCAACGCCTCCGCGTGGAAGGCATACTCACTCATGCCCGCCGCTGGCGTCGTGCCTCAGTCTTCTCCATCAAGCGCCGGTACGCTTCCTCGCCGTCGATCGGCTTAGCCCTGCCGCTCTCCAGATCGTCAAGGCGCTGGTCGAGCATTTCCCGCGTCTGAGCCAGTTCGTCAAAATAACCGGCCACGGCATCTTCAACCAACTCGTCGCTCGGGCGTCCGCTTTCCCGCGCCATCTGCTCAAGCGTCGCTTGCACCTCGGGTTTGAAATGTACTTCGATTGCTTCGGCTCCTTCCTGATCGTAACTCCAAAGGCACAGGAAAACCGCCTGGCGCCAGCCCCGCAAACGGATCCTTTGTAGAACGGGCCACTGTTACGCCCCCCGTGGTATATCCACTTCCACGTAACTGCCAGGCGTGGCCGCATTGACGGCTTCGACGACGCGCGCAATGTGGAGGCGAAGTTGCGGCCATTGCTGCTGGCCGATAGCCACGATCGCGATTTTACGGCCCGTAAGGTTCCGCTGATAGCGCATGTTCTTGTCGGTTGTCAGCAATAGATCGAATCCGGCCTCTTCTGCTGCGGTCAACAACCCGCCATTCCCGAGCCTGTCCCAGCCTTGCTGTGCTGCCGTGCGAACCGTGTGGCCTTCGAGATATTGACGGATCGGCACTGGCGTTGCTTGGTCGAAAAGAATCCGCATTTACGGCGCGTAGACGGGCAGTTTATCCAAACTGCGGGCGGCGAACTCGATAACCGCCTTCACCTGTTCGCGGTCCAGACCGTCGAACCATTCCATGAGGTCGTCGATATTAGCCCCTGCTTCCAGATTCTCAAAGATAGCGGATACCGGCATCCGCGTACCCTTCAAAACCCATGCGCCGCTCACCTTGCCGGGAATGCTTTCAACGGCGGGACATTGGGACCACTCGAGAGTTGCCATGTTCCTACCCTCCTCTCATCGTAGCCGTTTTTGGCCAGTGTGGCGGGGCAGGCGTCTTCGCTTGCCAACCGCCCCTCCGCAACCACCCGCACTCTACGGAACCGCCGACGTTACTTGTTCGTATTTATCCTCAGAGCCATGTGGAACGACTTACGTTACGCTTTTCGCACGCTGCTGCGCGAACGTGGATTCGCCTCAATGGCGGTCCTGAGCCTGGCCGTCGGCATCGGCGCAAACACCGCCATCTTCTCCGTCGTGAACGGAGTGCTGCTGCGCCCGCTGCCCTACCGCGATCCGGACCGCCTGGTCACCATACGCGAGGTGGTGCCGAAACTCGCGCACCTCTACCCCAGCCTGCCCGTAAACCTGAGTCACTATATCGAGTGGCGCGCGCATTGCCAGGCGCTGGAATCGGTCGCCATCATGGACCATGCCTCGCTTGATCTGACCGGCGTGGGCGATCCCGAACTCCTCAGCGGTGCGCAGGTCTCCGCCAATATTTTCCACGTGCTCGGCGTCCATCCTCAATTGGGCCGCGCCTTCCTCGACGAGGAAGATATCCAAGGCCGTGACCACGTGGCGATCGTCTCCGATTCGCTCTGGAAGCGGCGTTTCCACGCCGACGCCGCCATCATCGGCCGGAAGATCAGCCTGGACGGCAATCCGTACGAGGTCGTCGGCGTGCTGCCGCCCGCATTTCGGTTCCCCGCGCAAGGAGACATCGGAGCTACTATCGATCCCAAGGCGGATGTGTTCAAGCCGCTGGGCTATTCAAAAGACGATTTGGAAGAGATCGTCGGCGATTTCAATTATGCGGCCATCGCGCGCCTGCGTCCCGGAGTTGCGCCTCAGAAAGCCATCGCGGAGCTCAATGTCATCCAGGCCGCCATCTCCGCCAGGATTCCGGAAAAGATGGATCTGCACGTGACCCTGTCTTCCCTGCATGAGGAGATCGTGGGGCATGCGCGCCGCGGGTTGCTCGTGCTGTTGGGAGCGGTTGGCGCCGTGCTGCTGATTCTCTGCGCGAACCTGGCGAATCTCTCGCTGGCGCGCGCCGCCGGCCGTGCGCGCGAATCCGCGATCCGCACGGCGCTGGGCGCTGGCCGCGCCCAACTCGTCCGCCAAATGCTCACAGAAAGCGTCCTGCTGTCGATGATAGGCGGCATTCTCGGCATCGCGCTCGCGTGGTGGGGCGTCGGTTTGCTGGTGCACGCCGCGCCGTTGGATCTGCCGCGCCTCAACGAAGTCCGCTTGGATAGCCGCGTGCTGGCGTTCGCGCTGCTGGTCTCGGCGGTCACCGGGCTGATGTTCGGGATTCTGCCCGCCATTCGCAGCTCCGGCGCGCATCCGCAGGAAGCGCTGAAATCCGGCAGCTACACCACCACCGAGGGCCGGCGCGGCGTGCGGGCGCGCGATCTGCTGGTGGGCGCGGAAGCCGCTCTCAGCGCCGTGCTCCTGATTACGGCTGGCCTGTTGACCGGCAGTTTCGTGCGGCTGATGCGCGTGGATAAAGGCTTCGACATCGAACGCGTGCTGGCCGTGAATTTGTCGCTGCCCTCCACCAAGTATACGCAGAACGAGCAGAAATCCGCCTTCTTCGAGCGCGTGCTGGAGAAAACGCGCGCCTTGCCCGGCGTGCGATCGGCCGGCTTCGTGTCGGCGCTGCCCTTGCAGGGCGAGACGTGGATCGACATGGTGGCAGCCGAAGGCGATACGCGCCCGATGTTCGAACGGCCCATGGTCAACGTGCGGTTCGTGAGTCCGGATTATTTCAAGACGCTGCGTATCCCGTTTCGTGAAGGCCGCACCTTCGACGATAGCCAGCGCAAGCGCAAAGTCGTCATCGTTTCGCAGGGGACCGCGCACCGCTTGTGGCCAGGCAAGAGCGCGGTGGGCCGGCGCATGCTGCACAACGAGCAGGTCGATGAAGTCGCCGGCGTGATCGCGGATACCCGCAGCGCCAGCCTGGATAAAGACCCGGTCTTGATGATTTACCTACCGTATTGGCAGCGCCCCCGGCTCTCGGCCTCGCTGCTCGTGCGCACCGCCATGGACCCGCGGGGCATCGCCGCCGGTGTGCGCGAGGCCATACGCCAGGTAGATGCCGACGTGCCCGTCCCCGAGATGAAAACCATGCGGGAGGTAATGTCGGACTCGGTTGCCCAGCGCCGCTTCCAGATGATGCTGGTGATGCTGTTCGCCGGTGCTGCGCTGGCCCTGGCCGGCTTCGGTATTTACGGCGTGGTGTCATATTCGGTCACGCGCCGCCGCACGGAGATGGGTATCCGCATGGCGTTAGGCGCCGGCGCGGCAGGCCTCGAGCGCATGGTGTTGTGGCAAGGGATGCGCCCGGTGGTGGCGGGCCTGGCCGTGGGCATCGCGGGCGCGCTGGCGGCCGGCCGCGTCCTGAGCAGCCTGCTCTTTCAGGTCAGCGCGCGCGACCCCATGACCATAGGCGGCGTGGCGTTGGTGCTGCTGCTGGTCTCCGCCCTCGCCGCGCTGCTGCCGGCCCGCCAGGCTACCCGCGTGGACCCCATGACGGCCCTGAGATTCGAGTAATCGTGGCGCAGGCACTCCTGCCTGCCGCGCCGACACTCTTGTCGGCGCAATAGACTTCAGTTCGCCACCTGATCCCGCCCCGCGACGCGCGCATACTTAATGGCCAACTTCTGATACAACCCGCGCGGCAGGGCGCCCACAACGAAGACCAGCAAGCGATAACGCCAGCCCGGTATCACGAACAACTGGCCGCGGTCGAGGGCGCGCAGGGAAGTCTCCACAACGTCGTCGGCGGACATCCACATCCAGTCCGGAACCTGTTTGCGATCCCAGTGCATCGTGTCATGGAACTCTGAGAGCGTGAAGCCGGGGCAGAGGGCCTGCACGCGCACGGGCGAGCCAGCGCTTTTCAACTCCATGTAGATGCCCTCGGTGAAGCTGTTCATCCAGGTCTTGGTGGCGGAGTAGCTGACGCTACCGGGGTTTTGCCCGAAGCCGGAAACCGAGGCAACATTGACGATGCTGCCACGCCCGCGCGCCACCATTCCCACCAGAGCGGCGTGCGTGAGGCGCATGGGGGCGATCACGTGCAGACGATGCATCTGGTCCTGGCCTTCGAGCGGAACGGCGAAGAACAGCCCGGTGACCCCGAAGCCCGCGTTGTTGACCAGGAATTCGAGATTCGGCGCGGAGGCGATGCGCTCTTCGACGGTCTTCAGCTCGGCGTCGCGAGTGAGATCCGCCGGCAGGATTTCGCAGCGCACGGAGTGGCTGGATTCGACGGCGCGGGCCGTTTCCTCAAGCCGGTCTCTGCGCCGCGCCACCAGCACTAGGTCGTAGCCGCGCGCCGCCAGGTGGCGGGCAAAAGTGGCGCCGATGCCGCTCGAAGCGCCGGTGATCAAGGCCAGGGGACGCGATGGCTGCATGGCAGTCTGGGCCATCATAGCACCGTGGCGCAGGGCCCTTGGCGCAGGCGAGCGAAGCTCGCGCAGGCCTCTTGATTTTCTACATTTTCTAAACCGAGCGTTCCTCGCGCTCCGCGGAACCGTGCCTTAGCGTGGGCCTCCGGCCGCCGGCATGAACGTGTCGTCGGCCAGCAGGTCCCGACGACACTGCCAACAAGGGCGTGGCGGGATTTGCCGCGCGCCATGCTTACGATCCTGGCGTGCACACCCGCCACATTCCATGTGCTGATAGAGGGAGGTGCACGGCCCGATCAGACGGCGCTTGTGGCTCCCATCATGGCGGCGCTTACGTCTAACACTCGAGGACAAGGCCGGCATAAACTGGTTTGATCCGGAGAAAACGATTCCATGAACAGGGTCAGGCTACTGGAAACGATCTGGCAGGATGCCGTCTATGCGCTGCGAACGATGCGCAAGAAGCCCGCCTTCGCCGCGACGGCTATTCTCACGCTGGCACTCGCGATCGGCGGAAACACGGCGATGTTCACGGTCATCCGCGCGGTGCTGTTGAAGCCGCTTCGTTACCGCGACCCGGATCGGCTGGTGCGCATCTCCGGAGGCGCGACTCCCACGCGATTTGCGGAAATGCAGGCGGGCGCGCTTTCCTTCACCGAACTCGGAACGTTTGCCGGCCAGGAAGACCTGACACTTTCGGGCGGAGCCGAGCCGGAGGTGCTCAAAGGTGTCCGCGTATCGGCCAATTTCCTCCGGATTCTCGGAGTCGATCCGATGCTGGGGCGCGGCTTTCGTCCGGAGGAGGATTCGCCTGGCGGCACACCCGTTGCGATGATCAGCACCGAACTATGGCGACGGCGGTTCGCTGGAGATGGGCAGATCGCCGGAAAGACGGCGACTCTTGCGGAGACGCCGTATATGATCATAGGCGTTCTTCCACCTGGCTTTCAGTTTCCTTCTGCCGGTGTGGACGTTTGGCTGACAGTGCCATCGGAATCGCCGCGCTTCCCTCCCAAATCCCGGGCCTTGAGCCCGTTCTTGACGGTATTCGGCAGACTGAAGCCGGGCGTGAGCTTCGCACAAGCGAACGCCGAGATGAAAGTCGTTCGCCGCCAATACGCGATGGCACACCCCGCCATGCTCGATGCCAAGCCGAAAACACCGGTGGAAGTGATGGCGATGAAGGAGGAACTCGTCGCCGGTGTGCGCTCCATGCTGTGGATGCTTTTTGGCGCGGTGGGCTTTGTCCTGTTGATCGCTTGCGCCAATGTAGCCAGCCTGCTGCTGGCGCGAGCCACCGCCCGTTCGCGAGAGATTGCCGTGCGGTCGGCGCTGGGCGCCGCTCGCTCTCGCCTGATCGGACAACTACTCTCGGAAAGCATTCTGTTGTCCCTCTCCGGCGGAATCCTCGGCGTGCTGCTGGCCGCTTGGAGTCTGCGCGCGATTCCCTTGATCGCTTCCTTCGACCTGCCGCGCGCCCGGGAGATTCATTTGGATTGGATGGTCCTCGGATTCGCGGCGCTGCTCTCCCTTGCGACTGGCGTGCTCTTCGGTCTGGCGCCGTCGCTCGCCGCTTCCCGGCCCGATCTCATCCGCGTGTTGCGCGCCAGTGGGGAAGGCGCCGATCCAGGAATCCCCAGGGGGATTCTGGCCGGGCTGAACGTCCGTGGAGTGTTGTTGGTGGGACAGGTCGCGCTTTCCATCGTGTTGCTGATTGGCGCCGCGCTCCTGATCGAAAGCGTGAGTCGTCTGCGCGGCGTCGATGTCGGATTCAACCCGTCAAACCTGCTGACCATGCAACTCTCTCTGCCCCCGTTGCGCTATGACACGAATCAGAAGAAAACCGCATTTTTTGAAGCACTCGTCCGGCAGGTGGGATCCTCGCCGGGTGTCCGCAGCGCCACAGCAGCTTCATCCCTTCCCATGGCCGGCTTTGCGGGAACTCCCGTGCAGGACGCCGGGAAACCGCTACTGAAGTTGAATGAACGCCCGATTGCGACAATCCTGGCCATCAGGCCGGAGTACTTTCGTACTCTCGAGATTCCTTTGCGGCGCGGGAGGGCTTTTAGCGAACACGATACGGAAGACACCGAGCGCGTGGCCGTGATCGATGAAGCCTTGGCGCGCAAGTTCTGGCCGGCGTATCCGCAAGGGTTGGACCCGGTAGGCCAGCACCTTTGGATCGGCGGCGTGAACCCCAAACCCGCCCAAATCGTGGGCATCGTCGCGGATGTACATCAAAATCTCGAAAGCAGCGCGTGGCCCGAAACGGTGTATGTCGCCTCCGCGCAGAACCCTCTGCCGTTCGCGATGCTGGCTGTACGTACGGAAAGCAGCCCGCTCCGCTTCGCCGGCACGGTGCGCGAACAAGTGCGCGCGTTGGATAAGGATCAACCCATTTCCGATGTCCGCACCATGGATGACCTGGTGGAAGAGCAGGTGGGCCAACGCCGCTTGCTGGTGATTCTGTTGGGATCCTTCGCCGGTGTGGCGCTGCTGCTGGCTTTGCTCGGAATCTACGGCGTCATTGCTTACTCGGTGGCGCAGCGGACCCGAGAACTGGGCATACGGCGCGCGTTGGGCGCGCAACAGAGCGACATTCTTGGGATGGTCGTGCTGCAAGGCTTTCGCCTAGCTCTGGCGGGAGTGGCAGTCGGTATCGTGGGAGCGTGTTTCTTGACGCGTCTGATGACGGCTTTGTTATTTCACGTCAGCGCGACAGATCCTGGGACGTTCGCGGCTATCGCATTGCTGTTCCTGTTTGTGTCGCTTGCGGCCAGCTACATTCCGGCGCGTCGCGCCACCCGAATCGATCCGATGGCGGCACTGCGAACTAACTGACATATTGCGGTGAATATCGGGGCCAATCGCGATGGAAGCAGCATACTTTGAGGTAAACTCGGTCATGCGTCCGTCCTCGTATCACAGTGTTTTTGGACAACTCACTAATGATACGCTCTTGAGGGACGTTTCAATTTTGGTTGCGGCCATAGGCCGCGCTAGGTGCATCTGCGGCTATACTCGTTGAGCGGAAGTCATGGATAAATTTGTCATTAAAGGCGGCCCTCGGTTGCAGGGCGAGATCCCTATCAGCGGATCGAAGAACTCGGCATTGCCGGCCTTAGCGGCCGCTCTGCTTACGGACGAACTAGTCACGCTGCGTCGCATACCGCGCGTGCGTGACATACGCACGATGCAGCGCCTGCTGGTGGATATCGGCAGCAAGGCAGAGGTCGAGGGCGAAGCCATCCGGCTGCACACGCCCCGCATCGTCTCCTCCGAAGCGCCTTATGAGCTGGTGAAGACCATGCGCGCTTCCAGCCTGGTGCTGGGCCCGCTGGTGGCGCGCACAGGACGCGCGCGCGTATCGCTGCCGGGCGGGTGCGCGATCGGCGCGCGCCCCATCAATCTGCATTTGAACGGCCTCGAGCAGTTGGGCGCCCACATCCAGCAGGCCCATGGCTACATCGAAGCGGAAGCGCCAGAGGGCTTGCACGGCGCCGCCATCCATTTCGATCGCATCACGGTGACCGGGACAGAAGATCTGATTATGGCGGGAGTGCTGGCGCGTGGCGAGACCGTGCTGCGCAATGCGGCGCGCGAGCCCGAGGTCACCGACTTATGCGCGCTGCTGTCGAAAATGGGCGCACAGATCGAAGGCGCCGGTACTTCCACCATTCATATACGCGGCGTCGAGAAGCTCCACGGCGCCGACCATACCATCATCAGCGACCGCATCGAGGCGGGCACGTTCCTCATCGCGGGGGCCATCACAGGCGGCGACCTCAAGATTACGGGCTGCGTGCCGGAACACGTGGGCGCGCTGGTCGCCAAGCTGTTGCAGGCCGGCGCCGAAATCACTCAGACCGACACCGCCACGCTGCAAATCTGCGCGCCGAAGCGCCTGAAATCCGTGGATGTAACCACCGAGGAGTACCCCGGATTTGCGACCGACTTGCAGGCGCAATACATGGCCCTGATGACGCAAGCGCAAGGTATCGCGATCGTGGTCGAGACCATTTTCGAGAACCGCTTCATGCACGCACAGGAACTGGCCCGCATGGGCGCCAACATCCGGCTGGAGGGCCGCCAGGCAATTGTGGCAGGACCTTCGGAATTGAGCGGCGCGGGTGTGATCGCTTCGGATCTGCGGGCCAGCGCGTCGCTGGTGCTGGCGGCGCTGGCCGCGCGTGGAGAGACCGTGATCGATCGCGTGTACCATATCGACCGCGGTTATGAGAAAATCGAGGCGAAACTGGCGCGCGCGGGCGCGCAGATCCGGCGGGTGGACTGAATATGGCGCACAATCCTCGATTCCTGGCAATCGTCAACGATGCGAAATCGCGCGTGAAAGAAATCGACATCGCTGACTATTTGGCGATGTTGGAGGCGAAGGAGCCGCATCTGCTGGTGGACGTTCGCGAGGACAACGAATTCGCCGCCGGTCACGCCACCGGCGCGGTGCACCTCGGCAAGGGGATCATCGAGCGCGATATCGAAGCCAAGGTGCCCGACAAGGGCACGCGCCTGGTGCTCTATTGCGGCGGCGGATTCCGCTCCGCGCTGGCGGCCGACAATCTGCAGAAGATGGGCTACACCGATGCCATTTCTCTCGATGGCGGGTGGAAGGCGTGGCAGCAGGCCGGACTGCCGGTAGAGAAATAACGGAAACGTGAAGCCTGCTCCCGACTCTCCCGTCGACGCACCCATACGGCTGTTTCCCCGGCAACAAGACTGGGTGAAATGGCTGGATAAGAATCACGCCACCTCGTCCGGCTTGTGGCTGCGGCTCGCGAAGAAGGGCTCTCCTACCCCGTCAGTATCCTACGCCGAAGCGCTTGAAGTGGCCCTGTGCTACGGCTGGATCGACGCTCACAAGAAAGGCGAGAGTGAGACCGCCTGGCTACAGCAGTTCACGCCGCGCAGAAGCAAGAGCATCTGGTCGAAGATCAACCGGCAGAAAGCCCTGGCGCTGATCGAGGCGGGCCGCATGAAACCCGCCGGGCTGAGAGAGGTGGAGCGCGCCCGCCAGGATGGGCGCTGGGAAGCGGCCTACGACGGTCAACGTTCTGCGACAGTGTCCGCGGACTTGCGGGCAGCTCTCGATCGGAATCCGCGGGCTGCGGCCTTCTTCGAGACCCTGAATAGCGCGAATCGCTACGCCGTCCTTTTCAGAATTCACACCGCCAAAAAGGCCGAGACGCGCGCCAAGCGCATTCAGAAGTTTGTTGAGATGCTGGAGAAGCACGAGAAGCTTCACCCCTGAGACGCTGTTGAGCAAGGTGGGGTAGGCGCTTTCGCCTGCCAAGCTCAATCGTAGAAATTGCGATCCCAGGCATGCCGCCGCAGCACCGCCAGGGTTTCGGGCGGCAAAGCACCCTTGTCGGGCACAGCGCAGTTGGCCTCCGCGTTGCGTAAGCTGCGCATTCCCGGAATGACCGTGGACACGGCGGGATGCGAAAGACAGAAGCGCAGGGCGATTTCGGGCAGGTTCGCGTGCGCTCCCAGGTCCCGGCGCAGACTCTCCACATGTTCTCTGACTTGCTTTCTCCGGTCGCCCTTGAAGTACTCGTTGCGAAAATCCCCCGGCGGGAAATGGGTCTTTTCGTCGATCATGCCGGTCAGGCTGCCTTCGTCCAAAGGCACGCGTGCGATCACTCCGATGCCACGCTCGATCGCAAGCGGAAACAGGTTCCGCTCCGGGCTCTGATCGAAAATGTTGTAGATCACCTGCACGGTATCGATCAAGCCCGTCTCGATGATTTCCAGCGCCGAATCCGGCTGATGGTCGTTGATCGAGATGCCCACCGCCCGCACTTTGCCGGAGCTCTTCAACTCCGCAAACGCGCGCCGCCACTCGTCGTTCCCGATCCACTCCGGATTCCATACGTGCAGTTGCTGCAAGTCGATGGTTTCGACGCCCAAATTCTTGAGGCTGCGCTCGGTCGATCGAAGGACGTAGTCATAGGGAAAAACCTCCGCGATGCCGATGCCCGGTTGCGCCGGCCACAAGAGGTTCTTGGGCGGCACCTTCGTAGCCACATAAATACGGCGGCCTGCGTCGCGCACCACCTGCGCGACCAATTTTTCGCTGTGCCCGTTGCCATAGGCCAGCGCCGTGTCGATAAAGTTCAAGCCCAGTTCGATCGCCCGCCGGAGAGCCGCCAGCGACTCTTTATCGCTTCCGCCGAGCCACTGGCTCGCGCCAATTCCCCAAGCGCCATACCCGATTTCGCCAACCTCGAAGTTGGTCCTGCCCAGCTTTCGGTATTTCATGAAACCCCATTATAAGAAAGGTAACGCCCGGTGGCGCTAGACTAGTCCAAGAAGATATGCGCAGATTTCTGTTCGCGCTATTTGTCCTGGCTCTGGCGGCGTTCGCTGCGAACTCAAAACTTTACATGAAGGATGGCAGCTTTCAGCTTGTTACCGAATACCAGGTCCAGACCGATCGCGTCCGGTTCTACAGCGTGGAACGCAGCCAGTGGGAGGAGGTTCCGCTCGACCTGGTGGACCTGCGGCGCACCGAATCAGAGGCGGCTGAACGCCAGGCTGAGCGGGCGCAAGAGGTCAAAGCTACCTCCGAAGAAGAGAAGGCCGAGCGCGAGATGCGGGACGAGGTCGCCAAGATTCCGCAGAGCCCCGGCGTTTATTATTTGGATGGCAACGAGGTCAAATCCATCAAAGTGGCGGAATCCAAGGTGCACACCAACAAGGGCCGCAGCGTCCTGAAGGTGCTGTCGCCGATACCGGTGGTCACCGGAAAGGCCACGCTCGAGTTGGACGGCGCGCATTCGCAGAATATCCTGACGAATCCCGAGCAGGAATTCTATATACAGTTGTCGGACGAGGAGCGCTTTGGGATTATCAAGCTCACGCCGGAGCATGGCATCCGGGTGGTCGAGAAGCTGACGACCATTCCCGTCACCAAGGACATCGTGGAAGAGCCTATCGAAGTGCAGGTCTTCCGGAAGCAGCTCTCGGAGGGCGGCTTATATAAGATCTGGCCGATGAAGCCGATGGGACCCGACGAGTATGCGGTGGTCGAATACACGCCCGGCAAGGTAAACATGCAGGTGTGGGATTTCGCCATCCAACCAGCGAAGTGAATGTCGCCGCCCGTGGCGCAGGCACCCTTGCCTGCCGCGCCGGCACTCCTGTCGGCGCAGGCGAGCTTTGCTCGCCTGTCGTGCAAATGGGACCGCGGTCCCGCGTGCGCCACGCGGCTGGAGCCTTGTCACGCCAGACCCAATCGATCCCAACGCCGGCCATAGTAATAGAGCGATGCCAGGTAGCCTAACCCGGTCAGAACAAGGACAACCACTCCTCGCTCATGTTCCAAAAAACCAAGCGCCATCCCTCCCAGCGCCTGGAGAGCTCCCACCGGCAAAAGGCGGCCACCCGTGAAGCGCCAGCGCTGCTGCGGCAAAGTCAGCAGGACGGAAGAATGGTGACCGATGGCGAGTGCCGCCAGTCCGAAGGTCATGCCGGGCCCGAGGTCCAAGGGCAGGAGCAGCACGAGCAGAATCCCCAGGAAAGCGATGTCCTTCGCCAGCAGAATTTCCCAACCGGCCAGCGGCAGCAGGCGGTAGCGTGTGATGCCGGACCCGAATTCCAAGCCGAACAGCGATTGGGCATAGGTGCTCAATGCCAAAGCCACCAACAGGCCGACGATCGACGATGCCACGGGATCGGGATGCGAGCCGAAGGCGCGATACAGGCCTCCTCCGATGCTTAACGGTAATGCAACATAAGGATCCAACACGCTGAGCGTCTCGCGGGCGTTGTTGCGGATCAGTCCACCGAGACGCCCGGGAAGTCGAGGGATGTGTCGCAACAGATCCCAATGCGGCTGGCGCCGGGCCATCCGACGGCCCACAACGGCCGTACCATGCACCGCCAACGCGACTCCGAGAAAAACGATCGCCACGGTTATCCTGGCCGTCTTCAACAGAATCAGAACGCCGATCCATAGCACGGGACTGAGTGCCAGACTGGCGAACCGCAAGCTCAGTCTCTGCCCCATGGTCAGGGGCCACAATGCCAGCCGGTCCGCCGGAATCTTGCCCAGCGGATCGGAGGAAAGTGGAAACAGCAACAGAAAGCCGAGTAGCATAAAGAACGGCTCCGCGCTCTTGTGTTGCAGCCCGGTGTTGAGGGCGCCATAAGCGAGCAGGGCCACAAAGAGGAAGAAGTTGTTGACCTTGATGGATTCGAATGTCCCGAGGTCCCGCTGCACCGCCCGGCGCAACGCTCCTAGGATGGCGAAGAGCGCAGCCAAGGCAGGTCCTCCGGGTGGGGCGTCTCGACCAGATCGAAATACAACTCCTCCAAAGGTCGCGACAGTTCCCGCGCGGCGGCATTCAAGACGACGCGGCCGCTGCGAATCAGCACGATGTCGGTCGCCAACTGGTCGATCATCGAAAGCGCATGCGACGTCAGAAAGACGGTGATGCCGCGGCTGGAAACCGCTATTAGCAGGTCTCGAATGGTCACCGCCGAAACGGGATCGATGCCTTCAAACGGTTCGTCCAGCAGGAGCACGCCCGGATTGTGCAGCAGCGCCATCGCCAGCGCAGTCTTCTTCCGCATGCCGTGCGAGCATTGATCGAGAAACGTATAGCGCCCCGCTTCCAGGCCAAGAATGCGCAGCAGCGCCGCGGCGCGCTCACGGGTCTCCGTTCGGCTGAGGCCGTAGACGGGACTACAAAGTTCGAGGTGCTCTTCGATGGTGAGCGAATCGAACAAGCCCAGGTCTTCCGGAAGAACGCCGATCGTACGTTTGACGGCGAGCGGCTCCTGGGAGATATCCCGCCCGGCAATGCGCACCTCGCCTCGATCGGGAGCTAGCAGGCCGGCCATGATCTTGAGCAATGTCGATTTGCCGGCGCCATTCGGCCCCAGCAGAGCGCAAATGCCGCCCGAAATGTCGAGGGTGACGTCATCGACGGCGAGCGAATCTCCGAAACGTTTGGTGACCTGGCGGCAGCAGATCTGGTTCACTGGCCGATTATCGCAGGTTCAGAGCACCGGGCCGTTTCTCTTGGGCCGCATCACTCGATAATGGATTCGCACCACGCCGTCGGGGAAGCGGCGGGAGGAGAGCAGCTTCAGCGGAACCTGCCGCAGCTTCGGCTGCACCAGGGGAATGCCATCTCCAATGAGCACGGGGATTGTGTGAATGATGAACTCGTCGATTTCGCCGGCATCCAGAAAGGAGGCGATCAGACCGGCGCCGCCCATCATCCAGATGTGTTTGCCCGACTGGGCGCGCAGGCGTTTCGCGAATGCGCCGATGGGTTCCGTAACGAATTCCACGCCCGGCGCCTTTTCGCCGGCTGGACCGTGCGAGAAAACATAGTGCCTGATCCCTCGCCCGTATGCTTTCATGCTACCCATGCGAAGCGCAAAGTCGTAGGTTTTCCTGCCCCACAGGATCGTGTCAATGGAACGGAAAAACGCCTCCGCACCGTAGTTGCCCGGCGGCTGCGGGCGGTCCAGCCAACCCACGTCCCCATCCTGACGGGCGATGTAGCCGTCGGCACTCGTGGCGATGTAAACGATAATCTTGCGCGGCATCTTGCGTACAGTATGCGCGCACTTCCGGACACCTTGTGTCATATTTTGCCGGGAAAAAGCAGGCCCCACAGTTCCGCGCGTGGGACGTGCAGTCCCGCTTGCGAACACAAGCCCGCCGGAGGCACGCTGGGATCGCGTTTTTTTGCAGACACTTGCCTTGGCGCTTGGCTTGCTGAGTTACCGACCCATGGACCGTTTGCTGCTCGATCTCCGTCTGGCCCTCCGCCGCCTCCGCCAGAACCCGGCTTTCTCGGCTGTCGCGGTTTTAACCCTGGCACTCGGCATTGGCGCCAACACCGCCATCTTCAGTATCATCAACGCGGCTCTGCTGCGCCGTCTGCCCGTCGCGCACGCCTCGGAAATCGTCTCTCTCAACGAGAAAATGGGTGGCGGTGTGGTGCCCACCTTCTCGTATCCCAATTACCGCGACATGCGCGACCGCAACACCGTATTGTCGGGATTGATGGCCTACCGCTTCCTCCCCGCCAGCCTCGGCCTGCCCGGCAACAACCAGCGGCTGTGGGGCTATCTGGTCACGGGCAACTATTTCGACGTGCTGGGAGTCGGCGCGGCGCGCGGCCGGGTCCTCCATCCGGATGACGACCTGCGGCCCGGCGGCCATCCCGTGGCCGTGCTCTCCTGGCCGTGCTGGCAGAAACGATTCGGCGGCGATCCCGCGGCGGTGGGACGCACCGTGAAGATCAACGGCATGGATTTCACCATCCTGGGCGTCACGCCGCCAGGCTTCTTCGGCACCGAGCTTTTCTTCGCGCCCGATATTTTCTTCCCCTCGATGATGCAGAAGCAACTCGAAGGCGGCAAGGGATACCTGGAAAACCGCGACGCCGGCAACTTTTTCGTCGCCGGCCGCCTGAAACCGGGCGCTACGATGGCCCGTGCTGAGGCCGGATTAAACAGCGTCGCGCGCGGATTGGCGCAGCAGTATCCGAAGATCGATGAAGGCTTGCAGATCGTGTTGACGCCACCCGGCCTGGCTGGAAACTACATTCGCGGCGCTGTGATTGGATTCGCCGCGGCGTTGTTCGGTGTCTCGTGCCTGGTCCTGCTAGTGGCCTGCACCAACCTGGCGAGCATCCTGATGGCGCGCGCAGCCGACCGGCGTAAAGAGATTGCGCTACGCCTGGCCGTGGGCGCGGGGCGTGGCTCGCTGGTCCGGCAATTGTTGACCGAGAACCTGGTCATCGCCATTCTCGGCGGCGCCGGCGGAGCGTTGCTGGCTGTGTGGATCACCGATGCCCTGGCCGCCTGGCGCCCGCCCGCCGATTTTCCGCTGGTGATCAAGGCGGAGCCGGATGGACGCGTGTTCCTATTCGCGTTGCTGGTATCCGTGGTTACGACGCTGTTGTTCGGGCTACTGCCCGCGTTGCAAGCCGCCCGGACGAACCTGGCCGGCGCATTGAAAAACGAAGCCATCTCCGAGAAACTGCGCCACTGGCAGCTTCGCGACTACATGGTGGCCACGCAGGTGGGACTCTCTGCCGTGCTGCTGGTCTGCTCGGTGTTGGTCGTGCGCAGCCTGCAACGGGCCCTCGACGCGCCCATCGGCTACAACCCAAAGGGCGCCGTGACGGCTTCCTTCGACCTCAACATCCAGGGATACAGCGAAGCTCGCGGCCGCGAGTTCCAGCGGCGCCTGTTGGAGAAAGTCCGCTCGATCCCCGGCATCGAATCGGCGGCCACCATCGACTGGCTGCCGCTCTCCTTGGGCTTTTCGTCGGATAACGTTTACATCGAAGGCAAACCCATTCCGAAACCTACCGAAGTTCCAGACGCTTATAGCATCTCGGTGAGCACCGATTATTTCCGAACCATGCAGACTAAGCTGCTGATGGGCCGCGAGTTCGATTCCCGCGACAAGCAGGATGGGAAGCGCGTTGCCGTGGTCAACAAAACGTTCGCCGACCAGTTGATGCGCGGACAGGACCCCATCGGCAAGCGGTTCCGGCCCAACAGCCCCGACGGCAACCCCGTTCAGATCGTCGGCGTAGTCGAGGATGGCAAGTACTTCTCGCTCTCGGAGGCGCGTCACCCGGCCTGGTGGGGCCCGTCGGAGATCTGGTATACCCCCAATGCCGCCCTGGTGGCCCGCACGAATCTGCCTGCGACCCAAGCGCTGCGGCTGATTCGGGATGCGTCGAGAGATCTGGACCCGTCGCTGCCGTTGTATTCCGCCGGCACGCTGGTGCAGCGTCTGGACCTGCCGCTGTTCCCGGCGCGCATGGCGGCGTGGGCGCTCGGCGCATTCGGTGTGCTGGCGCTGATCCTGGCGGCCACCGGCATCTATGGCGTGATGGCCTATGCCATTTCGCGACGTACGCGCGAGATCGGCATTCGCATCGCGATCGGCGCCAGCCAGCGGCAGGTGCTTGGTATCGTGGCGCGCCGGGCGCTGGTGCTGATTGGCTCGGGCACCGTACTCGGACTTGCCGCCGCGTTGGCCGCTGGACGGCTTCTCGAAAAGATTCTCTACGGCGTCGAGCCAACCGATCCCGTGACCTTCGCGACCGTACTGGTGCTGATGGTGACGATCGCCGCGCTGGCGTGCTGGATTCCCGCGCGTCGGGCGATACGGATTAATCCGGTCACAGCATTGCGGCAAGAGTGACGGGCACTCCCGACGCAACCGCTGCGGTCGCAGGTGTTTCGCCGAAACATGGAGGGCGAGCCCAAGCCTCATTCTTCGGCCAACGAGGCTCGCCTTTACGCTTAGAGTCGAGCCAGCGTCGCCAGTGCCCAACCGATTTCTAAGTTTTGGGCATGATACCATGAGGCCTCAAACGCCGTGCGGACTCGAGGCTTTGCGGATCACAAGGATCTGATGGAGCACTATAATGGTCATGTCGAGGAATTTGGCGTTAAGGGTATGGGACCCGCTGAGTATGAGGAGCGCGCCGACATCTTCCTGGGAGCACATAAGACGCAGGGCGTGCTCGAATGCGTCCGACCCGGTGGGGACAAAGTGAGGTTTAATCCCAATACGAACGAGTTCGGAATTCTGTCGAAGGCAGGTTTCATAAGGACTTACTTCAAGCCGGAGCCTACGATACACGGGCTACCAACGAACGTAGACTATTTCAATTGGGAATGTAAGAGGAAGGTGCATTAAGAGCGTGTACACTTGCCCAGTTTGCGGATTTGGCGAACTACGTAGACCACCACATAACCACAATATATGTCCGTGCTGCGGAACCGAATTCGACTATCACGACTGCACAGTGAGCCACCGAGCGCTGAGAAAGAGGTGGATCTCAAGCGGGGCGGATTGGCATAGCAGCGCGACGCCCCCCCCACCGGATTGGAAACCATTGGAGCAATTGTTGCGCGCGGGTTTTGTGTCATTGGATGTCCCCCACGCCGAACCTCGTGTGGCGAAGGCGAAGGTCCCACGGAATCGCAATACTCGGCCTCTACGCGAAAAGGTGTCTTAAGTTGAGAGCGATTGGGTGGTTGTTGCACCAGTTGGCTGAAGGGAAATAGACGATGAAGTTACCACCGAGCAGTATGCCGAGATTGCGAAGCACCTTCATGCTGCTGATCATCACCTGGTGAGAGTGCTAGACATCATGTGCACCACGGGAACTGCGAACGTCACTGGAGACATCGTCAACGAAATCGAGAGAGTGAGGGAGGCACTTGGAGCGCCGACGAGTGCGTCGCTCCAAACTGCCGGTTCCATCCTGGACAAGTGTGAAAGCCGGCTCTTGGCTGACTGGCCTAGTTCGACACTCGATACCTGTCACGGTTCCTATGGGCAATGCGTGACATTGGCGCTGGAGGAGCCATACCGGCCACCTTCCGAGGACTCGAAATAAAGAGTGTTCGGCAAAGCTGGCTGGGCCCGCCGTGAACGTGTCGGCTGAATCACGGTTACGAGTACTGGACGTCCCTGACGTCATAGACGCTCCGCTTCTCCCTACCGCGCAGCATGGCAAGACTCATAGCCATAACGCTGGCCACGATCCCATCGATCCGTTTCGAGTTTTTGTATTAAGAAATAAACCTGCCAGGCCCGCAAGCCGCCGACTCATTTGCTGCCTGATCGGCGCCGGGCGCTCAATTGCCGAATCTCATCCAGCACCGCGTCTCCATCCAACAATTCGCCGCGGTCGGCCTGCTCGATACCGCGCCGGACCTTGGTGCGGAGTTCTCCCATGGCGCTATCGCGCGCCTGTTCGCGTTCTTCGAGCAAGCGCAGGCCCTCGCGGACCACTTCGCAGGCGGTCTGAGACCGGCCTGAGGCGACGCGCGACTGGACGAACTGCTCCAGCTCCGGGGTGAGCGAGACGTTCATGCTGGTGCGGATCGGCATACTCCAATCAATGCCACATCCTGCACGGCTGTGTCAATTTGTGTCACAGGGAATACGAGCCTCATCCATGCAACGGCATTCTCCCATGAGCGACCGCCTGTTCACCATCGTGGCGCGCAAGCCAAACTCCTCGTGAATGAGGTCGACCGGTCCCCTGCCCGTGACTGGCGCCCATGCGCGCGCACATCTCCTGGGTGACGATTAGCAGCAGGGTGATTGGAACCAGGCTCCAGAGCGGCAGGTACCCAAATTTGGGCAAATATATACTTGACTAATACGCCGGTTTGGGGTACGATTGAAGTATGGAAAGCGTCTACGAACCACAAACCCTTCAAGAAGCAATCGTTTACTTTGCGAACGCCGAGAACTGCCTGAACTACCTTGTCGCGCATCGCGCCGAGTGGAAAGCTGGCGTCGTTTGCCCGGTCTGCGGAAGCACTACCGTTGGCTTCCTCAAGAATCAGCTCCGCTGGCAGTGCAGCAACCGGCACCCGAAACGGCAATTCTCCGTCAAGGTCGGAACCATCATGGAAGATTCGCCCATTGGTCTGGACAAGTGGCTTCCGGCAATCTGGATGATCCTGAACTGCAAGAACGGCATCAGCAGTTGCGAGATCGGGCGGGCGCTTGGCGTTACCCAGAAAACCGCGTGGTTCATGCTCCACAGAATCAGACTTGCCCAGCAAGGCAAGCACGGCGGCAAACTTTCCGGCGAAGTGGAAGTAGACGAAACCTTCATCGGCGGCAAGGCCCGCAACATGCACAAGGACAAGCGAGAGCGAGTTATCACTGGCACTGGCGGTAAGGACAAGACCGTAGTCATGGGAATGATGGAGCGGCGGTGACGTTCGAGCGATGGTTGTAGATAACCGCCGTAAGAGGGAACTTCAGAAACAGGTCAGAGAGCACGTCGAAGCTGGCGCGGCAATCTTTACCGATGAACTGCAATCCTACAACGGCCTGAGTCCCGACTATCAGCACGCCGTCATCAACCACGCGGTTGAATACGTAAACGGCAACGTTCACACCAATGCAATGGAAAACTTCTGGAGCCTCCTGAAGCGCGGTCTGCACGGTACCTACATCAGCGTCGAGCCGTTTCACCTGTTTCGGTATATCGACGAGCAAGCATTCCGATTTAATAATCGTAAAATGACTGATGCCGAGCGGTTTGATATCGGCGTTCGTGAGATCGTCGGCAAGCGTCTGACCTACGTGGAACTGACCGGCAAGACTGATGAAACGGAAACGATCAACTAAGCCGTGGCGTGGGACACGTGGACCTAAACCGAAGTCTTGAGCTTTGGTTTTGGGCCACGCTTGTGCGGATTCCTTGCCGCCCTCTTTTTGTACGCACGTTCGCGCCGCACTAGCGTATCGTGAGACACCGATAGCAGTTGCGTGATACCTTCGTCGAAGCGGCGGAATGCTTCCGGGCCTTCGGTACAGTCCGGCAATTCCTTCGTAGGATCTAAGTTCATGCGACGCACCCCCTTTTAAGTGTTTCATACATTGTCCGCCTTGGCAATGAGCGCTTGCACTGAAGCTATTGCCTCCTGATGAAGGGCATCTCCACGCACGGCAACATCAGCCATAATTCGCGCGGCGATATCGTCTTGGAGATGATAATGGACATGAGGACGCAATGGTTTCCCATGTGCGCTGAATCTTTTCTCGAAGATACCCTCTAGCGGGATAAACTCTCCCGTCAATCCATCCCCAGAGAATTTCCGCCGTGACGACCACGCTATAGTATCACTGGCCTGAAGTGCAGTAACATCTCTGTCATCGCCAAACGTTAGCGCGCCAGTTCGCACAACTGAATTGCTCCTGTTCTCGAATGCCTTTACCATGAGATGGCCTACTCTTAACTGATCCGCAAACGGACTGCCTTCATCGACAAGATAGGCTACCTTGTCCGGGTAATTGTGCATATTGGAAATCTTAGAATTAAGTAAAGCCAATGCGATAAAGGCTACGGTGTACGGGCCTACGACATTGCGGTAGAACTCAATTGGAACCGCTTTCTTGAACTCGGAGTTAGTGATCGTGATCGAAAGACTATGTTCTTTGCGAGAGTTGATGAGTTTGACGGCCTCTGCAAAAAGCGCAAATTTCAATTCTTGGTACATCCCGATATACTTTCCATTCGGACGAACAAAGTCATTCATGTGAAGTGATTCGATTTGATAGGCGTCAAGCATCCGACGCCATTTGCCGTCAAAGCGTATGAAGGAATCTTTCTCAAGCACCCACGCACCGACCGTAACGAGCGGTGACTGCTCGTCGGTGCCGCTGTCGTCAACGTAGCAGCCGAACACGACCGCTTGTCTATTAGGGTCTTCAGAATGATGCATCACAAACCAGAGGCCCTCCAACAGGCCCCGATTGTAGGCGAGTAAGCGTTTGCTCACCATCCGCCACCCCAGAGGGTAGCACGGCACCCTGTATTAGGCAAGTATATATTTGCCCAAATTTGGCGCCGGCTTGCGAATAGGTGTAGATGCCGTCGGAATCGTTGTACGTCGGCGGTGATCATCCCCTGCCCCAGAATGGAGAAGAAGACCACGATGGCGTGCCAATAGCGTTTGAGCAGCTTGGTCATGTGGCGCGCCGGCTGGCTACATCCCGGCAACATGGCTGCAGATCGAGTACGCTGGATAAGATCAAGGTACTGCGAAATGGCCCACCCGCAAGCCGAAACCACAACCCCCACACCGCCGCCCGGTCCGGTGCTGGAACGCGAGCGGATTCTGGCGCTCGACCTTCTGCGCGGCTTCGCGGTGCTGGGCATCCTGGTGATGAACATCCAGTCGTTCTCCCAGATCTTCGCCGCGTACCTGAATCCGACCGCATACGGCGGCGGGATTCAAGGCGCGGGTTACTGGGTGTGGCTCATCGGCCATCTGCTGGCGGATGAAAAAATGATGGCCATCTTCTGCATGCTGTATGGCGCCGGCATCGTGCTGCTGACCTCCCGCATCGAAGCCCGGGGCGCGCGGGCCTTGCCGATTTTCCTGCGCCGCAGTTTCTGGCTGCTGATCTTCGGCCTGCTGCATGCCTATTTATTGTGGTCGGGCGACATACTCGTCAGCTATGCGATTTGCGGCGTGGTCGTGTATCCGCTCCGGAAACTGGCGCCGCGGCGCCTGCTGGCCATTGGTCTGCTGGTGGTGGCCTTCGGGTCGCTGCTTTCCCTGTTCGGCGCGTGGTCCATGCAGTTCTGGGCCGCCAAGGAGATCGCTCAGTTCGAGCGCAACCTCTGGCAGCCGACTGCGCAGGATACCGCCGCCCAGATCGCCGCGTATAGAGGCGGATGGCTGGCGCAGATGCCGGTGCGCGCTGAAGAGTCGCTCCTGACACAAACCTCCGGGCTCGTGTTTGCCACGCTATGGCGGGCCGGCGGACTGATGCTGGTGGGCATGGCGCTCTACAAGTGGGGCCTGCTGACGGGGAGCCTCGCCACGCGGCTCTATCGCAATCTGGGAATTGCCGGCGCGCTGTTCGGCTTTCCCCTCATCGCCTACGGTGTGCATCGCAACTTCCAGGAGCATTGGCGCTCGCACTATTCGTTTTTCATCGGCTCACAGTTTAACTACTGGGGCAGCCTGGGCATCAGCCTTGCCTGGATTTGCCTGATCATGATCGCAGCCAAGACGGTGCGCCGGCGCAACGGCGTGAAGCGTCTGGCTACCGTTGGTAGGATGGCGTTCAGCAACTACATTCTGGAAACTGTGTTTTGCACGCTGCTCTTTTACGGAAGCGGATTCGGCCTTTTTGCGCGCGTCGATCGCGTTCAGGAAGCGGTCGTCGTCCTGGTCGTTTGGCTGATCGTCTTCGCGTTCTCCCAGCTCTGGATGCGGCAATTCTATTTCGGGCCGCTGGAGTGGCTCTGGCGGTCGCTGACCTATCGGCAGAAGGAGCCGTTCCGCCGCCCTGTGCGCAATTAAATCAGGACTCAATCCGGCGGTACATAGCGGCAAACGTGGCGATATCGATCTGTTCGGCGCGCAGCCCGGCCTCCGGCCAGAGGTCGATCATGGCTCCATACCGGGCGTGGAGGTTATTCCGGAGAGTCTTGCGTTTCTGCCGGAAGCACAGCGCCACGAAGCGAAGAAAGTCCTGGCGGGCGGCGATACCCAATTCGGCGGCGCGGTCGCGGGGTTCGAAGCGCACGACAGCCGAATCCACCTTGGGCGGCGGATGGAACGCTGCTGGTTTCACCTCGAACAGCAGCTCGACGTCGGCGTACAACTGCATGGTCACGCTGAGATATCCATAGTCGCGGCTGCCGGGGACCGCCGTGATGCGCACGGCGACCTCCTTCTGCACCAGGAACACGCCGCGCCGCAGCACCGATCCGAGTTCCAGCACGCGCTGCACAATGGCGGAGGCGGCGTAGTAAGGAAGGTTGCCCACGATCACCGCCGGCCCCCACTGGCCGAGATCGATGTCCAGAGCATTGGCCTCGATCGCTTCGAATCGGGGCTCATCGGCGAACTGCGACCGAAGGTGCTGCACCAGATACGGATCGATTTCGACGGCGATCACGCGATCCGCGCGAGGCAGCAGGTGCGCGGTGAGGGCGCCGCG
>JBEKUO010000005.1:0-38765 GCA_049514955.1 Bryobacteraceae bacterium | reverse complement strand
GCGCGCGATTCGGCGAGGTGCTGGCGCGGCAGACGTTCGCCAAGCCCTCCGCGACGGTTTTCTCCAATACGCTGGGCGGCCCGTATCCGGAAGATCCCCAAGAAATCGCGGCGCTGCTCGCAAGCCACCTGGTGCGTCCAGTCAAGTTCGTCGACGAGATCCGCGCCATGTACGAGCAAGGCGCGCGCGTGTTTGTGGAAGTGGGGCCCAAGGGCGTGCTCACCGGATTGGCACGCCAGATCCTGGAAGGCAAGGACGTTCGCTTCATTCAAATCGACAGCGACCGGAACGCGCTGGTGCAGTTCCTGCACGGTCTCGCGCAGTTGGCCGTCGAAGGCGTGCCCGTGGATGCCGCACAGCTCCTCCGCGGACGCGCTCCCCAGCCCGAACCCGAAACGCGCGATACCGGCTGGATGGTGAACGGCTTAAAAGCTTTCCCGCGGAGCCGGCCGCCGCACGTGATTCAGCCGCTCGATCTGGTCATGCCTTCCGCACTGCCGCCCCCGCAGCCGGTTCCCGCCGTTGTAATGCCCGCCCCGCCGCCGGCGCCCACGCCCGCACCAGTGTCTGCTAACGGCGACGCCGTGATGCTGCAATTCCAGCAGCTCATGCAGCAGATCCTGCAGGCCCAGACCACCATCATGACGGCGTACATGCAGGGTGCTCCGGCAGGCACACCGGTGGCGATGCCGCTGGCGGCGCCAGCGCTGCCGCTCGCCTCGCCATTGCCGGTAATCGAGAAGCTCGCGCCGCAGCCCCCACCGCCGTTCGCCGTTTCCGCGCCACCACCTTCGGTTGCCGCGCCGGTGGCCGCACCGCCCCCCGCGCAAGCAGGGCGCAATTTCATTGAAGACCTTCGCCGCGTTGCCGCCGAGCGCACCGGCTATCCGCCCGAGATGCTGGACCTGGATGCGGGCATCGAGTCCGACCTGGGCATCGATTCCATCAAGCGTGTCGAAATTCTGACCGCATTGCAGAAGCTCGGTACGCCCGAGCAGCAGCAGAGCGTGCAGGGCATCATGAACAAGCTCACAGCCGCCCGCACGCTGCGTGAGATCGCGGACCTGATCGCTGGATCCGCTGGTGCTCAGCCTGCCGCGCCCTCGCCGGCGTCGGCTGCCTCCGCTTCCACAGGGCGTGACTTCATCGCTGAGCTCCGCGAAGTCGCCGCCGACCGCACCGGCTATCCGCCCGAGATGCTGGATTTGGACGCAGGAATCGAGTCCGACCTGGGTATCGACTCCATCAAGCGTGTCGAAATCCTGACCGCATTGCAGAAACTCGGCACGCCCGAACAGCAGCACAGCGTGCAGGCTATCATGGACAAGCTCACCAGCGCCCGCACGCTGCGTGAGATCGCGGATCTGATCGCGGGAGTCGTAGGAGCGAGGCCTGCTGTGCCAGCCGCTGCGCCTCCCCCGTCACCCGTCGCCCCCGTATCCAACGGGCGCGACTACCTTGCCGAGTTGCTTAAGATCGCCAGCGAGCGCACCGGCTATGAATCCGACATGCTGGACCTGGATGCGGGCATCGAATCCGACCTGGGCATCGACTCCATCAAGCGCGTCGAAATTCTGACCGCGTTCCAGCACCTTTCGACGGCCGCCGAGCAGACCCAGATCCAGGGCGTGATGGAAAAGCTCACCAGCGCCCGTACTCTGCGCGAAATCGCCGATCGCATCGCCGCGACACTGGGCGGCGCTCCCGCGCCGAGCCGGGCGCCTTCTGTATCCGGGGCTCCGTCTGGACCGAAGGTGCCGCCCGAGCCTTCCGGCCCCGCGCTCCCTGTACCCCGCTTCATCCTGACCGCCGCAGCCAAGCCCCGCCGCCAGTCCCGGCCGATCTACCATAAGGGCCGCGTCTGCCTGATTACCGACGACGAAACCGGCATTGCCGCCGGTATTGCCGATGCCCTGAACCGCAACGGTGAGCGCGCCCTGCTCCTCCGCCACAGCCCGGACGTGACCATCAGCGAAGGCGATGTCTTGACCACCGATCTCACCGATCCTGCGGACGTGGAGTCCCTGCTCGCCGATATCCGGCAGCAGTATAAACGCCCCATCGGCGCCATCATTCATCTGCTGCCGTTGCGCTCCACCCAGCCAGCGGTTCAGGCGAACTTCGACGAATGGCGCGAATTGGTGCGGCTGGATGTGCGTAGTTTGTACGCCCTGGCCCGCGCCGCCGAGAACGATCTGAAGCAAACCGGCCGTGCTGGAGGCGCGCTCTTCGCCGCGGTCACCGCGCGCGGCGGAGAGTTCGGGCTGCGGCCCAACGGTCCGTTCTCTCCCACGCATTTCGCCGTGGCCGATTTCACCAAGACTCTCGCCCTGGAATTCTCTGGAGTGCTTTGCAAGGTGGTGGACCTGGATGCCACCGATCCCGTCCTCATCCTGCAGCAGAAGCTCATCGATGAATTGACCTCGCCGGATGACACGCTGCAGGTGGGCCTGCCCGGCGACCGCCGGCTGACGGTCGTACCGCAGATCGCCCCGGTCGACGGTCAAAGTACGCGGCAAATCCAGCGCGACTGGGTCGTCCTGCTAACCGGCGGTGCGCGCGGCGTCACCGCAGAGATTGCCCGCCAACTGGCCGAGCGCTATCAACCTACTCTGATTCTAGCGGGCGCCTCGCCGCTGCCTTCCGGATCCGAGCCCGCCGACACCGCAGGCATTACGGAGACCCCGCGCCTCAAGGCCGCACTGACGGCCCGTCTGCGTGCTTCTTCCACTACCGTAAAACCCGCCGCGGTGGAGGCCGCATTGCAGCGCCTGCTTAAAGATCGCGAGATCGCCGAGACGATCGAAAACCTGCGCCGCACCGGCGCCAAGGTGGAGTATCATTCCGTGGACGTGCGCAAAGAGGCCGCCTTCGGCGATTTGATCGACCGCATCTACCAGGAGCATGGCCGGCTAGACGTAGTCATCCACGGCGCTGGCATCATCGAAGACAAGCTCATCCGCGACAAGACGCCGGAATCGTTCGACCGCGTAGTGCACACCAAGGCCGATTCCGCGTTTCTGTTGAGCCGCAAGCTGCGCCCCGAAAGCCTGCAATGCCTGCTGTTGATGTCCTCGGTGACTGCGGCGTTCGGTAATCGCGGCCAGGCCGACTATGCCGCCGCCAACGGCATCATGAATGGTTTGGCGATGATCCTCTCGGCGCAGTGGCCGGCGCGGGTAGTGGCGATGAATTGGGGCCCTTGGGGTTCGAGCGGCATGGTTTCCGAAGAAGTGCGGCAGCAGTTCCTCTCGCGCGGCATACAGATGATCCCGCTGGATGGCGGCGCCCAGGCTGCACTGCGCGAAATCGAAGCCGGTCCGCAAGCTGACGCTGTGGTGGCGATGGGCGAAGGTCCCTGGAGGGAAGTCGCCCTGCCCGCCGATACGCCACGCGTGCAGGCCCAGGTGTTCGGGAGCCTGAAATGAAGCCCACGCAGCCGGAGATTCTCGCTTACGTTCTTCACACCGTGCAGGGGCTCTGCCAGGACTGGGACTATGCCGACCCGGTAGGCCCTGAGTCGTTGCTGTTCACCGGACTAGGCATGGAGTCGCTCGACGCCGTGGTGCTGTGCACGGCGATTCAGGAACACTACCAAACCACCATGCCCTTCGCCGAGTTGCTGGCGGATATCGGCCAGAAGCAGCGGGATCTTTCGATTGCCGAGTTGGCGGATTTCGTCGCCCAGCACGTCTGCGCGGCGGTGCAGGAGCCAAAGCCTGAGCATCAGGCAGTCGAAACCTGTTCGCCGCGGCGGATAGAATAGCGCCCGCACCCTACCCCAGGCACCTGTACTGGCTGCCGTAGAACACCAGCGGATCGCCATCCTGGCAGTTGGCGTGAAGCACTTCGCCAATCACGATGTCGTGGTCGCCGGCGGTGACGACCTTCACCCGTGCGCATTCGATGGTTGCCAACACGTCCGGCAGCAGCGGCACGCCGGTTTGTCCCGCAAGCCACTCCACTCCCTCGAAGCGGTCGTAACCGCTTCCCGCGAACTTGTCGGAAAAATGCCGTTGACTGGCGCCCAGGATGTTGACCCCGAAATGCTCGCCGATCCGGAAATGCTCCAGGATGCGTGCGCGATGGTCTACGCAGACCAACACCAGCGGCGGCGCGAGCGACACCGACGTGAAGGAGTTGGCCGTCATGCCATGGGGCGCGCCCGACGCGTCCAGCACCGTCGCCACCGTGATTCCGCTGGCAAACTTGCCGCAGATACGGCGAAACTGCTGTTTCTCGATTCTGGACATCGCCGGCATCGGCTCGCTGGGCATAGGCGTCGAATTTACCACAGATAGCGTGTGTCCGGAAAGCCCATTGGTACCGGTTGCTATAATTGAGCGTCTTCATGGACGGCCCGACCTTAACCCTGTTCCTGGTGCAGATCAGCCTGGTTCTCGCGGTCCCGCTGTTCATGGCCAAGCTGCTGCAGCGACTCGCCCTATCTCCGCTGGTCGTAGAGCTTCTGTGCGGCGTCTTGCTGGGTCCCAGCGTCTTTGGCATGGTCGCCCCAGACCTTTTTGCGAGGGTGTTCCCTGCTTTGGGCCGCGCCACACAAGCGCGCGAAGCGGTGACCGAGTTGGGGCTGCTGCTTTTCGTCTTCCTGGCCGGCCTGGAGCTGCAGCCCAAACGTTTGCGTAGCCTCGGAATGCCCATCTTCTGGACCAGCTTTTTCGGCATCTTGCTGCCGCTCGTGCTGGGGGTAGGGTCGGTCCTGCTCTGGCCGGGCTTCTGGCGGAACAAGGCGCAGAGCAACATTCCGCTGCTGGCCCTGTTTGTGGGAACTATCCTGTCCATCTCGGCCCTTCCAGTGATCGCCCGCATTCTGATGGATCTCAATCTGATGAAGACCGATCTGGGCATGATCGTGATGTCCGCGGCCATGCTCGACGACTTGGTCGGCTGGGGGTTGTTCGCGGTCATCCTGAGCAATTTCGGAGGCGAAGGACACACTGGGCGGAATCTGTGGGCCAGCTTGGTCATGGTGTTGATGGTCTTTGCCTTGATCTTGAATCTCTCCAACAAACGGATACAGCGTGCGGTGGGTTGGCTGAACTTGCCCAAAGACACCTTGCAATTGAAGTTGACCTTTCTGGTTGTTATGACCGCCGCCATCCTTTCGGAGGTAGCGGGCACGCACGCCACGCTGGGCGCGTTTCTGGCAGGCGTGGCGTTGGGGCGCGTTCCGGACGCGCGCAAACTAGCGCACGAGAGCTTCTACCAGACTACCGCGGGTATTTTCGCTACGCTGTACTTCGTCTCGATCGGACTGAAGGCGAACTTTGTGGCCAACTTCGATTTGCTGCTAGTAGTCTTCGTTTTGCTGGTGGCGTGCGTCGGCAAGATCAGCGGGGTTTACCTGGGGGCCACACTTGGCGGTAAACAGCCGCGGGAAGCGCTGCTGGTGGCATTGGGCATGAACGCCCGCGGAGCGGTGGGAATTGTCCTGACGACTGTAGCCCTGGAGTACGGGCTCATCGACCAGCGTATTTTCGTCGCTTTCATCGCCATGGCGCTAGCTACCTCTGTGTTGAGCGCCGTGGGTATGAAGCACCTGCTGGGTCGAGGACACGCGCAACCGAAGGAGCAGCCCGAATTGGTGTCGTACCCATGAGGGGTAAACGCTCCGGGCTTTCCCGCTGGTTCTCGGTTAGGCTAGGGGACTACCTGGAATATCGTGCCGTCACTGGCGGAGCCGCCTATGCGGGTCGTCCCGTAAAGCGCTCCGCTCGGGCCGAAGATCACTCCATTGGGGCCTCCGCCATCGGTGTCGTCAAAGGCGGCCAGGATGTGTTCGGTCCAGGCCCCGCCAGACACCGTTGGCGGCGCCAACTGGTACACTATTCCGCAGCCAATATAGGACGATGGGAAACAGACGTCCTTCGAATACGCGCCGGCGAAAGTCGTACCAAAGAGCGCTCCGTTGCTACTGGCGACCAGATTCTGAGAGGGACGAGTTCCGTCGCCCGGGGGCCCCTCGAAAGCGTGGAGCACCGACTCGGTCCAGGTCGGAGGATTTCCTGTGGAGGGTACTAGCCGGAATACGACGCCGCAGCCTGAAGGGATACCGTTCAACGGGCAGTGATTGGCACTGAGGTCCCCGCCGAAGGAAGCCGTTCCATACAGCACGCTGCTCTGACCGAGAGTAAGACCCCCTTCCGGAGAGCCTCCGTCAGCGCCGCCGGAAAAGGTGTACAGAGCACGCTGCGTCCAGCCTCCGCCCGTTGCGGGTGCCAACTCGAACACGACTCCCCAGCCCGCGGAGCCGCCAGAGTATGTCGTGCCATAAAGCACGCCGGTAGACGCCAGGGTTAGCCCAGCTTCGGGATGCCCCCCATCGGTGCCGCCCGTGAAACTAAAGATCACCTGTTCGGTCCAGATCGTGGCCGGCGGCACTGGCGGCGTCAACGAGAATACGGTCCCATAATTCGCAGCTCCACCGGCGTAAGTCGTGCCATAGAGCACCCCTGTGCTGCTGTTCAGCACCAAGCCGGCCCTGGGATTGATGCCATCATTACCTCCCGCGAAACTGTAGAGCACCGTCTCGGTCCAGGTCGTGGCCGGTGGCGCCGGTGGCGTTAATTGGAACACGGTACCGTAACCCGCAGCCCCCCCCAAGTTGGTTGTGCCATAAAGAACAAGGTTCGGGCCTACGACCAAGCCCGCCAGCGGATTAGCCCCGTCGGCGCCGGAAAAGCCAAAGATTTCCTTCTTGTTCCAGGTTGTGGCTGGTGACGTCGGCGGCGAGAATTGGAAAACTGTACCTAAACCCGCGGCGCCTCCGGCGTAGGTAGTGCCGTAGAGCACATTGATCGTCGCGTCAAAGACCAAGCCGGCTTCTGGAAAGGCTCCATTGGCTTGGCCGGGGAAGCTGTAAAGCATCACTGGAGGCGTGGCGGCGCTACAAAGCATGCCGATCATGAGTGGCGCGCCAATCATGAGGGATTTCGGTTGAAACTTCATATTCTACATTCCGTTTTTGAATCAGTATCTTAACTAGGGCACAATCTGAAATACAGTGCCATTACCGCCAGTAGTCCCCCCCACAAAGGTAGTGCCGTAAAGTACGCCGTTCTTACCAATGACCACGCCATTGGGGCCGCCCCCGTTGTCGTCGTTGAAGATGGCCAGGGTGTTCTTTGTCCAGGTCGTGGCCGGTGCCACCGGTGGCTTCAACTGATAGACAATGCCGCAGCCAAGATAAGACGCCGGGAAGCAGTTATCATCCGTAGACCCGCCGGCGAAGGTCGCGCCGAAGAGGGTGCCGGTAGTGCCAATGGCCAGGTTCTGAGATGGCGCCCATCCATCTTTGGGAGGCCCCGTGAAAACGTAGATCAGGCTCTCGGTCCAGGTCGTGGCCGGAGGCGTCGGTGGTTTCAGTTGGAAGACTGCGCCGCAGCCCTGCGCGAAGCCTCCCAGCGGACAACCCGTCGGGTTTCCGCCAACGGTTGTGGTGCCGTAGAGTATGCCACCCGTGAAGACAACCAAACCCCCAGCGGGATTAGCTCCATCGCAACGAGGCTGACCGGTAGTGCCACACGGCTCCCCGCCCTCGGTGCCAATCCCTGAAGGTGCGCCAATAAAGCTGTAGAGCAGCGTCGGCGTCCAGGTCGTGGCCGGCGGCGTCGGCGGCGTCAACGAGTACACCGTGCCATAATCCAACGTCCCGCCGGCGAAGGTTGTACCATAAAGCACTCCAGTGCTGGAGAGCACGATCACGCCAGCTTCGGGATTCGCCCCGTCGCAAGCAGGGTTGCCGGTCGTTCCGCACCCTGTAGGTGCGCCCTTAAAGCTGTAGAGCACCGTTTCCGCCCAGTGGCCGCCGGCCTTGGGGGTCAACGAAAACACGGTGCCGTAGCCCGCAGATCCACCGAAGGTGGTTGTGCCATAAAGTACTTGCTTATTCATGGCCAGACCGCTTTCGGGATTCATCCCATCGCCGTTCTGGCCAGTGAAGGCGTAGAGCGTCGTTAGGGTCCAGGTGGTGCTTGGTGGTGTCGGCGGTGTCAACGAGAACACTGTGCCAAAGCCCTTCGCTCCACCCAGTTCGGTCGTACCATAAAGCACCCCGCCGCTGGTCAGGAGCAGACCTGCTACCGGATTCGCCCCGTCAGTGCCTCCGGTAAAGGAATGGATCGCCGTTTTTGTCCAGAGCCCGCCCGTTTGGGACAATTCGAATACGGTGCCCCAACCTGAGGATCCCCCGGCGATAGTCGTACCATAAAGCGCACCGGTGCTCGTGTTATACACAACGTTGGCTTCGGGACTGTCTCCGTCCCCTTCACCCAGAAAGCTGTACAGCGTAGTCAGCGTTGGCAGCGTGGCTGCGCCACAAGGCCGGAGGGTCGCCACCAGCGCCCCGATCAATAAAGCCGTTTGAAAAAACTTCTGCATATCTCCTGGATTTTCTGCCGATGAGCACTCGAAAGTCAACTTTTCGACCAAGTTACCGGACTAGTATAGTACTTTGGGCCTATTTGGAGCGATGCTGAACCAACACACCAAATGTGTACGTTTTTTAATCCCCCAAAAATGGCATCTCTCTAGGCTGCGGCGCCGGGCCGCATGGGTATAATGGGTTGGATATGGAGGGTAATGCGATGTTGAAGAAAATCCTGATGGGTTCTGCGTTCGGAGTTCTTTTGAGTGCGGGAGCGGTCCTTGCGGAGGAGGTTATTGTCCGCGTGCGTCCCCCAGCCGCAGTCGTCGAAACACGCCCGGCGCGCCCCGGCCCGCGTTTTGTATGGATCGGCGGTTATCACAGTTGGAACGGCACCGCTTACGCATGGGTACCAGGCAGGTGGGAACGCCCGCCTCGGCCAGGTGCAAGATGGGTCGCGCACAAATGGGTCCACCGGAATGGCGGCTGGGTGCTCCAGGAAGGACGCTGGCGCTAGCCCGGCTTCCCATTCGCCGTACCATCGGAGTCGTGTCCGGATGCCATCCGTGCCCGAAGCGCCTTTCGGGTGGCGGTCGAGATAGCTGAATACACCAGCTTAGGGAAATGCCGCTGCAGGAAGATGGCCAGCTTGGCGTGCTTGGGGAGAATATAGCTGCGCTTGCGGTGGTACGCGGCAGATACGATCTGCCGGGCGGCCCGGTCTGCTGGCAATTTCAGTAGTTTGGGTGGCGGGCGCCGGGGAGGTGCGTCGCTGTGTACACCGAGGTTATCTACTTGGTAAATCTCGGTTTCGATGACTCCGGCCATGATGTGCGTTACGCTTATGCCGTAAGCTGCCAGCTCCAGCGATAGGCCCTCGGCAAGACCACCTAGCGCCCACTTGCTCATGCAGTAAGGTGTGGCGCCGGGTATCGACATCATCCCGAACATGCTGCCGGTGAGGACGATGCGGCCGCGGGTTTCCCGCAACGCCGGCAGCGTCGCCATTAGTGTCCGCAAAACGCCGAAAACGTTGGTCTCCATTTGGCGCCGGTAGTCCTCCAGGGCGAGATCGGTGAGCAGACCGGATACCGAGAAACCTGCATTGGCCACCGCCACGTCCAGGCGGCCAAATTCCCTTCGGGCCAGATCCACCGCGTGTTCCACATCTCCGTCGCGTGTCACGTCACCCGCAAGCGCCAACGAGCGACGGGCACCGCTGGTCAATCCTCTCGCCAGCTCCTCTATTCGCTCCGCGCGACGCGCCATCAGCACGGTGTGGGCGCCTTCGCGGGCGAACTCCCGGGCTAATGCCGCGCCAATTCCTGAAGAGGCGCCCGTGATCAGCACCACCTGCCCATCGAATCTGTTTAGCATGGACACACCATTCTCGCAAAGAATGGTTAAGATGAAGCATGGGCGCGACGACTACTCAGTTGACCTTTGAGGAGTTCGAGAGGTTGCCCGATGCGCCGGGCAAGCGCGAGCTCCTGGACGGGGAGCTGATCGAATTGCCGCCACCTAAACGCAGGCACACACTGACGCAGCACTGTATCGCCGACGCCTTGCGGCGGTACGCCGCTGAGCGCGGACTCCTGGTCTTTGTCGAGGCCGGGTTCCGTTTGGGAGAGCGCCGTAACGAATGGGTGCAGCCGGATGTGAGCGTCGTCTCTCAGGGGCAAGAAGAGCGGGCTGCGGCCGATCCCGACGGCTATTACGAGGGCGCGCCGCTGATTGCGGTGGAAGTGATCTCGCGCAGCAACACCGCCGAGTCGGTAGAACGCAAGCTGGCCAAGTATTTCGAAAACGGCGCCGGCGAAGTGTGGGTGGTCTATTCCAAGACGCGCCACATCTGGAGGCACGCCGGACTCCAGGCGCAGGCGGTCATCAAAGGCGACGTTTTCGCTTCGCCCTTGCTGCCAGGATTTCAAATGGATTTGGCCGAAGTCTTCCGCTAGCAGCCCGCAACCCCGAACACTCAATCATTAGTTCAACTTAGGGCAATTAATGAATTGCAGTTCAACCGAGCGTCCCTACTCCGCAGGGAGCCGCTCCGTGAGCAAGGCAGACCTACCGTTCTAGTACCGCTCCCATTCAGGCATTCTTCTCAAGCCAGCCGTTCAAGCGCTATAATCAATCGTTTGTTTTAAACGCCCGTGAACCATACCAAGGAGCGCATCCTCGACACTGCGGAACGCCTGTTTTCCGAGCAGGGCTACGCCGCCACTTCTCTGCGCAGCATCATCGCCAGCGCGGGAGTGAATCTGGCTGCTGTGCACTATCATTTCCACTCCAAAGAAGCGTTGCTGGAAGCTGTGATTCTACGGCGTTCGGCGCCGGCCAATCAGGAGCGCCTGGCTTTGCTGGACCGATGTGAGCTGGCAGCCGGGAATAATCCGCCTTCCCTGGAAAAGGTTATTGAGGCTTTCATTGCCCCCACATTCCGCATGGCCCGCGATCCGGCCAGCGGGGGTATGGTGTTTATGCGCCTTTTGGGCCGCCTCCACGCCGAGGGCGATCTCCTGTCCGGAATACTGATCACCCAATTCCGAGATGTGCTGGAGCGCTTCGCCGCCGCCCTGCGCCGGGCGTTGCCGGATTTGGCGCCAGGAGAGATGTTCTGGCGCCTGAACTTTGCCATCGGGGCGTTGGGCCAGGCCCTGCGCGGAGGATCGAAGGATTTGGGAGTCATCTCGGATCTTTCCCTGGCTTCCAGCTCGGAGATGGCTCTGGAGCAACTGGTGGCCTTCCTGAGCGCCGGTTTTCGCGCTCAAGTGACGGCCCATTTGATCGAAGAGGCTCACGCCGTAATGAAGGAGTAACAAAATGCGCCGCTATTTGCTGATTCCGTTTCTGGCCGTACCTTTTGCCGTCCGGGCCGCAGACTCTATACCGGATCGCGGGCCGCTGCGTCTCAACCTCAAGCGCGCGGTCGAGATCGCACTTTCTCCGGAAGGCAACACCTATATCCAGCTTTCCGATGAGAACGTGCGCCAGGCCAAATCCCGTACCGCGGAAGCGCGATCGGCTTTTCTGCCCGATGTGGAAGCCCAGGCCGAGCAAGGCACCGTCATGAAGAGCCTAGCCGCCCTGGGTCTGGATCTGGCCACCAACCAGACGCTGCTGGATGCCGAGAATGGTCTGACCGGCCCCTTGGCGCCGACCGAAAGAACTTTGCTGAACGGCATCATCAAAGATATTCCGCGCGTGGTGGGTCCCTTCAACACGGTGGACGTGCGCGCCCGGGTCACGCAGAGCGTATTGGACTTCAGCAGTTTCCGCAGGTATCAATCCTCGCGCGCGGCGTTGCGCGCCGCCCAGGGGGACCGCAGCAATACCGACGACGCGGTCTCGTCCACCGTAGCCAAAGCCTATCTGGCGGCGCTGCGCACGGACGCCGACGTGGAAGCCTACCAGGCCAACGTGGCGTTGGCGGAAGCCGTCCTGAAACAGTCGCAGAACCAGAAGGAGGCGGGCACGGGCACGGGCATCGAGGTCACCCGCGCCAAGGTACAGCTCTCCAATGAAAAGCAGCACCTGTTGATGGTGCAGAACGATCGGAACAAGGCTTATCTGCAGCTTCTGCGCGCCATGGGTTTGAATCTGGCGACGGAGCTGGAACTAATCGACAAACTGAGCTACACGCCGGTGGAAGCGGTGAACGTGCAGCAGGCCATGGCCGAAGCTTTGAAAAACCGCCCGGACATCAAGGCGCAGGCCGAGCGTGAAACTGCGGCGCGGTTGAATGCCAATTCCGTCAAACTCGAGCGGCTTCCCAGCCTGTACGCTTTTGCGGACTACGGCACCACGGGGACCAACGGCAATATTGTTTCGCTATTACCCACCAGGGACTATGGCTTCGCCCTGCGCGTGCCCATCTTCGACGGGGGCCGGCGGGACGCGCGGCGGGCCGAAACGGCCTCGCAGTTCCGCCAGGAGCGGGTGCGCACCAACGACCTGCACGAACAGATCGAGCTCGAAATCCGGACGGCGCTGGACACCCTGCATTCCGCCGAAGAGCAGCTCAAGGTAGCCGAGGAAGGTCTGACCCTGTCCGACAGCGAACTCACGCAGGCGCGCCGCCGCTTTGGCGCCGGCTTCGCCAGCAACCTCGAAGTCACTGACGCTCAAACCCGGCTGGAACGGGCGCGCGATAACCGCATCGCGGCGCTATTCAGCTACAACGTCGCCCGTATCGACCTCGGGAAGGCCATGGGCAACGTCCGCGGCATGATCCAGTAGAGAGAAGGAGTAACACGATATGAAAAAAGTAATTCTGGCAGTGATACTGATTGCCGCCGCGGCGACAGCCGGGGTGGTGGCTTACCGCAACATGCATACGGAGGCCAGCGACCGCATCCTGGTTTCCGGCAACATCGAGCTGACCCAGGTGGACATCGCCTTCAAAACTTCCGGCCGGCTGATTGAGCGCACTGTAAACGAGGGCGATACCGTGCAGAAGGGCATGGTGATCGCGCGCCTGGACCGCGAGCAGCTCTTGCACCAGCGCGATACGGCAACCGCCGCGCTGGCCACCGCGCAGGCGCAGTACGCCGAGAGCGAAAGCGCCCTGAAATGGCAGCGAGAGACCATGCAAGCCGACTTGCAGTTGCGCAACGCCGACTTGAGCGCCGCCGAGTCGCAGTTGCTGCAATTGAAAAACGGCGCCCGGCCGCAGGAGCTCCAGCAGGCCACGGCCGCCGTGGCGGCCGCTCAATCCCAGTACGATGGCGCCAAAAAGGACTGGGACCGCGCCCAGGCGCTGTACAAAAACGACGATATCTCCACCTCGCAATACGATCAGTTCCGCACGCGTTTTGAGAGCGCCGAGGCCAATCTGAAGCAGGTGAAGGAACAAGCCGCCTTGGTACAGGCCGGGCCGCGTTCCGAGACCATCGAAAGCGCCTCGGCGCAGGTGGCGCGTGCCCGTGCCAGCCTTAGAGTAGGGGAGGCCAACTCCATTGAGACCAAGCGCCGCGAGCAGGATATTGTCGCCCGCCAGGGCGATATCGAGCGTGCCAAATCCCAGATCGCTCTGATCGACTCCCAGTTGGCCGATACCATTGCCATCTCGCCCATCAACGGCGTGGTGCTGGTGAAAGCCGCCGATGTGGGCGAGGTGCTGGCGCCTGGAACCAGCGTCGTCACCGTCGGCGATATCGATCACCCGTGGCTGCGCGCTTACATTCGGGAAAAGGACCTTGGGCGCGTCAAGCTCGGCGCCAGGGTCCATGTGACCACCGATTCGAATCCCGGCAAAGGCTACGATGGGCACGTCTCCTTCATCTCCTCGGATGCCGAGTTCACCCCCAAGCAGATCCAGACGGCCGAAGAGCGCGTCAAGCTGGTGTATCGCGTCAAGATCGATATCGATAACGCGCGCCGCGAACTGAAATCCAACATGCCCGCGGACGCCGAGATTTTCACGGGGAACTGATGGACGGCATCATTCGCACCCGGGACCTTACCCGGCGCTTCGGCTCATTAACGGCTGTGGACCACCTGAACCTGGAAATCGCCCGGGGCGAGATCTTCGGGCTGGTGGGCCCCGACGGCGCCGGCAAGACCACCACGCTGCGGATGCTTTGCGGCCTGCTGGATCCGAGCGAGGGTGAAGCTTGGGTGGCCGGCCATGACGTGACCCGCGATACGCAGGCCGTCAAGGATTGCATCGGTTACATGGCCCAGCGCTTCGGCCTCTACGTCGATCTGACCGTAGACGAAAACATGGAGTTTTACGCCGATCTGTTCGGCATCCCCCTGGCCGAGCGCCGGCGTCTCCTGCCGGAGCTGCTGCGCATGACCCGTATGGAGCCTTTCCGCGACCGCCAGGCCGGCAAACTTTCCGGCGGTATGAAGCAGAAGCTGGGCTTGATGTGCACTTTGCTGCACCGCCCGGAAATCCTGTTTCTGGACGAGCCTTCCAACGGCGTCGATCCCGTTTCCCGGCGGGATTTCTGGGCCATTCTGTATCAACTCGTCAAAGACGGCATCACGGTACTGGTGACCACCGCTTATTTGGACGAGGCGGAGCGCTGCAACCGGGTGGGCCTGATGTACAGCGGCCGGCTTATCCAGTGCGATGCGCCGGAGGCCGCCCGCCATCAGATTCCGGAGGATTGCTACCAAGTCGAGGCGCGCGATCCGCGCGCCGCGCGCGAGGTGCTGCTGAAATCCGAAGGAGTCCTGTGCGTGGAACCTTCAGGAGCCACGCTGCACCTGTTCCTGAGCTCCGCGCGCACGTCGCCCGAAGAATTGCGCCGTCAGCTCGAGCGGGGCGGTCATGGCCCGGCAGTCTTCCAGAAAATCGTGCCGTCGCTCGAGGACGTCTTCATCGCGCAGGTGCGCAAGGCGGAGCGGAAATGATCCCACCACCCCCTTCCACCCCGGCGCTCGAGATTCGGGACCTCGTCAAGACGTTCGGCGACTTTGTAGCGGTGGACCATGTCTCCTTCCAGGTGAGCAAGGGTGAGATCTTCGGTTTCCTGGGACCCAATGGCGCGGGCAAATCCACCGTCATTCGCATGCTCTGCGGTCTGTTGACGCCTACCTCCGGCTGGGGCGCGGTGGCGGGCCTAGACGTAACCAAAGATGCCGAGGAAATTCGCAAGAACATCGGCTACATGTCGCAGAAGTTCTCTCTTTACGACGACCTCACCGTCGAGGAGAATATCGAATTCTTCAGCCGGATTTACGGAGTGCCCAGCGAACTGCGCACGGAACGCAGGGAATATGTGCTGCGCATCGCGGGGCTTACGGACCGGCGCACGACCCTCACCCGGCTGCTGGCCGGCGGCTGGAAGCAGCGCCTGGCGCTGGGCTGCGCCATCGTGCACTCTCCGCCCATCCTGTTTCTGGACGAGCCGACCTCCGGTGTAGATCCCATCGCGCGACGCAGCTTCTGGGATCTGATCTATCAGCTTGCCGAGGGTGGACAAACCATTCTGGTCACCACTCACTACATGGACGAAGCGGAATACTGCCACCGTCTGGCGCTGATCTATCGCGGCAAGCTCATCGCCCTGGGCCAGCCGGAACAGCTCAAAAGGGACCTCCATTCGCACAAGCTGTTGCAACTCGATACTGCCGATCTGTTGGGAACCATGCGCGCCGTGGAAGCCGAGCCGGGCGTGCTGGACGTGGCCGTCTTCGGCGCCGGACTGCACGTTACCGTAGAGGATCTGGCGGCTGCCATTGAGCGTATCCGACGCGTGCTGGAACAGAAGCACATCGAGATCCGCCGGCTGGAGGCAATCCAGCCTTCCATGGAGGATGTCTTTGTGGGGTTGATTGAAGCCGAGGAACAAAAAAACCCATGAACGTGCGACGCACACGAGCCATGTTCCTGAAGGAGTGCCGCCATATCGCGCGCGACTCCCGCAGCCTGATCATGGCGCTGATCCTGCCCATGTTCCAGATGCTGCTGTTCGGCTACGCGCTCAATCTGGATGTCGACCGCATCCCCACGCTCATTTACGACGCCGACCATAGCGCCGACAGCCGGGCGCTGATCGAACGTTTTAGCGGCTCGCGGTTTTTCGAAATCGAGGGCTTTGTGGACAATTACGCCACCATTGAAAAAGCCATCGACAAAGGCAAAGTTCTGATGGGTGTGGCGATTCCGCGGGACTACTCCCAGCGCTTTAACGCCGGAGACAAGGCCAACGTGCAGGTCCTGCTGGACGGCAGCGATTCCAACACCGCGTCGATCGCGCTGAGCTACGTGGAATCCCTGCTGGGGAATTATTCGCTCCAGATGCGCTCGGCTGGACAGGTGCGCCGGGCCGGCCTCCCGATTATGCCGCCGGTGGAGTCGCGGGTGCGCGTCTGGTACAACAGCACCCTGAAGTCCAGCAACTACATTGTGCCGGGTCTGATCGCCGCAATGATGATGGTGATCGCCGCGCTATTGACGTCGCTCACCATCGCCCGTGAGTGGGAGATGGGCACCATGGAGCAACTGCTTTCCACCCCCGTGCGGGCTTCGGAGATCGTGGTGGGCAAGATGCTGGCATTCTTCGTGGTGGGCGTAGTGGATACGCTCATCGCGGTGCTGGTGGGGATTTTCGTCTACGGGGTGCCCTTTCGGGGCAATGTTTTGGTACTGGCATTAAGCACCATGATCTTTCTTTCGGGCGCGTTTTTCTGGGGCATCCTGGTTTCCGCCATAGCCCGGTCCCAGTTGTTCGCTTTCCAGATGGGGCTGGTTACCACGTTCCTGCCCGCGTTTTTGTTGTCGGGATTTCTTTATGCGATCGAGAACATGCCGGTTCCCATCCAGGTGATCACGCACGTGGTGCCGGCCCGTTACTTTGTCACCATCGTCCGGGGCATCTTTTTGAAAGGCATCGGGCTCAAACTGTTATGGGGCCAGGTGCTGTTTCTGGCGGCATTCTCCGCCCTCGTATTTTGGATGGCGGAGCGCAAGATGAGGCAGAAGCTGGCATGAGGGGGTTGGCATGAGAGAACGGATTTTCGCCATCGTTCGAAAAGAGCTGAGCCAGATGTTCCGGAACAAGCGCACGCGCTGGTTCCTGTTTGTGCCGCCCATGTTTCAACTCATTATTTTCGGCTACGCGGTAAACCTGGACGTGGACAATCTGCGCATGGGCTGGATGGACATGGACCAATCGCCGCAGAGCCACGATCTGCTGGCGGATTTCCAAGGGTCGGGAAGATTTCTGCTCACGGCTTTGCCGCAAAACGAAAGAGAGATCCAGGATGCGTTGGACCGCGGCGATGCGCAGGTGATCGTGCGGGTGCTCCCCGGATTTGGCCGGGATATCCTGTTGGGCCGCCCGACCGCGGCGCAGATCCTGGTGGATGGCACCAACTCCAATACCGCGTCGCTGGCTTCGGCCTACACAACTCAGTTGGTAGCCAGTTACGCTGCTAGCCTGGCGGCGCCGCAGCAGCAGTCGCGAATGATGGCCCGGGCAGGCATGGGCACCATGAGCCTGCGCGTGCCGCGCGTGACCGACAGCGCGCGGGTGTGGTTCAACCCCGATTTGAAGAGCCGCAATTACTTCGTTCCGGGCGTGGTCTGCAATCTCCTCATGGTGGTCACCGTGACGCTCACCGCCATGGGGATCGTGCGCGAAAAAGAAATCGGCACCATGGAACAGTTGATGGTGACGCCCATCCGCCCCATGGAACTGATGATCGGCAAGATGATTCCGGCCGCCATGGTGGGCATGATGGACCTGGTGCTGATGACCACCGCGGCGCTGTTGATCTTTGGGATTCCGTTCCGCGGCAATCCGCTGGTGCTGGTGCTCAGCGCCGCGTTGTTCCTGCTGACCAGCCTGGGCATGGGCCTGTTTATTTCGACCATCGCCAACACGCAGCAGCAAGCCATCATGTCTTCATCGCTGATCGCAATCCCGACGTTCATGCTGAGCGGCTTCGCGTATCCGATTCGCAACATGCCCATTGCAGTGCAATATTTCACGTATCTGAATCCGTTGCGTTACCTGATTGAAATCGTGCGCGGAATCTTCCTGAAGGGTACGGGTATTTCCGTGCTCTGGCCCCAGATGCTCACCCTGCTGGTCTATGGCACGATCGTGATGGGGCTGAGCGCAAGCAGTTTCCGCAAAAGGCTGGACTAACTGGAGTATCTATGACCTTCCCCGAGCAATACAAAGCCGACCTGCTCAAAGCCATCGAGTCCATCGACCTGGACAAGGTCGGTCAGGCGATCGAATGGTTCCGGGAGTCCCGGGACGCCGGCCGGCACATCTTCGTTTGCGGCAACGGTGGCAGCGCCGCCACGGCTTCCCACTTCGCCTGCGACATCGTGAAGGGCTGCAGCTTCAACCGCTCCTCCCGGTTTCGCATCATGGCGCTGACCGACCAGCTTCCCACCATCACCGCCTACGCCAACGATGTCGGATATGAGGTGGTGTTTGTCGAGCAGCTCAAGAATTTCGCCCAACCGGGCGACCTGTTCATGGCCATCAGCGGCTCGGGAAACTCACCCAACGTGGTACGCGCGATGGATTATGCCAACTCCATCGGCTGCCGCACCATCGCCCTGACGGGCCGGAATGGAGGCCAACTCGGCCCGAAAGCCCAATTGAACATCCAGATTCCGGTCGAGCACATGGGGCGGATCGAAGATGCCCACATGAATGTGTGCCATATGATCGGGTACTACTTCATGGATTGCGAGGCACTGACCACGCATTGAGAGCTGCCCCGCGAGGAGCGAGGCCATCGCCCGCGCTACGTAGTCGGGGGGTTGTACAGGCTTGGCATCCGCCAGGCGCGATAGGCTTCGGGACTTCGCAGATTCAGGACCTGTGTGCCGGTGTCCGTACCCGCGGTGGGAAGGATCTCGATGGAGTAGCCGGCTACGTCATTCTGCGAGACCACCACGATTGCCGCCAGGAAGAAGTAGTTGCCGTTGGATAGGAGTTGCGCGCTTCCCATGGCCATCGAGTAGACTCCCAGATTCACACTCAGTTGCGGCGTAACCGTCATGCTCGTTTCGTCGAAGGTCAAGGACATCCCGCGGCTGCCGCAGTCCGAGGGCTGGCATCCGGGACCCAGCCCCAGCGGCGGTGGAGAAACCCGCGTATTGCCGTTATCGAAGATCGTCATGTCCCCGTTGCTTTCGATACCGACCTCGTGCTGGTGCGAGAACCACGGCCAGGGGTCGCCATTGTTATTGAAGAAGAAGTCGCCGTCCGGGCCCATGCGCCATAAGATGTTTCCCGTGCCCAAACCGCCGGTCTGGGAGCCGTTGTTATAGTCGATCTTCATGACCCAGTCCTGGTGACGGGATGACCAAATAATGTCTCCCGAGGCGCCGCCGAAAGTGTCGGTCGGCCAGTAATAGATACTGTTGGCATGCAGCCAATCCTTTGCCAGAGGCGCGATTCCAGGACCGAGCAGGAAGAGGGGAGGGCAGCCTGGTTCGTTGGCAGTGCAGGTTTCTCCTAAGATGGCCGGGCGATTGATATCCAATTGACAGGGGCCCGTGTTGGGGGGAACCGGACAGCCGGTGTCATGGTCAAATGCGTCCCAGTACCAGGAAACCTGCCAGTTGCCATTCAGGACAATAATCATGTCACCAATGATGTCGACCGGAAGACCGCTGGTGTCGCCCTGAGTTCCAGGCGGAAAAATCTTCTCAACGTCCGCTATGACCGCCGTATAGCCATTGGGCAAGCTTTGGATAGCATCATGATGAAAGGAGCCGAGGCAGGCCGAGCCGACTGGCGCCGGGCTGGGAATAGAGTTGCACGGCTGCGCGTCCGTTGCTCCCAAGGCGAGCAACTCCTGCTGGAGAGCGCCGGTGTTGGTTTCCCGTATGACGTTGCCCAGCAGGTCGAGCTGGCGGAGGAACTGCTCTTTCTGCGAGGCCGGATTCCAGGCAGGGTCGGATTGAATCGTCAGGGAGTTGCCGCCCTGCAGAGGGCGGGTTAGAAGTTCCACATTATCCGAGTCACGCGGGTAATAGAACCAAATGATGTTGCCGTCTAAGTCGGTCGCCACTTCCGGGTAATTGTATCCAGTGCCAAAATTGAAGGAATTCACCAGAAGCACGGAGTCGGCGGTATAGGTTTGGGAGCCTGGCGGAACACCGACTAGAAAAGCGGGGAAATGAATACCAGTCGGGAGGCTCCCGGTCGTGAAACTCAAAGGGGTTCCATTTACGATCTTCCCCCCAGTGACCGTCTGAGAGTACATCTGGTAAGTCGTATTGTGATACATGCCGGCTATTTCAAACGTCATGGTGTTGGGGGGATGACAGTTTACCCAATTTGTCGTAAACGCCGGCGCGAGCTGTTGGGCGGTCGTGGAAAAGCTCACCCGCATGGCGCTTCCCGCGGCGCAGGAAGGCGCACTGAACAACGCCATCAACGGGTTGCTGGTCGGCACCACCACAGGGGCGCTTCCGGTCACCAGCGGATTCACCTGGAAGGAAATCTGGCTCGCGGCACTTTCACCGGAAGTGAAATCCTTGGCGATAAACTGGATTTTGTAGGCACCTTCGATGCCGGTCGGGACCCACAAGAATGCTGGCGAAGTCCACGTGCCGGCATTGAGCGTCCCCAGGTTGAAGTCCATGAGTAAAGTAAAGGACGTTGAGTTGGGAGCGGCTATGTTGAACTTGAAAGCCAATGGACCGGGATTGGTGTCTGTGGCGGTCACCGTCCAGGTGATGGAAGTGCCGATGGTTTGGGGCGGTTTCAGCGTGGGCCGGAAGGACAGGATCTGGACTGTAGCATGCGCCGGGACACATAGCGCCGCTAGCAGCCCGATCAAAGACAACCACGCACGCTTGGGCGTCTTCATGAATTTCTCTCCAAGTACCGGGCAATCATCCGAGACTGGCGAGCGCTGCCACGAGCCCAATCCGAAGCGGCGGGCTCCTGCAGATCATTGCTCGACTTACATACCCATGTGGCGGTTTGCATATCGCATGTTACCCGAGACAAAACAGCCGCTAAACGCGGCGCTCAATTTGGCGCCACGGTGACCGTGGCGGTCGCAGGGCCCGCCAACGTCTGCGGGTTCCAAACCTGAATCTTGATTTGATCCCCGGCGGCCAACGGACACGCCCCGTTTTGATTCACGTTCGCCACCAGTTCTATGACGTTGGATGCCCAATTGCTAATGGACACCGTACAGGGGCTTCCACTATAACCCGCACTCCAGTTTTGGGTGACGTCGGTGATTTCAAGATAGCTTGTATTACCCGTATACGGAAGGCCTTGCGGCAGAAGCCCGAAACCACCGCCGTTGAGGGTGATGGGGGGCAGCGGCTGCACGGCGATGGCGGCCTGGCCCGTTGCCTGCGGCGGGACCGAACTGATCGCGATCGGAGACGAACTGACGACGCCGCAGTATGGGTCCGCCGCCGGCCGGCCGTTGGGGAAGACGTCGCAGGCATTAGGTCCCACCAGAGCGGAAGCTACCTGCGGCAGATTGGCGGCAATGGGATAGTCCACGACTGGCAGGTAGTCGCCCATCAGGCCCCCCAAAGGCGGAGGCGTATACACGGTCGTATTGAAGGGAACCACCTGACCGGAACAGGCGAACGTGCCGGAGGGGGCGAGGTTCCGTATATAGAGAGATTGCAGGTTCTGGTAACCCGTCAGCTTCGTCAGGTCCAGAAAGGTATAGCCGTTCGCCGGCGTGATCCACGACGGAATGCTCGTGCCAGTACCGACGATCAGCGTGGCATAGCCGTTCGCGTCTTGCGTGAAGGAGTTGTCCGCCAGACTCGCGAGAGTGACTCCATTCGGATTTTGAAAGGACAGACTCGTGTACCGAAGCTGCTCGTTTCCGGAGCGGGAACAGCCGTCCGTGCATGGCGTGGGCGGCACCACGGGTATGCGCAGACGGATGCGCATCACCTCCTGCGCAGTTTGGAGACTGGCCGGAATGCCGACCGGTACGCTGGCACTGATATAGCTGGCACTCGGGTTGGTGCCTGGCACATACTCCACTCCGCGCGACCAGCTTAGTTCAACGGCGGAGGTAGGCGCCGGTGGGTAGGAGCTTCCAGGGCCGTAGCAATACGGCACCAGGACGGCATTGTCATAAAGACGATGGCCGTCGGCCTGTGTGCTATTCTGCCAGCTTTGGCCCGTAGTCTGGTCGGTGGTGACGACCAACTCGCTGGACGGCAGGCCGAGTATATACGACGAAGGATACGCGCAGCCGGAGGCAACGTCGCGCACGATGAGATGCGGGGCGGTTTGGGCACTCGCCGCGGTGATATTCAAATAGGCGCGTACCATGATTTCTCCCGCGGTGTTGGGAACCGAGTGCGTGGGTGTATCGACCTGGTGCACCGGGATATTGGGCGCTTTCTGAAAAACCGTCGGATCGGTATTCCAGTTCATCCCAGCATGCCGGATGGTGGCATCCAGCGCATTGACGTTCACATTGTACCCGTTCATCTCACAGCCAGTCTCGAGCGTGCCGGGTGTACCTTCGAAACCGATGGGTACCACGTACTTTTGGCCCGGCACGAAGGCCACTCCTGGAGAGTACGGGTTCACATTCTGGGAAGTCAGGGGAACGACGTCCGTGTCCAGAATGCTCTGGGAAATGGCTGCGTGGTCGTCGTAAGCGGTAACCGAGAAGTACCGGGCATTCGGGTACTCTCCCACGAGTATGAGCTGATATTTCGGGTTGACCTTGTAGTAGATTCTCCAATATACGGCGTTCAGATCACCGCCTTGGCCGTTATTCCCATCCCCGGATGTCAAAGGAATGAGGTAGCAGGACCCGAGCGCGCCATTGACAAAATTGGAGAAGAAGTTGCCGTTGGGAAACTCGTTCCCGGTGAACGAGGTCGGAAGACCTGAACAGTTGACGGCGTGAGCCAAACCCGGGAACCAACAGAGCCCCGCCAGGAGCATGTACGCGTTCATCCCTCGTTTCATAACGATTAGCCTAGTCCCCCCTAGGTCATCCGCGCGATTTCAGCGGGTGGAACCTAAGAAAAACCGCCTTGGCCGCCCGGATGCTCAGTAGTATACACCCAAGCGCTTTCTGGTGTAACTGCATCGTTTGTTAACAGTATTCTTTTGGTCACCCTCAAATTGCAGCTTCCCGTACCTGGACGGGCCTCGCTCCGGGTCCTAAGGATAACGATGCCCGGAGTTCACGTTCTTTGTAAAACGTTCGCCCGCCGGCAGGCCGGGATTCACGCTACGGCGCCGGCCGTTCCGGCACATCACCCGCGTTACTGAATGTGGATGCGCACGGGGTCGGCTGCTCGACCGTCCACGGCCAGCACCACGTCCGCGTCGCCAGTCCCGGCCAGGCTGCGGGGGACTTGGACTGTGACCTCGTCCAAACCGGGAAAGTAACCGGACGCCCCCGTGTATCGTACGGGCACGTCATGTCCTGCGATCTGCACGCGAACGTCGGATGCATCGCGCACGCCCGACGCATAGAATTCGAGCATTACCATGTCTGTCGAGGATCCCAGGTCGACCGACGCGCCAGAAATCGAGCGCACCGATGTGGTTCCATCGCCATGCGCCGTGACGGCCCGCGCGCTCCCCGCATGCAGCACTACGGGGGCGGACGACGCAGCGCCTTGCTTAGGACCAGCCCCGGGCGGCGGGCAGCCCGTTTGGCCGGAGACGCAGGTTGAAAGTGTCCCGCTTCCGATGGCCAGCGTAGTCGAGGCGGGTCCGTATGGTGGTGCGGGGTCCATATAGGTCACGTCGGTCGTGCTGCTGAGCGTAACGGGGGCCGTGAAAGGACGGATCAGAGGCGTGGTGAGCGTGCCCTTCGGCATTTGGATGGAGGTTGAGATATTTATCTGAATACCGTTCACCGATACCGGGACGAACACAGAAACTTCGTCATATTCGGAATTGCCTGTCGCCAACTCGATCGACGCGTATTCGCTCTGGATTGTAATCGGGATACACCCGAGGAAGCACGGCGAGACTGTGCCCTGCATCTTTAGGTTAGTGTATTGGGCCGCATGCGCACCATGCTGCTTGGGTACCGTCGAAGTAAGGGCCCAAACGGTGATGGTGAAGGGCGTGCCCGCCATTTCGAGCTTGTCCAATCCGCTGACCGGCGTACTGGCGAAAGTCCCCGCAGCCGTGTAGAAGACATTCACCGCCTTGGTGGTTGCCGGACTCTGGGCTGCGAGCCTCGCTGAAGCGCCGAAGCAGGCGATTAGCGCCGCCGCCGTTGCAATATACTGCGTCTTTCGAAATTGAGAAATCATAAGTTTTCCTCCCCTCTTACCTCTCAACGTATACCTCAAAGCCACTAATCAAATCAAGCAAAGAAGGCCCATTTTTCGGGGCCAGGGTACTGTACTCCCATAAAAACCAAGCCTCGCCGAAACCACGTCGTGAAGCGAACCCGGAAGTGCATAAACCGAGTGCCGCATGCTCAAATCGAGTCCGGCTCGCCGGCCGCGGAAATTCGTAAAGGGCCCGGGCGCATTCGAGTAAACTGAAAACCGAGAACAGCGAAAAAAAAGCGCAGACGACGTATGCCGATCGTCTGCGCCACGGGAAGCTTCAAAGGGTGTTTATTGGATCTGGATGTGGACGGGATTGGATGTCTGACCGTCTACGGTCAGCACCACATCGGCGGCGCCGGTACCAGCCAGGCCGCGCGGCAGTTGTACGTTGACCTCATCTAAACCGGGGAAGCGATCTGCCGGCCCGGCGTACAAGACCGGAGCGTCTTGTCCGGCAATCTGCACGCGCACCTCAGAGGCATCCCGCACTCCCGAGGCATAGAATACGAGCGACACCACTTCTCCTTGCGCGCCCAAGTCCACTGGCGCGTCATGGACAGGCCGCAGCGATGCCGTCCCGTCTCCATGGTACGTGACTGCCCGCACGCCCTCCGCATGCAGTTGCACGCTTGTCGTAGTCGCGGGGGTTGGAATGGTGGCGTTCACGGTGCCGCTTGCAATCTGCAGCGTAGTCGAGTCGCTGCTGTCCGAATAGGTGAAGGTTGTAGTGGCCGGGCTAAGAGTAACGGGAGCCGAGAAAGGATGTATGAGCCCGTTCTTGATGGTGCCCGGCGGCATCTCGATGGTAGCAATGATATTTACCTGGGCGCCAAGGACAGACACGGGGGCGAAAATCGCGAGCACATCATAACTGGGATTGCCGGTCGCCAACTCCATGCTCGTAAGGTTACTCGAAATGGGGTACGGGGGCTGGCCGGGCAGCAGTCCGGAAGTGACCTCGCCCGACATCTTGAGCTTGGTGTATTGGGCCCAGGTCGCGCCATGGGTCGTTGGGATGGTCGCCGCGTTAGCCACCACTTTGATGCTGAACGGCTGGCCTGCCAACTTGAACTTGTCTTGTCCGCTGACCGCCGAACTGGCGAAGATTCCCGAGGCAGAGTAAGTGACATTCGGCGCTTTCGTCGCGGCACTCTGCGCAACCAGCTTCTCCGAGCCTGCTAAGCATGAAATTACCGCGGCCGTGATGGCCATGGACACCATTGTTCGAACGGAACGCGAAATCATTGAAGTTTTCTCTCCCTTATTTTCTTGTATCCCTAAAGATGAACTCACCCTCAGAGTTTAGATGCCGGTACCACGTGAATTCAAGGGGTCAGCCAGTTCTTGGTACCAGTACGCCAAAAGTACTGAATACGGCTACCGAAAGTGGGTGCCGTTGCGGCGCGGGCCAAGCAGGCCGGGTGCTTTTGAGTACACAGCCGCCCACCCCCAAGCGACCGCGGAGCGGTTATTTGGCCGCCAGCGACGGACCGCCCACGACGTTGGACGGCGCCGAAAGGTTCCCGCTGGCATCTTCCGTCCGTACAAAATACAGCGACTGCAGAGTGCAGGAAAAGCTGGCTCCCGTTGCACCACAGGTTGAGACGGGAGGAGTTTCGGAATACGCCGGACTGGTAACGCGGGTCACCAGCACGGGGGGACCCGGGAAGCCATAGCATGCCGATTGATTACTGGACGAACACGTTGCGGCAGCAGTGTGCACCGCCGGCAACTGGGAACAAAGAGCCCCCTTGTTGCCGCTGGCGCCTTGACATGCGGCTGCGGCTGCGATGGCGGAGCCAGGGCCATCCGGAGCAGCTACGGTCTCGCTGCCGGACATGGCAATGCGATAGACCAAATAATCCTGGGCTCCGGATATCGCGTTCCAGGACAGGGACACTGCTGGATTGTTGGTCAAGGAGCCCGGCGCGGAATACAGTAGGGGTGGGCTCAGCGTGGTGGACGTGTGCCGCACTGCCGTCGACGCAGGCTGCTTGGCCGACGTCCCGCAACCCGGATTGGAGCAAGGGCTGTTGTCCATCAGGAAGACTTGCGTCCCGCCGATCTCGCGCGCCGTGCCCATAAAGAGCCCGTAGGGAGTACTGGCAAAACTCCGGCCTCCCGTATTAAAGCCATCACCCAAACCGATCTTGCTTACAAACGACCAGTGGACTCCGTCAGGGGTTCGCCATATATCGGTTCCGAATTCCTGGGACCAAAGCGGGCCGAACGTGGGCTGTAAAACATTATCGGCGCTGTCGTCAAAAGTGCCCATGTACAATCCCTGTCCGCCCACTCCCATTCTCCAGAAGTGCACGGTAAATCCATTGTCGAAGTACTGCCCGATTCCGCTGATGGGTGCAACGAGCTGCCCTGCGCCCGGTTGTCCCGGCGGGACGGTTCGGGGATTGCCGACCACCAGATCCCAACTATCCACTGCATCCACAGGTACCGTCCCCGTGCCGTCGGGGTGGATACGAACCATTTCGTTGGGCCGGTCGGTGCCCACATACAAGCATCCGATGCCGGGACAGGATGTCGTGTCCGCGAAGACCTGCAAGCTCATGGCGTAATCGGCGACCAGACCCACCGCGTAGGCCCCATCGGTAATTATCTGATTCCAGTTATAGGCCCAGCCAGAGCCCGGCGGGGGAGGCGTTATCCCATCGGTTTTGAACACGCCATACGTGGAGGCCGGAGCACCGGGAGGAGTACCGGTTCCCGCATAAACGAAATTGTTGAAATTGTCGAGAATCCAGACGGGCAGGGTCGTCGTGGGCGGGCTGGCCCATTGGTAGCACACCGGTTGGCCGCAGTTGTCGCCGAGCGCGGGATTGATTCCGGGCGCGGCGGAAATCACCCGGCCGACTCCTGGAAAATCCCCCACCTGCAAAAACACGATGCCAGTCGACGTGGCCGGTAACTGCGTGGCCGAGCGGATACTGTAATTTTGATATGAGGTGGTGTTGGGGCATTGCGGAGTTATGGTGCCATAGCAGCCGTTCGCCGTGAGCGAACCGAGGAAGGCCCCCGGCGCCGGAGTCCAGGAACTGCCTTCACCAGAAATGTACGGAGTCAGGGTACCGTTCTCCGGAATTGGCGCCCAATGTACGCCATCCACGGTCCGCAGAATTTCCGGTGGAGGCCAGGAGCCCTGCGGAGTGCAACCGGTGGTCTTGCTGGGGGGCACGCACTCGAATATCTCGCCGGAAGTTACACCCCCGGCGTATAAGGCTGTCCCGCCTCCTGGTTCCGTCACCACCTGTAGACCACGGAAGCCAATATCCCTGGCAGTCGGCGTCTGATTGCCGTTATTGTCCACGGTATTCAGCGTGTTCTGAGATTGGTAGACCATTGTCCAGACCGCGGTGGCCGGGTTGAATTGCCAGATTTCGGCCTGCAACGGCAGATAATGATAATCCGGTGTGCAGTCGCCGATAGAAGGCGGGTAAAGCCCAGGTAGCCCGAGCTGAACGAAGGCAGTAGCGTTGGTGACGCAATAAACTTCGCGGCCCGTCCCCACGTAAAGGTTATTGTTGAACCAAGCCATCGACCAAGCCCAGGTATTGTGCTGATCTCCGAATCCGCCTGTAGACACCCGCGCGAAGCCGGGGCCGAATTGCTCGTTATCCCGTGCAAGCACGCTTGCATAGACAAACGAAAATGAGAAACTGCCTTGCAGCAGCGCGAAGTGATTGCAATTAATGACGCCGAGCTCCATGGCGTAACTGGTGGGCAGCAAGGTTTCCGGCTGATCGACCAATCCGTCGTTAGGTGGGGCATTGGTGCCGCCAGTGATCGATGTCAGGATTCCCCCGGTGATTGTTGTGCTGCACCCTTTCGGGTTAGCGCAGGTGTCCGTATTGCCCGACAACGTGTAAAAGGGAATCCCGGAATTTTGGAAAATTGGATCCCACTGAGCCCGTAGCTCTTGCACGTTGGGTATTTCCAGAGATTGCATGGCTGGGGTAAGCAGGCCCAAGGTCTGTCCGAGCCCTTGGTTGGCCGGAAGGAAGATCCAGTCGGCCAGCGCGTCCCCCTGATTGGGAGTCCCCAACATCAGCACCTGGTTGACGATGCCGAGCCACTCCGGATTGGCAATGGCGCCCTGTAGATCCAACCCTCCTTTGGAGTGGCAGATGAAATAGAATTTGGCCACGCCGGGGAACTGGGCTTGGATCCTCGGAAACATGGTCTGGAGCATCGCCGAATTAGTCTGGATGCTGGCCGAGTTGTTCTGGTTATTGGCGTTCAAGCTCAAGAAGACCGTGCGTAATCCGGCTTGATAGGCCTCGTCGTACATAATGTTGTTCGATCCCTTGCAAGCGGGACCCACGTACGGAGGAGTACCGGTAGTAGAAGGACAGTTATTGACCTCGATCCAGTTCTGAAAGCTGCCCGACAACCCGTGCACGAACACCAGCACCGGTGCATTGGGGCCGGTGGATGGAATCCCACCGTAAAACAGGTTCGGCAGCACGCTATCGACCACGAGTTGCGGAGCTGACGGCGGATTGGCGGCCTGCATCCCCATGGGAAAAATCACCAGCGCCAACGCAAGCACCAGCGCACAACTCAACATCGCGGACCGAAAACCGTGGACAACAACAGACAATGACATCGGTAATTCTCCTTCAGTATGGAACGAGGGGTTCGAGGCACCCGCCTTCCGCTCAAAAAACAACAACGATTGCCCTAAACGCGGAACCTTGATCCGTTCAACGTTAACATTTCCTTGGGCAAAGTGTCCATAAGGCCACACCGGACAGGTACTAGTATGCATTCACGCGGAAGATTGAGTTACGCCGGGTGGCTTGCTACCGGCCAGTTGTTCCAGCAGATCGGCGGCGGCCAGCGGCCCTCCGTAGCGGGCGAATGCGGCGGCCATGCGCTGCGCATTCTGGCGGAACGACGGGGTTCCCAGCACTTGCTCCACTGCCGCGCGCAGCCGGTTCGGCGTGCACTGCGCCGGCGCCAGGCGAATGCCGGCGCCGGTCTCTACCACCCGGCGCGCAATGTCCGGTTTGTCCCACTCGGTGGGAACCACGATCAGCGGCACGCCGGCTCTGAGCGTGGATTGCACCGTGGCGGAGCCCCCGGTGGTGATCATGACATCCAGATGCGGCAGAAGCTCGGTGTGGGAGACCCAGCGCACCACCCGCACATTGGGGGCAATCGGCCCCAGATCCAATTCGGAGGGCTCGCGATTTCCACCCGTGGTCAGAATGACCTGCATGGGCAGGTTCGCCAGGCCCTGCGCCGCAGCCGTTAGAACAAACGGCGAAAGCACGTGCACAGTCCCCTCGCTGGCATGCACCCAGGGCTGATCTTTCGGCAATTGGGACAGCCAATCGGAAGGCTTCTCGTGGCTGGGCTTGTCCCAGAGGCAGGCGCCCACATAGCGCACCGAGGCCGGCAGGTCCCGCCGCTCATAATCGAATTCGGACGTGCCCATAACCAAATAGAGCGGCATGGTACCGGTAAACTCCAGCACGGATGTGGCGATCGGCGGCAAGCCGTAACGCCGCCGAATCTGATTGGCCGATCGCCGGAAACGGGCCTTAACCGGCTGCGTGGCCAGGTGCGCCGCGCGCGTCAGCAGGCGTGTCGGCCAGTTCCGCGGGCGCGGCAATCCCAATCCGAAAGGCGGCGCGTCCGGTCCTGGAATCGTGCAGGAGTAATACGCCAGCACGGCCACCCGCAGCTTGTGCTTTTCGTGTAGTACCAGAACAGGGGCCAACATGTTCTGTTCCGTTACCACCACATCCGGCCGCCATTTGGCAAGAATAGGCTCCAGGTCCGCGATCTGTTGCGGGATAGTGTCTAGGAGCCACCCCTGCAACGTGGTGGTGAAATGCAGCATGGTCCTCCAGTTGACGGTCCGGCTTTGTTCGGGCGCGAACATGAAGTCGTACATGGCATCTTCGGCGGCCTTATCGGAGGCAAACAAAGGGAAGTTTTCGCCCTCGACCACGCGTGCGGCGCGCGGACCGGAATAGAAAGCGCACTCATGGCCGCGCTCGCGCAATACGCGCGCAACGGCCAGGGGTTGAAAAACATGGCCCGGAAAGGACCAGCAGGTGATTAAGAATCTAGCCATGCCGCAAGAGCAGACAAGTTTAACATCCGGTGGGGCAGGTTCTCGATTGTAAACAAGGCGCCGATTTGCAGGCGTCCCTCCAGATCGCGGACAATTAGAAGGTCAATTTCATGGAGAAGACCACCAGCACCGGATCGAAAGACATCGCCGACATCGCGATCATTGGCTTGGCCTGTGTGTTCCCAGCAGCGCCGAATGTCGAGCGCTATTGGGAAAATATCCTGCACAAGGTAAATGCCATTTCCGACGCCCCGCCGGAGTGGGAGGCTGAACTGTTCTTCGAGGCGGACACCAAGGCCGACGATCGCACTTACTGCAAGCGCGGCGGCTTTCTGGGCAAGCTGGCGCAGTTCGATCCTTTCAGTTTCGGCATCATGCCCACCGCCGTGGATGGCGGCGAGCCGGACCACTATATTGCCTTGCAGACAGCGCACGATGCCCTGAAGGATTGCGGCGCGCTTGACCTGGAGCGGGTCAAGCAGCGCACGGCGGTAATCATCGGCCGCGGAACTTATGTCAATAGGGGTAATGCGGCGGCGATGCAGCAGGGCGTGATGGTCGAGAGCATCCTGCGCATTCTGAAGCAGTTGCATCCCGAGCACACCGCCGAAGAACTGGCTGAAATCAAGCGCCGGCTGCAGGCCAGCCTGCCGCCGTTTCATGCGGATACCGCATCCGGTCTGGTACCCAATATCATCAGCGGGCGCATTGCCAATCGCCTCGACCTGATGGGGCCGAATTATCTGATCGATGCGGCCTGCGCCAGTTCCCTGGTGGCGGTCGAAATGGCTGCGCGGGAACTGCGCAGCGGGGAGTGCGACCTGGCCCTCGCCGGCGGCGTCAACAGCAACACCTCTCCGGTCCTGATGATGATCTTCTCGCAGCTCGGCGCCCTGTCACACCGTGGGCAGTTGAGCTCGTTCGATAAGGATGCAGACGGTACGCTGCTGGGCGAAGGCGTCGGAATGGTGGTACTCAAGCGTCTGGCGGAGGCCGAACGCGATCGTAACCATATTTATGCAGTATTGAAAAACATCGGCATTTCGAGCGATGGCCGGGCCACCCACGTGCTGGCGCCGCGGGTCGAAGGCGAGGAAACCGCGCTGCGCCGCGCCTATGAACCGGTGGGCATCGATCCGCTCACGGTCGGTCTGCTGGAAGCACATGGCACGGGAACCCCGGTCGGCGACGTGGTGGAGGTGGAGGCTCTGCGGCGCGTGTTCCCGCCGCGCCAGACGGAGTCGCCGCGTTGCGCGCTGGGCTCGGTGAAATCCATGATCAGCCACACGGTGCCCGCCGCGGGCGTAGCTGGACTCATCAAAGCCGCACTGGCCCTGCACCACAAGGTGCTGCCTCCCACCATTTGCGAAAACCCGAATCCCAAGCTGCAACTCGAAAACACCAATTTCTACATCAACACCGAGACGCGGCCCTGGATACATGGATCTTCCAAGACGCCGCGGCGCGCGGGGGTGAACGCATTCGGGTTTGGCGGCATTAACGCGCACGCCATTCTCGAAGAGTACACCGGACCCAACCAGGCGCCCTGGCTGCAGCATGCCTGGGACAGCGAGCTGTTCGTGTTTTCCGGGCAGAGTCGCATGGAGGTGATGGAAGATGCGCAACAGGCTCTGCAACTCCTGAACAAGGAGAGCGAAGCAGACCTTCAACCCGCCTTTCTGAAGGACCTGGCCTGGACTCTCAACTGCAACCGCCCTATGGGTCCGGTGCGCATGGCCGTGGTGGGCCTCTCGCGCAGCGACCTCGCCGCCAAGCTCGAACGCGCCATCAAGCGTCTCGGCGACGAACGCACGCGCAACATCAAGGAGATCGAAGGCATCTACCAGTTCCGTGAACCGCTGGGACGCCAGGGCAAATTGGCTTTCTTATTCCCGGGCGAAGGATCGCAGTACCGCAACATGTTGGGCGATCTGTGCGTGCACTTTCCGGAAGTGCGGCAGATCTTCGATCTGATGGATCGCGCTTACGAAAATCATCCGCGTGATTATCTGCCGAGCGATGTGATCTTTCCGCCGCCCCTCGGTTCTCCCAGCCAGGAGCGTTTATACAATATGGATTCGGGCGCGGAAACGGTATTTTGCGCCAATCAGGCGCTCTACGCCCTGATTGAGAAGCTGGGTATACGCGCCGACGCAATGGTCGGGCACTCGACCGGCGAGCACTCCGCGCTGCTGGCCTCGCGGGTGGTCGAAGTGGCCGATGACGACGAATTGATCCGGCACATCCTGGGCGTCTACGAAGTGTTTGACAAGCTGAATGCGACCAGCGACATTCCCGAGGCGGTGTTGCTGGCCGTGGCCGGCGCCGACCATGCCTTCCTGGAGCAGCAGGTGGCAAAGAGCGACGGCGAATTGTACATCGCGCTCGACAACTGCATCCATCAAGTGGTGTTGTGCGGCCACGAAGCCGTGATCGACCGGCTGGTGACGGTGCTGACGCCCAAAGGCACCATCTGCCAGAAGCTGCCTTTTGCGCGCGCCTATCATACGCCCTGGTTTGAAGTGTTCAGTAAACCGCTGAAGCAGCATTTCGACCGGCTGCGCATCGGCAAAGCGCAGAGCGCGCTCTATTCCTGCGTGACGGCCGGCCCCTATCCGCAAGATCCCGAAGAGATCCGCGCGCTCGCGGCTGTGCAATGGTCGAGCACCGTGCGGTTCCGCGAGACGATCGAAGGCATGCACCGCGACGGTGTGCGCCTCTTCTTGGAGATCGGCCCGCGCAGCAACCTGACCGGCTTCACGGACGATGTGCTGCGCGCCAAGCCGCATGCGGCCATTCCCTCAAACGTGCAGCACCGCTCGGGAATTGTGCAGCTTCACCACATGCTCGGCCAATTGGTGGCGCACGGCCTGAATCCCAAGCTGGAGCATCTTTATGCCAAGCGCGCACCGCGGCCGGTCACCGAAAAAGACAAGCCCAAGCGCTTGCTACGCTTGGCCACTGGCATTCAGCCAGCGCGCCTGCCAGCGGATTTCGCGCTGCCGAAGCGAGCACAAAGCCTCCAGCCACCTGCCCCTGTCCACCAGCCACCGGTTCCCAACCCCCAGCCCCCAGCCCGCTCTCCCGCTGACCCGCGCGCAGCGGTGATGCAAGAGCACCTCAGCACGATGGAGCAACTCGTGCGCACGCTACAGGAGGTCATGGCCGCGTATCTGGCGGCGCGTCAAGGTGCGCCACGCGTTGCGCCACGGCCGCGCTTTCCGTTCTTCCACGATGTGGTCGAGATCGTGCCTGGCGTGCGGAGCGTAGCGCGGCATCGGTTCTCCGCGGAGCGCGAGATCATTTTCCATGACCACGCCCTGGGACGCGATGTCTCCACCGAGGATCCCTCCTTGCTCGGCCTGACTCTGGTGCCGCTTACCGTAACTATGGAGATGCTGGCCGAAGGCGGCGCCCTGCTGCAGCCGGACAAGCTGCTGGTGGGAATGCGCGACATCCGCGCCACGCGCTGGATCACGCTCGAGAAAGCGGACTACGCCATCGAAGCCACCGCCAAGCAGACGGGGCCCGGCGAAGTACACGTCGCCTTGCGGGAAGCTAGCGGGGCCCCCTCTGGGCCCGGCGCGCTGCGCCCGATTCTGGCCGAAGCCGTCGCCGTGTTTGCCGAGCACTATCCGGACGCGGGCCCGCCGCGGCCTTTCGTCCTCGAAAACGAGAAGCGCTCTGCGTGGATTCCGGAGCAACTCTATCGCACGGGCATGTTCCACGGGGCGCTGATGCAGGGCACGAAAAGCGTGGAACGCGCCGGACGCAACGGCTGCAGCGCCACGCTCGAGGCCTTGCCGCATGCTGGGCTATTCGCGGGCGATCCGCAGCCCAGCTTTCTATTCGACCCCGTGCTGCTGGATGCGGCCGGACAAGTTGTGGCCTACTGGTTCTGGGAAGCCATCGAGAAGGGCACGGATCTGTTCCCGTACAGGGTGGGCGGCTTCCACTGCTATGCGCCGGCGCCGCCCACAGGTACGCTTCTCGAATGCCGGGTGGTGCGGCGCTTCGAGAGCGACAAGGTGATTCATTCCGATATCGAGGTGCTTGACCGCGCGGGCAAGGTTTATTACCGGCTCGAGAACTGGGAGACTCGCCGCTTCCCACAGCCGCCGCGCTTTCTGCGCCTTCGGATCGATCCGCGCGGCTCTTACATTGCGACCCCGTGGAAAGAACCGCTGTCGGCCATTGCCGGCCAGCCTGGTGTGACCTGCTGCCGCGTGGAGGATCTGCCGCAAGAGTTTCTGGAATCCTCGCATGGCGTTTGGCTGAAGACTCTAGCGTATCTGGTGCTGAGCCGCCGCGAGCGCGCCGCATGGGACAGCATGCAAGCATCGGCCAAGGAGCGCTATAACTGGCTGCTCGGCCGCTGCGCCGCCAAGGATGCGGTGCGCATGTTGATCCAGGAACGCCTCGGCGAACAATTATGCGCCGCCGATGTGGAGATCATGGCAGATGGGGTGCCCTTTGGGCCCGGCCGGCTGGTTGTGGAAGGCGCCTGGAAGCCGCGGCTGAATGTGAACCCGGTGGTGGCGCTGGCGAATTCAGGCATTGCCGGGGCGGTGGCCGCACTGGATGCAGCGGATCTGGCGGGGATCGATCTGGCCGCGCGGGCGGCTTGAGGACGACACCCCCGCCGAAAGACTCACGCGCCGAAAATCTGATCCACGAGGATGGTGGCGTCGCCTAACAGCCGCACAGGAATGGTATCACCGCTAGAAAACACTTTCGATCCGCCAAAATCTGTTATCTGGACAGTTCGCTTTTCGGCATCGGCCACCCAGAATTCTTCCGTGCCCGCCGACAGGGCCACGATTCGCTGCCGGTTGACCTTGACAGGAGTGTTGGATGGCGAAAGCACTTCCACAATCAGCGGCGGGGCATAGATCGGGTACTCATCCGGGGGTAGCGCTTCCCAATCCGCCTTGGGAATGTAGGCAACATCCGCGAACCAATATTGCAGATTGCGAACGGGACGGTAGGGAAACTCAATCGTCACCACTCCCCGGTCGCCGGCGATGGACTCGAGCGGGCGTTCGATTCGCTTCTGGAGCTTGATGTGGAGCGGCCGGGCAGGAGGCACTACGATCACCTCGCCGTCTTGCAGTTCATAATGCTTGCCGCCTTCGGGGCGTTCCGGCAGCCGTAAAAACTCTTCCCAGGTGACCGGGGACTGCGCCAGGCGGCTCATGGATGCTCTGGTTCTATATTAGCCGAGAAGCAGTTCGGCGTTCTTGAACCCGGGGTTGTGCGGCAAATCCCGCTGTACGGCTGTTCAATCGTGGGCGAATTGACTTATTTAAGTCACAGCGCTATATTTGTGTTTGTGAACCTGGATTCGATCCGCACAAGTATCGACCTGCCCCGCGATTTGCACCGCCGCCTACACGAGGCTGCTGCGCGAAAAGGCTGCTCAGCGCGCCAATTGATCCTGCGCAGCATCGAACGGGCCGTGGAGGAGTCGACTCCGAAACGTCCGCGGCGGCGTCTCAGCCTGGATCGGCCGATCGTGCCTTCCAGGGGAAAGACGTTCGATCTGACCAACGAGCAGATTCATGATCTCATCGAGTTTCCCTGACGTAAACGTGTGGCTGGCGCTACTGCTCGAAGATCACGTGCACCGCGCCGCTGCCAGGCGATGGTGGGAGTCGACCGAGTCCGAGATGATCGGTTTTCTGCGGGTGACCCAGATGAGCGTCTTGCGCCTCCTCACTACACAGGCTGCTATGAACGGCAGGCCGTTGCGTATGCCGGAGGCTTGGGCCGCCTACGACCGACTGTTCGGCGACGACCGGGTGGCGTTCGTCGAAGAGCCCAACGGAGTCGAGGCGGCTTTCCGGAAATATGCGCGCAAAAACCACGCCTCCCCTAAGCTCTGGGCGGACGCTTGGCTTTTGGCCTTTGCCGAATGCGCTGGCGGCATGGTGATCACGCTCGACCAGGCGCTGGCCGCTCGCGCCAGCCACACTGTTTTGCTGACTTGAGCGCGACCCGCGTTCACAAAGGCCTGCCAGCCAAGCGTCGGCCCAGGGCTTGGGCGACGCGGTTCCGCCCAAGGAGTGAACGGAGGAGGGTCCATGTACCGCGGCGGAGGAGAGGGGAAGATCACTTGGTCCTTCTTAGAAAGCAGGAAGAAGGCCAGCATAAGTGGAGACGGAGATTCCAGCGCCCAGACAACTTGGACGCTGCAATTGCCTTTGGTGAATTCGGCGGCGCCCTCGACGGCAATCGCATTGCTAGCGGGCCGATACCAATAGTTCGCGCTAAAGCTCCGCCAATCTCCCCAAGTCTCTCGGATGTACTGACATTGCTCCATCCAATCCTCGCGCCGTTGTTCGACAGCTACATCCAGAAAGTTTCCGCAAGGGCTATGATCTAGCGATTGTCGCAGGCCTTGGACGGCAGTTAACACGAGTACCCGCTGCTGTTCGGTGATCGGTTGGCCACGATCCGCTTTTCCCTTCCCACACGCCAAAACAATATCCAGCGCGGCAACCAAGCCGAGGACGCTTGCCCCTGATCTCATGAACAATACACGAAACCATGGGGCGACGGCCAAACAGCGAATCCGGCCGTAGCGATGGCAAATTCCGGCATTGCTCGTCATCGCCGCACGGGATGCGGCGGATCTGGAATCAATTCAACGCTACGGGCGGCCTGAGGGTCGCAGTTTCACGCCCCGGCGGCGCGGGCTGACGGCTGCGCCGGTGTCTTGCGTCCGCCGACATCGCCCAAAAGGCCGAGTGTCAAATTGCGGATGTCCGGGGGAGCCGAGGTGAACAACCAGAACAGCGTCTTGAGCGTGGTGATGGGCGCTCCGGCATTGATGAAATGATGCTCAGGATCTCCCAGATGGTTGGCGGCGGCATTGAATTTGGCGTTGCGTATCAGACTGAAAATGTAGCGGGAGGCTTCTTTGGGATCGACAGTTCCGGCTTCCACTTCGTCCATCTTTGCCACTGCGGCGTCGAGAAGTTCGCCGAAGCCCTTGTGCTGGCTGTAGAACAAGCCCATGGGCTCCTCGGCGTCCGGCAGAATGGAGTCGTCATGGGATGCCTTGTAGCGCCGGTAAATGCTGGCCAACTTCAGATCGCCCAGTCCCACGCCGAGCGCCCAAACCCGGAACCAGGCATTCCACAAATCGAAGTCGCGGAAGGAAACGTAAGCACCGTACACCAGCCGGTCGTTGTTTCGCAGATTGACTTCGTGAATCCGGGAGATGTATGCGAAGCGCTCGGCCCGGAAATCGTCCTCTTTGAGGGCCTTGATCAGGCGCGCGGACAACGCGTTGATTACTTCGACGGAAGAGGCCAGCCCGCGGGAGAACAGCGCATCCAGGAAGCCGCTGCCGGCGCCGCCGGCCATAATGGCCCAGCGGTCACCCACGGTCTGCTTACAGGAACCCTGCAAGCGGTCGGAAGAAACCCAGTCGCGGACCAGTTTGGCGTCCTTGAACTGCTCTTTGATACTGGGAAACTTGTCCAGGAACCAGTTCCACTCCTGGTCCGGTGTCATGTCGGTGGGCTTGGGGTACTTCCGCATCTCGAAGCTCAACCCCACGCTGACGCACTTGTTGGTGGACCCCTCGCGATTATCGAAGGGGATGACCCAAAGCCAGCCGCCATCGAAAAGATGGTGGCAGGTGCCTTGATACCACCGGCGTGGAGATTTGGGAACGCCGTAGGGAAGGTTGAGATCGTCGTACTGCTTCACGTCGATCATGTGGGTGAACAGGCAACGGGTCTGCAGGCGCACGCGCGGCGGGTTATCTCGCAGGTTCCACATGCGGGCGAGCACATGCCCTCCGCCGGAAGCATCGGCGATGAAGCGGGCGCGGATGGTCTCGCCTTTGTCGGTCTTGATGGTTACGCCTTGGGCATCCGTGTCGACTTCCTTGACCTTGGTCATGTACTTGACCGTGGCGCCGTGGTGAATGGCCGTATAGGTCAAATACTGATCCGTGTCCTGGCGGAACAGGTGGGCCTCATAACCTTCGCGATAGGGTGGAATGACCAATTGGGTGGCTTCTTCCGGCTTTTGGTGCTGTCCTTCACGGTGATAGACGAAGCCGAAATTCTTCTTTACGCCGAAGCCGGCGGATACGTGCTTGTGGAGTTGCTCGCCGGAATTGAACTCGGTCTTGAACTCGGGGACTCCAAAGCGCTCCGCCATGATCTTGATCATGCGGAAGGTGTGCCGTACCGTGGATTCGCCCAGGGCGAAACGGGGATGGGTACCAGCGTCGATGATCACCACTTTGGCGCCGCTGTAGGCCAGGATGGTCCCCAGCATCCCGCCTTCGAAACCCGCACCCAGGATGGCCACGTCAAATTGCTCGTTCATTTGAAACCAGATTTCCTTTCGGATCGGAGTGTAACAATTATAGCTGGGCGGCACCGTGTTGCACCAGTAATTGTCAAGGCAAAGTAGAAACTTCCGCTTCCCAGCAAAGTAGAACGTTCCGGTTGTGTGTGGCCCCGCGGGAGGGGCATGGTAATCTGGGCGTGCCGGTGAAGCGGAGACGGGCTCTGGTG
>JBEKUO010000004.1:0-38837 GCA_049514955.1 Bryobacteraceae bacterium | reverse complement strand
AGGCCACGCAGTGCGCGCCATGTACGCTTCGTGCGGGGCCACCGACTATTACATGGAAACCGGCGATGCCGCTTATATGAAAACGCTCGAGACGCTCTGGCGCGACCTGGTGAATCACAAGATGTACATCACCGGCGGCGTGGGATCGCGCGAATCCGGCGAGGCGTTCGGCGAAGCCTACGAATTGCCCAACGCCCAGGCCTATGGCGAAAGCTGCGCCGCGATCGGCAGCATGATGTGGAACTGGCGCATGCTGCTGGCGCTGGGCCAGGCGCGCTTCGCCGACGTCATCGAGCGCGCCCTATACAACGGCATCAACTCCGGGATGTCCCTGTCCGGCACGCTTTACTGCTACCGCAATCCGCTGGAATCCTCGGGCGAAAAAATCCGCAACGAATGGTACGACACGACCTGCTGCCCGCCCAATATCGAGCGCATCTTCGCCTCGCTGCCCGGGTACCTTTACAGCACCAGCCCGCAGGGAGTCTACGTCAATCTGTTTCATAACTCCGAATTGGATTGGCATCTTGAAGATGGCACCGGCATCAAGATCGCGCAGCAGACCGAATATCCATGGAAAGGCGCCGTGGAGCTTACCGTCGATCCGGCCCACCCGGCGGAATTCAGCGTCTTCGTACGCATCCCCGGATGGTCGGATGGGACCACGGTCGGGGTGAAAGTACCGGAGCCATTCTCCAGCCGGCACGATCAGCCCAAGGCCGGCGAATATTACGAGATCCATCGCCGCTGGGAACCCGGCGACAAAGTGAGCATCGATATTGCGATCTCGCCCCGGCTGGTACGCGCCAATCCGCGGGTGCGCGAAAACGCCGGCCGGCTAGCCGTCGAGCGCGGCCCGCTGGTTTACTGCCTGGAGCAACCCGATCAGCCTGGCTTCAATCTGTTCGATGCTTCGCTGCTGATCGATGGCACGGGCTTTGTCAGCGCCTATCGTTCCGATCTGCTGGGCGGCATCGTGACGTTGAAGCATCATGGGAGCGTGGTAGACCAGCCATTCCGCAACGAACCGCTCTACCGCGCGTTTCGGGAAAACCTGGAGCGGCCCGGGAAAGAGGTGGCGCTCACCTTCATTCCCTACTACGCCTGGGCGAATCGCGAGGCTTCGAATATGGAGGTTTGGGTTCCTTATACGACCGCGGACACGCAGTAAAGCGCCTGGCTGATCCGAATCCTACTCGTACCGCAGCGCGATGAGCGGATCCACCTTCGACGCCCGATACGCCGGCAGATAGCCGGAGGCAATGGCAACCGCGATCATGATTCCGAGCGCGGCCCCCAGCGTGATCGGATCGGCGGCCTTCAACCCGAAAAGTTTGCTTTGAATGAGCCGCGCACAGGCCAAGCTGGCGGGGACTCCGGCGGCCAGCCCGATGGCGATAAGCACCGCCGTTTCGCGCAGCACCATCCGGATAACCGTGCCGCGCTCCGCGCCCAATGCCATGCGAATGCCGATTTCGTTCGTCCGCTGCGCCACTGCATACGAAAGCACGCCATACAGGCCGATTGCCGCGAGCAGCAGCGCCAGGCCGCCGAAGACAGCCGAAAGCTGTGAAATGATGCGCTCCTGCCGCAGGTTGTCATCCAGCATCGACACGAGAGTTTTGTCGCTGTAGATCGGCAGGTTCGGATCGAGGGCCAGGATCTGCTTGCGCGCCGCCTGGATTATAGACCCCGCGTCGCCGTAGGTCCGGATCTCATAATAAACGGATGGCGAGAACTCGCCCAGCTTCTGCTGCGCCGGGAGGTAGAAGCGGCGATACACTTCCCCACGGAGGTTGTGGTCGCGCGCGTTGCGCGCCACGCCGACGATCACGAACGTTTTGTGCGTATCCGGAAACTCGTCCTTCACGTGCCGTCCGATCGGGCTCCCGACGCCGAAGTAGAATTTGGCGAAACCCTCGTTGACCACGCAAACGGGCTCCGCTCCCTCCACATCACGCTGCTCAATGCCGCGGCCGAGCAAGATGGGGATTCCGACGGTGGCAAAGTAATTCGGGCCGACCTGGTCGAAGCGGGCGGAGTCGTCGCCGGCCTTTCGCGGTTTGTAACCTTCGACGCTGATGCGGTCGGCGGACTCGGTGCCGCCGAAAAGTCCGTTCTGCGAATAGGTCACGCCGCGCACGCCGGGAATGCGCGCGAGCCGGTCGCGCACGTCATTGTAGGCGATCGGTAGACGTTGATCCGAGTAGCCCGCGGAAAGGAAGTCCACGCGGACCAGCGCGATCCTTTCGCGCGGATACCCCAGATCGACGTTTTCGAGATTGCGCAGGGTGCGTATGAACCATCCGGCGCCAATCAGCAGCATCACGGAGAGGGCGATCTGCGCGATGACCAGGATTTTTCCCGCGCCGATCCTGGCGCTGCTGCCAGTGAGGCCCCGTCCGGCCTCTTTCAGCGTGCTGCTGACGTTGACGCCCGCGGACCGCCATGCTGGAGCGAGTCCGAAGATGAGGCCAGTGAAGAGAGAAACGCCGATGGTGAAGAAGAGCATCCGCAAATCGGGGCGCACATCCAGCACCGTAGCGCCGGGAGCGCGCTCGACCATGCGGATGAGCAGCCGTACGCCAAACACGGCGAGCAGGCTGCCGAGCAACCCGCCGGCGACGGAGAGCATTAAGCTCTCGGTGAGAAACTGCCGGATGATGCGTGCGCGGCCCGCGCCCAGCGCCAGCCGCACTCCCATTTCCTTTTGGCGCGAGGTGGCGCGCGCCAGCAGCAGGTTGGCGACGTTGGCGCAGGCGATGACGAGCACGAGCCCGACCACGGCCATCAGCACGTACAACGGATCGGCAAAATCGCCTCGTAGGCTGGAGACGCCCCTGCCCGCATCGTGCAATTTCAGATTCTGCTTAAGGATGTCGGGCTGACTCTGACTGACCTTGGAGAACTCCTCGGCGACGATCTGCTTGAAGACGACGTCTACGTTGGCCTGAGCCTGCTGGCGTGAAACCCCCGGTTTCAGCCGGCCGATGACGTGCAGCCACATGACCTTCTCCGAGATGCTGGAGGGATCGTCTGCCAGCCACATGCGGCCGGGCATGATTTGCGGCTGCATATTGAGCGGAATCCACAGATCGGGTACTTCGCCTACGTTCTCTCCCAAGAAATTCGGCTGCGCGACGCCGATGATGTCGAGGTTGGCTTTGCCGAAGCGGACGCGGGAGTCGAGAACGGAGGGCAGTCCGCCAAAGCGGCGCTGCCAGAATTCGTAGCTGATGACGGCGTACGGCGCGCTGCCCGGTCCGCGCTCATCGGCGGCCGTGAACGTGCGTCCGACGAAAGCGGTGGCGCCGAGAACCGAGAAATAGCCTCCGCTGACGAGGCGGGTCTGGACTTCCTCTGGAGATTTGCCATCAATGCTGGCGTTTTGCTTGTCCAGATCGCTTTGCGCGGCGAACATGCCGGAGAAGGACTGGGTGCGGTCGCGCAATGCCTCGAATTCGCGATTGGAGAGGTTGCCCCGCTCGCCCGTGGAGGTGCCGATACTGACGCCACTGAAGGTGGGATCGGTCAAGGCCACGAGCTGCTGCGGATCTTTGACCGGCAACATCTTCAAAAGCACCGCGTCGATCAGGCTGAAGATGGCAGTGTTGGCGCCGATTCCGAGCGCCAGAGACAGCACTGCGACGGCCGTGAAACCGGGGCTCTTGGCAAGAATGCGCACGCCATAGACAAGGTCCTTCCGCAATTCTTCGATTCCAGGCATAGAAGGTTGAGACGTAGTTGGACCCCGATTGGTTAGCCCGCTTGACAGGATACTGGGGACCGTCTAATATGGCGTCATGCGACATGTCGCGATGCGGCCTCTCACGGAGCCGGTCCTGTTGATCCTGCTGAGCCTGGCGGATAGACCCCGCCACGGCTACGCATTGATGAAGGACATTGAGACTCTCAGCAATGGGCGGGTCCGGTTGAGCACCGGCACGCTCTATGGCGCTCTGCGGAGGCTTTTGGAAAACGACTGGATCGAGCCTTTCGCGCAGGAAGACGCATCGCGCGAGAAACAAGCCTACAGACTGACGTCTGCGGGCCGCAAACAACTCGAGATTGAGTTGGACCGCATGAAGCAATTGACGCGGGCGGCCGGCATCCGTCTTCGCGCGAGGGAGGTGTGAGCGGAATATGAAACGGATTTACAGAACGCTGCTCCGGCTGTACCCCGCGGATTACACGGCGCTGTTCGCCGGCGAGATGCTGGCGGCCTTTGAGAAGGCAGCCGGAGAGAATCGCACACGGGGCTGCGCGATTTTCGTTCGCTTTGTTATCGCAGAGTTGACCGGACTGGTGGCCAGCGCCGCAAGCGAGTGGATCGCGAAGCTCACTACCGACGGCTCGGTTCGCGGACGCCGGCTGCCAGACTTGCGGATGATGCGGCCCGTGGGCGTGCCCCGCGAATTGTGGTTTGCCGGAGCGGGCGCGGATCTGCACCGGAGTCCGGCGCCGGACGACGTCAGCGAGTTGCAGAAGCGCGCTGCGCTGTCGGTCAGCCGCATGACGGACGCCATCGCCAGCCGCGATTATGAACGAACGCGCGCCTTGTCATACCAGGAAAGCAGGGAGCGTGAAAAGCTGCGCCTGCTGCAGCAGAAGCCGGCGCGGGAGGAATAGCGCCCGATGCTCGTCGGACACGTTGCCGCGGGTATGGTGGCGAAGCGCGTGGCGCCGCGTATCTCGCTCGGTACGGCCGTGCTGGCAGCGCTCCTGCCGGATTTGCTTTGGTGCATCTTCCTGCTCGCCGGCGTTGAGCACGTCGAGCTCAAGCCTGGAATCGGCGCGGCGAATTACCTCGGCACTTCCGACGTCGCCTTCAGCCACAGCCTGTTGATGGACGTCGTGTGGGCGGCCCTGTTTGCCGGGGCGTACTTCTGGCGGCGGCATTACCCGCGCGGCGCGTGGGTGCTCTTCGCAGCGGTTCTGAGCCACGCGTTGCTAGATTTTGTAGCCTGGCCCAACTTTCCGCTGGCCCCCGGAATCCACAGATATTTCGGATTGTCGCTTTGGAATTCGGTCTCCGCCACTGTCATCGTAGAGGGCGGCCTCTGGCTGGTCGCCATCATCCTTTACCTTCGTGGAACGCATCCTAAAGGGCACGCTGGTATATACGCCTTTTGGATCGTGATCGCCCTTCTCACGCTGGCGTGGTACGGGAATATCGCCGGACCGCCTCCTCCCAACCCGCGCGCCATGGCCGTCTCCAGTCTGATTTTCTTCTCGCTGATCGTGGCATGGGCATACTGGATGAACCGGCTGCGCCCCGCGCGGCTCACTCCGCCCGCAGAGCTCTCATAGGGTCCGCTGCAGTCGCTCGACGCGCCGGCAAATAACATGCCAGCACCGCGATAACGATGGCGACAATCGTGACTGACGTGAACGTGAGCGGATCGACCACGCTTACCTCGTAAAGCAAGCTCCACAGCACGCGGCCCAGCGCGAGAGCGCCCGCGAGTCCCAGCAGAACGCCCAAAAGCGCGAGCCTGATTCCCTGGCGCAGCACGAGACGCTGCACATCCCAGGGCTTCGCGCCGAGTGCCATACGCAAGCCGAATTCGTGCGTGCGCTGGCTCACCGAATACGAGATCACGCCATACATGCCGATGGCCGCTAGCGTCAGCGCCAGACCCGCGAACAGCGCCACCAGAAACAGCGCGAAACGCGGCGTGGAGACGTTCGCGTCGGCAATCTGGTCCATCGCGCGTATGTCCGCGACGGCCAGTGTTGGGTCCATTTCGCGCACCGCTTCGCGCAGGCCGTTCACCAGCAGCGCCGGATCGGAACTTCCGCGCACCCCGATCGACATCGTATTGATCGAAACGGGCGTTTGCGTGACCGGCCACCAAAGCGCCATCTCTGCTACCCGGCTGTCGGGCTTGTCCTTCACGTCCCCTACGATGCCGACGATCGTCATCCAATCCTTCTCTTTGGGTACATCATCGAAGGTGATACGTTTCCCTAGCGCATCTTCATTGGGCCAGTAACGCCGTGCCATGCTTTGATTGACGATCAGCGCCAGCCGCGCATCGATTTTGTCGTCCACTGTAAAGAACCGGCCGCGGACTAGCGGGATGCCCATGGCGCGGAAGTAATCGGAGCTGGCCACGTGATAGCGCGCGTGGAACTCTTCGTGCGCGGCCGGTTTTTTTCCTTCGATGGTGAAACCACCGATGTTGTCGTCGTAGCCCGTCCACGGCAGATCTGTCCCCACGCCGGCAGCGCGAATGCCCGCGACGGAATTCAGGTTCGTGAGGAGCCGGTCATAAAACCGAATCGTCTCCAAAGGCTTATACTTTTCATCCGGCAGCGAAATGCTGGCGGTCAAAAGATGTTCGGGGCGAAAACCGGGGTCGGTGCGCAGCAGGTTCACGAAACTGCGCAACATCAGACCGGCGCCGATGAGCAGCACGCATGCAAGGCTCACTTCCCCAACCACCAGCAGGCTGCGCAACCGAAGATGCCGGCCGCTGCTCGTGGCGCCACGGCCGCCTTCACGGAGGCCCTGTTGTAGATCCGTGCGGGCAGCCTGTAAAGCCGGCGCCAGCCCGAACAGGATGCCCGTAGCCAGCGCGATCAGCAAAGTGAATGCGAAGACCGCCGTATTCACATGAATGGTATCGGCGCGCGGAAAGCCGGCAGGCAGCAGGGACACCAGCGCCTTGACGCCCGCCACCGCGATCGCCACGGCCAAGCCGCCCCCGAGCAGCGCCACCAGCAAGCTCTCCGTGAGCATCTGCTGAACCAGGCGCGCCCTTCCCGCGCCCAGCGCCGCGCGTACCGCAATTTCTCGTTGACGGGCCGTGGCCTTGGCCAGCAGCAGGTTGGCCGCGTTGGCGCAGGCGATCAGCAGCACCAAGGCGACGGCGCCCAGCAAAACCAGCAGCAGGCGCTGGCTGGGTCCCACAATCTCCTCGTATAGCGGAATCACAAGCGCCTGCCAGCCCGCCAGTGCGTCGGGATGCTCGCGGGCAAGCTGCGCAATGAGCGCATTCATTTCCGCTTGCGCGTGCGCCGGCGTGACGCCCTTCTTGACGCGCCCGATGACTTCGAGGTAATGTGAGCCGCGACGTGCGGGATCCCCGCGAAATGTGAAAGGCCACCACAAGTCCACCGTTTCGCCGTGCCCGAGCCCGTGGTATTCGTTCCCGGGATGCTCCGTGCCGGGCGGCATCACGCCGGCGACGGTGAACGGCTGCGCATCCAGCACGATCTTCCGCCCCAGGATGTGCGGGTCGGCCGCGAACTTGCTACGCCACAACCGGTCGCTCAGAATCACCAGCCTTCCGTTACCCTCGAGCTCATCGTTTGTGTTGAACTCCCGTCCGCGCGCGACGTGCAGGCCCAGCACGCGGAAGAACCCGGCGGTCACTTGAAAGCCCGCGAATCTTTCCGGCTGGCCCGTCCCGGAAAGCTGCAGGTCGCCGCGCGTGAAACCGGCCAAAGCCTCAAAGGAGCGATTGCGCGCGCGAAAATCGCGAAAGTCGAAGGGGTTCAGCGGGAACTTCGCGTAGTCCGCGCTGTGGAAGAAGACCCTCACGATGCGGTCCGCATCCGGGTAGGGCAGGGGCCGCAGCAACACGCCGTCAATGACGCTGAAGATGGCGCTGTTGGCGCCGATGCTCAACGCCAGCGTGAGCACAATCACCACGGTGAAGCCGGGATTCTTGCCCAGCATGCGCAGCGCGTACTGCAGGTCGCGCGAGAGATTTTCGAAGTAATCGGTGCGTCGCATATCGCGGCATTCCTCCTGGATTTGCGTCGGAGCGCCAAGCCTGCGCAGCGCCATGCGGCGCGCTTCGGCGGGCGGCATGCCCGACGCGAGATTCTCTTCGATCTGCTGTTCGATATGGAAACGTAATTCATTATCGAGTTCCCGGTCGACGCGCTTCCGCCGCGCCAGGGAGCGCAGCCGCATCCGGACGATATCCCACACGCGCCGTAGCTTCATTGCGCTACTCCTCGGCCATGCGGATCACCAGTCCCACTGCGTTCGACAGGCGCTCCCATTGCGCCAGTTCTTTTTCCAGTTGGACGCGGCCGGCCTTGGTCAGCTCGTAGAACTTGGCTTCGCGCCCGGTTTCCGTAGTGCGCCACGAGGCCCGGATCCAGCCCTGCTGCTCCAGGCGATGCAGCGCCGGATAGAGCGCGCCTTGCGTAACTTGCAGCGCGTCCTCGCTCACCTGCTCGATGCGCTTGGCGATGGCCCAGCCGTGCTTCGGTTCGAGTGAGATCGTGGTGAGGATCAACAGGTCCAGCGTCCCCTGGATCAAATCGGATGGTTTGCTCATGCGGATGCCTAATTGAATTACAGTCGATGCCTAAATTATTTACAATACGCCGGCCGAAGGCCGGAGTCAACTCGTGTGCGGCTAAGCACACCGGGCCGGACGACACGTCCGCCAGCGCCGCTGGGAATCTGAGACAATAGTCGGCAGGCGCTATGCCCTGTCTGGTTTTCATCCTCGTTCTGGCGTTTCCGCGGGTCGTGATGGTGCTGTTGTTCCTGTTCTCGAGTTATCTCGAACGCGCCTATCACGGCCTGATCGTCCCGATACTCGGGTTCCTCTTCCTGCCGCTCACCACGCTGGCCTACGCGTGGATGCATAACAGCCACCGGCCGATGGAAGGTATCAACCTGATCATCCTGATCGTTGCGGTGATCATCGATTTAGGCGGGCTGGGCGGAGGCGAGTACCACCGGCGCTACCGGGACTAGCCACATGCGCGAGGCTCGCTCTGTTCGTGGCGTGCGCGCGGCGCTCTATGGAAAGGTAAAGCCGCTGGCCACCCGTCAGGGGAGTGACGGCGCGCCCAGACCGCCATTGAAATGATGCGGCACGATCAGGCTGGCGGGCCGGTTCTCAGAAGCGGCTATTACTTCTTCCAAAAGCCCGCGGCGGGGCAGGAGCTATGTTCCATCGACCATCGCTAGGAACCGATGATCCCGACGAATTGGCGATCGATCCCCATCCGCCAAGCGGCGCCCATCGATCGGCGTTTCGATGCTGGACGCTTCCAATCACGGCGGGCCACTCGCCTGTGCGGTTCGTCATGGCGTCGAGGACGAGACCGAGCTTCCCATTTTCGATGTCCGGAAACGGCGCGCTACAAGGCGAGCCGTTTGCCAAGGCCCTCTATCTGGGTTTTGCCTGGAACCATGACGCCAGCGGCTTCAACTATACCGTCGGCAAGTGCGACGTGGGCAAGCCGCTCTACTGCCGCGCGGCGAATCGAGGCAACGACCGGGAGATGTTCGGCGAAGGCTTCCGGCCGGACACCTGGTTTACACCCGCGATGTCGATCCGCAACGCCAACGGCAGCTTCATAGTGACTGCGCGGGATGCGTTTATGCCACCGTCGACAACGGGGTACAGGCCAAGCGGGTGAGTGAGTTATTCAAGGTGTGAGCCTGCGCGGCGAGGCGCCTTACAATGCTACGCCGCACGACCATAAGATATAGCCGATCGCCTGTCTGACGTAGTTCCATCGCTCCCGCAAGCTATCATGCGGTTGCTCGGGGCGCGGCGAGCCATACACGGTGAGTCCGTCCGACTCGAGCATTTTCTTCACGCGGTAAATGTGGTATCCGTCGCTTACCACGATGACGGATTGTAGACCCATGCGCCGCATGATCTCGCCGGCCAAGGCGGTGGATTCGACGGTGCTGTTGCCCTCGCTCTCCACCACAATGTCTTCGGAAGGCACTCCGCGGCTCATCAGATATGTCTGTCCCACGCCTCCCTCGGTGAAGACCGGGTCGCCTCCCGCGCCGCCGGTGGTCATGATGCGGGGCGCCAGTTTGCGTGCGTAAAGATCGAGCGCGTGTTCCAGGCGCGCCTTCAAAACCGGCGAAGGCCGTCCGCGATATTCCGCCGCTCCCAGCACCACGATCACGTCCGCGGGCCGGGCTTCGTCGCGGTTGGCCTGCCGCTCGATTTGCATGGCGATCCAGGCCGTGTAGAGCATGGCCAGCGAGACAGCCCCCACCACGATATTCGATACGGCCCGTTTCATCTGCGCTATTCTGATCCCAGACACATTGTAAGATGCCCAAGCCCGAGATGATTTCCAGCGCGGTCAACCCGTTGTTGAAGGACGTGCGGCGCGCCATCGCCCGCGGCGGCCTGACGCAGGAAGGCTACCTGGTGGCGGAGACGTTCCACCTGTTGGAGGAGGCCTTGCGCAGCGATTGCGCCGTAAAGGTGGTGCTTTGCTCGGCGTCCGTGCAATCCGCGGTGGAGACCCACGTCAAGCGCCTCACCGGGCTGCGCGTGGCCGTGGTGGCGGACCAGCTTTTCCCGTATATTTCCGGGACGGAATCGAGCCAGGGAGTGATCGCGCTGGTGCAGCCGCCGGTCTGGACCCTGCCGCAATTGTTTCGCGGAAAGAGCCTGCTCGTAGTCCTGGATGGCTTGCAGGACCCTGGCAACGCCGGCGCCATCGCGCGCGCCGCGGAGGCTTTCGGGGCCACCGGGCTGATGTTCCTGAAGGGTACCGTGAGCCCGTTCAATCCCAAAGCGCTGCGCGCGGCCGCCGGCTCCCTTTTCCGCGTGCCGTTTGCCTATGGCCTCGATCCGGTGCTGGCGCGCGCGGCGCTGCAGCAGAACAAGCTGGACGTTTACGCCGGTGTGCCGGCCGGCTCCCGCACGCCGTCGAAGCCTCTGCATGAGGTGGATTTCTGCCGGCGATGCGCACTGGTCATCGGCAATGAAGCGCGGGGAGTCGGCGCGGACTTGCGCTCGGCGGCGCTGGATATCTCGATTCCCACCTCCGGCGTGGAGTCGCTGAACGCCGCGGTGGCGGCCGGCATCCTGTTGTACGAAGCCCGGCGCCAAAGGTCGCTTCACCCGTGAGCCTGTTCGATACAGTCCCACCCGGCGCGCCGGAAAAGGTGGATAAGAAGCGGCCGCTCGCCGATCGCATGCGCCCGCTCACGCTCGACGAATTCGCGGGGCAGGAACACGTGCTGGGGCCGGGCAAACCGCTGCGCCGGCAGATCGAGCACGATGAGTTGAGCTCGCTGATCCTCTGGGGACCGCCGGGGGTGGGCAAGACCAGCCTCGCCAGGCTCATTGCGCGGCTGACCCGCTGCGAGTTCATCCCTTTCAGCGCGGTGCTGGCCGGTATCAAGGAGATCAAGGCAGTGATGGCGGATGCCGAACGCCTGCGCCGTCTGGGCCGGCGCACCATCGTTTTCATCGATGAGATTCACCGCTTCAACAAGGCGCAGCAGGACGCGTTTCTGCCATACGTGGAGCGCGGCGACATCATCCTGATCGGCGCCACCACGGAGAATCCGTCCTTCGAAGTGATCGCGGCGCTGCTGTCGCGATCGCGGGTCTATGCGCTGCGCGCGCTCACCGCCGAGGAGATTGTGGGGCTTTTGCAACGCGCGCTGGCCGATCGCGAGCGGGGGCTGGGCGAGTTGGAGATCGCGGCGCCGCCCGCGCTGCTGGAGCAGATCGCCATTTTCGCCAACGGCGACGCGCGCGGCGCATATAACACGCTGGAAGCTGCGGTGGCCGCGTCGCCGCCCCACGAGCTTGCCGAGCAGGCGGTGCAGGACGCCATACAGCGCAAGGTGCTGCTGTACGACAAGTCGGGCGAGGAGCACTTCAACCTGATTTCTGCGCTGCACAAGTCCGTGCGGTCGAGCGATGTGGATGCCGCGCTCTACTGGCTGGCGCGCATGCTGGAGGCCGGCGAGGACCGGCTGTATATCGCGCGGCGTTTGATGCGCATGGCCATCGAAGACGTCGGGCTGGCCGATCCGCGGGCGCTGGAGCAGGCCGTGGCCGCCATGCAGACCGTGCATTTTCTCGGCATACCGGAGGGCGACCTGGCGCTGGCGCAGGCCGCCATCTACCTGTCGGTGGCGCCCAAGTCCGACGCTTCGTACCGGGCGCTAGGCGCGGTGCAGGCGGATGTGCAGGCGACCATGGCCGAGCCCGTCCCGCTGCATCTGCGCAACCCGGTCACGCGCTCGATGAAGCAATGGGGCTACGGCGAAGGCTACCAGCACGCCCACAAGTTTGAGGACGCCATCACGGTGATGGACTGCCTGCCGCCGTCACTGACCGGCAAACGCTACTACCATCCGACCGATCGCGGCATGGAGAAACGCATCGCGGAGCGCCTGGAAGAGGTGCGGAAGGCGAAGGAGGCCGCGCGGGAGCACGAGTGAGCCGCATCGTTCGAACCACGGCTACTTCTTGCCCGGCCCCACGAACCCGATGGGCCGCTTTGACGGCTCCGGCGGGGGTTGCAGGAGCTTCCGCAGGACATCCAAAACGGCCTCCAGGTCAGCGTCGTGCTTCCCCACTTTGCGCTCCAGCGCCTCAATTTTCCGGGCCAAGTCCTCGTTGGTCGAAAGCATCCGCCGCAGGTGTACGAAGGCGCGTACGACCTGTATACTGGCACGGACGGCCACGGAGCTCCGAAGGACATTGGCCAGCATCACCGCTCCGTGCTCGGTAAACACATAAGGCCGGTACTTGATATTCCGCCCGCGCTTCAAGGTCGCAATTTGCGACCTTGAAAGCCATACCGGCTTCCCCTCCTCCAGCGTCAGTTGAAACATGAAGTCGTCCGGGAACCGGTCACTGTTCCGCTTACTTGTTCATTGAGCCGCTTCACTGGCACGCCGTAGAGTTCAGCCAGGTCCCGGTCCAGCATGACCCGATGGCTGCGCAGCACGAAAATCCTGCCTTCGATGACTTCGAGCGGGATCACTCCTTGGTCCGATTTCGGCATTGTTTACTTAAGGGTAGCTCCGATTAGTGCGGGTCGGCCTCCTTTGCGGCGTTGGCGGCTTTCACGACTTGTTGTCGTGCCAGGCCCTTAAAGCGTAGCTCTGGGACCGCCACCAAAATGCAGATCCGGATTACATCGTCGAGGTGCATCCCGCCGTTGCCATTTGGCTCTGGTGCCTGGAAAATAGCCAGAACCCGCCAACGCTGTTGGGCTACAAGCACGACAGCGAGGTCCGCGAAAACTGTGGAACACGATGGGAGGGGTGCTCGGTGGCTGACGAATTCAGGCTAAAGGCATTCTGCCCCGCCCCTCATTAGTTCCTCAGCCGTCTGCTAGACTCAAGACCGGCAACCGAGAAGGCATCGTGCCTGATCCAACTGGTGCGAAACGGAGCAAATCTATGATTTTTGGCGCCCATGTAATCGTCTACAGCAAGGATGCGAACGCCGACCGCGCCTTTCTCCGCGACGTCCTCGGATTTTCATCCGTGGACGCCGGGCACGGATGGCTGATCTTCGCGCTGCCTCCGGCAGAAGTCGCCGTGCATCCCGCCGAAGATAATGACCAGCACGAACTCTATCTCATGTGTGACGATCTGAAGGCCGAGATGGCCGCACTCAAGAAGAAGGGCGTCTCGGCGCAGGACTGGCCGCAGTGGCGCGGCCCGCACCGCGACGGCATCGCTACCGGCTTCACGGAGCCTAAAGCGTGGCCGGAGAAGCTCGATCTCAAGTGGAAGGTCACTGTCGGTGAGGGACATTCGTCGCCCGTAGTGGCCGATGGCAGAATCTACCTACATACGCGGCAAGGCGACCGCGAAGTGGTCTCCGCGCTGCGCCCCGAAAACGGGCAGGTGATCTGGCAGGAAAGCTACGACGCGCCCTACAAGATGAACCCCGCGGCCACCGGCCACGGCAAGGGAGTGAAATCCACGCCGGTAGTAGAAGGCGGCCGCATTTTTACGTTCGGCATCAGCGGCATTCTTTCCTGTTTCGACGCCAAGACCGGCAAGCCGCAATGGCACAAAGAATTCGGTCCGCCGGATTTCGGCACGGCCATGTCCCCGGTGGTCGATGGCGGCCTGGTGATCGCGCACGTCGGCACGCCCCGCCAAGGCGCGCTGACCGCATTCGATGCCGCGACCGGCGCGGAAAAGTGGAGATGGAAAGGCGACACTCCCGCCTACGCCTCGCCCATCATCGTCGAACTGGGCGGAACCCGCCAGGTGATCACGCAGAGCCAGCACAACATCGTGGGAGTCTCGGCGGCCAATGGCGATCTGCTCTGGAGCATCCCCTACACAACCATGTATGCGCAGAACATCGTCACGCCGGTGCTCTACCATGACACCCTTATTTTCTCGGGCATCGCCAAGCCGGTGATCGGAGTGAAGGTCATCAAACGCGGCGCGGAGTGGACTGCTGAAACGGTTTGGCAAAATCAGGATCTCTCCATGTACATGAGCTCGCCGGTAGTGAGCGGCGATCTTCTGTTTGGCTTTTCCGAGCGCAAGAAGGGCGAGTTTTTCTGCCTGAACCCGAGCGACGGCACGACGCTGTGGACCTCCGAAGGCCGCCAAGCCGACAACGCTGCCATCGTGGCTGCCGGCTCGCTGCTGTTTGTTCTGACGAACGACGGCGAGTTAACAGTAGCCCGGCAAAGCGCCAAGGCGTTCGAGCCGCTGCATAAGTATGAGGTGGCCAGCAGCCCGACCTGGGCGCATCCCGTTCTGCTGGGCCAGGGCATTCTGATCAAAGACGCCACGACTTTGGCGCTCTGGGATATCCAATGAAGCATCCCGTCCTTCTCCTCGCGACGCTGCTAGTGTGCGCGACCGCCCAAGCCGGATCGCTCGAGTGGCCCCAGTTTGCCGGCCCCAACCGCAACTTCACATCCGATGCCAAAGGCCTGGCCAACAGTTGGCCGAGTTCGGGTCCCAAGAAGCTTTGGAGCCGCGACCTCGGCGAAGGTTATTCCGGCATCTCCATCGATGGCCCGGTGCTCTACACCATGTACCGGCGCGGCGAGCAGGAGATCACGCTGGCCGCCGCTACCGCCACCGGCAAGACCATTTGGGAGCACGCGGAGAACGCCGCGTTTCGCTCCGGTATGGCCATGGAGAATGGACCCGGCCCGCACGCCACGCCCCTGGTCACGGCGGACTCCGTCTATGCCGTGGGGATCCTGGCGAACCTGCTCTGCCTCGACAAGAAAACGGGCGAAGTGCTCTGGTCGCACGATCTCTGGGGCGAGTTCAACGGCACTCGCATGGACCGCGGATATTCCGGCAGCCCGATCGCCTGGAAGGACACGGTCATTATGAAGGTGGGTGGCGCGGGTCATGCCCTCATCGCCTTCAACCAGAAAACAGGCAAGGTGGTCTGGCAGAAACAGGATTTCCGCAACTCTCCCTCGTCGCCCGTTTTCATCGAAGTAGACGGCCAGGACCAGCTTGTCGCCGTGATGAGCGACGACGTGATCGGCGTCAATCCGGACACCGGCGAGCTGTTCTGGAAGCATCCGCACAGCACAAGCTGGGGCCTAAACATCGCCTTGCCGCTTTGGACCGATGACAATACGCTGTTCGTCTCATCCGCTTACAACGGCGGCTGCGTGGCGCTGCAACTGCACGTGGCAAACGGCAAAACGCAGGTGAAGGAACTCTGGAGTTCGAACCGCCTGCGCGTGCACATCGGCAACCTGTTGCGCATCGGCGACACGCTCTACGGTTCGAGCGGCGATTTCGGCCCGGCGCCACTGACCGCCATCGACGCGAAGACCGGCAAGGTGCTTTGGCAGGACCGCACCTTCCCCAAAGCGACGTTCATTTACGCCGATGGGAAGCTGATCGTCGTCGATGAGGATGGCAATTTGTCGCTGGCCACTGTTTCGTCGACAGGCGTGAAGGTGCTGGCGCGGGCTGAACTGCTGCACAGCAATGCCTGGACGGCCCCCTCGCTGGCCGGGAGCACGTTGTACGTGCGGGATCGCCGTAGTCTGGCTGCGCTGGATCTGCGGTAGGGGGCGCGCTTCGCACGCCGTGGTTGGTGGCTCGTGGATGGTGGTTGTGCACGCACCATTGGGTGCTCCGTGCCTTCCAGAAAGCCACGCTGAACGCTGCGCCGACTGAAGTCGCCGCCGGCACGCTAAAGCATGCGCGACGCCGCCGTGATATCCTTCTCAATATCTCGCCTTCGGGCGACTTATTAGGAGGAGAACCTGCGCACCTGGCCATCGCTTGCCTTGGTCCTCGCCGCCATCGCATTACCCGCCATCGCGGAAAACTGGCCGCAATGGCGCGGCCCTTCCCTGAACGGTATCAGCACGGAAAAGGACCTCCCGCTCCACTGGAGCACCACCGAAAACATCTCGTGGAAACTGGCGATGCCCGCCAAATCTGGCGCTACGCCGATCATCTGGGGCAATCACATCTTCCTCTCCGTCGCGGACGCAGACGACCTAAATCTGTGGTGCGTCGACAAAAGCAAGGGGACCGTGCAATGGAAGAAACTGGTCGCCACCGGCAATTACAAGATCAACAAGCAGAACATGTCGTCGCCGTCGCCGGTTACCGATGGGCAAGCCGTGTACGCGATGACCGGAATCGGCGTGCTGAAGGGCTTCGACTTCAACGGCAATGAGCTGTGGATGCGCGACATCCAGAAGGACTACGGCAAGTTCGGCCTGAACTGGGGTTATGCATCGTCCCCCCTGCTCTACGAGGATTCGCTCTACGTGCAGGTGCTGCATGGGATGAAGACGCACGATCCGTCGTACGTTCTGCGGATCGACAAGAAAACCGGCAAGACTGTCTGGCGCGTCGTACGGCCCACCGATGCGGTGCGAGAGTCGCCCGATTCCTACACCACACCGGCGCTGCTGCGGTATGGCAATCACGTCGAGATCGTAATCACGGGCGGCGATTGCGTCACCGGTCACGATCCGGCCACCGGCGAGGAGTTGTGGCGCGGCACCGGCTTCAATCCGGACAAGAACCCCGCCTACCGGATTATCGCGTCGCCTGTGGTTTTTGACGACGTGGTCTATGCGCCCACGCGCGTGAAACCTCTGATCGCCTTTCGCGCCGGCGGCCACGGAGACATTTCGCAGTCGCACAAATTGTGGTCGTTCATGAACGGGCCGGATGTGCCGACACCGGTCACCGACGGGAAGTACTTTTATTCGGTGAACGACCGCGGCATCGTTTGGTGCCTGAACGCCAGGACCGGCGAAGAGATCTGGGGCGGCAAGCGCATCAAGCCGGCGGTCTACAGTTCCTCGCCCGTACTGGCGGACGGAAAGATTTACATCAGTAACGAAGAAGGTCTGACCACGGTCCTGCAGGCCGGGCCCGAGTTTCGCGTCCTGGCGGAGAACGAGCTGAACGATTATACGTTGAGCTCGCCGGCCATTTCAGACCAGCACATCTTTATTCGGACGGCGGCGTTTCTGTATTCGATCGGCAAGTGACGGCGTGGCGCACGCTTCAGCGTGCCGCTGTGGGCTTCAGCCCACAGCAATGCTACGAAGGCTTGTAGTACAGCACAAGTCCCCCGCCCAACGCCGCCAACAGGAACCCCACGTACAGCAACGGGCTCGGTGCGTTTTTCGGTGGATGCGTGGCCATCGACACGACCACGTTGACCAACGGCGCGCCTCCGAAAACCAGCGGCATCACGTAATTGGGAATTCCGCCCGCCTTGAATGCCCAGATGATGCACACTGCCCCCAGCGCGCCCAGCGCCCCGCCAATGCTGGCCCAGATCGACCCTCCCGCATTGAAGCCTGACAACCCGCCGTTCGACGAAAGCACGAAGACCGGCACCAGTACGCCGATCAAAAAATACGCGACTCCTACGCATAGCAGCGCCTTCAGCGGATTGCCGAGCTGCGTTTGCCCTTTATGTAGCGCGGGGCCGTAAACGCCCCACGATAGCACTGCACCGATTACAAAAACGATCCACGTCATGGAACGCTTCCCCTCTTTCTTTTTTGTCAAAACCGCGCTTTGTTCCATCTGATGAAATCCTCGACCCGACTATGCCATACTACCTGAAAATTCGCGAAATTCCGAGGGACACCCGACAATGGCCCAATCGCCGCCCGCCGCCGCTCATCGCCGCCTCACCCCGGTTCAATGGGTCATCTGCGCCATCGCCGCCGTGGGCTTCGCGTTCGATACGTATGCCCTGCTGGTGTTGCCGCTCATCGTCGGGCCCGCGCTGACGGATCTGGCAAAGCTCAAGCCGGGCACGCCGGAGTTCAATTCGTGGGTCGGCCTGTTGTTCTACGTCCCTGCGGTTGCGGGCGGCATCTTCGGCCTGCTGGGCGGATATCTAACCGACCTGCTGGGACGTCGCCGCATTCTGGTCTGGAGCATTCTGCTCTACGCCTTCTCGGCGCTGGCGTCCGGATATGCTACGTCCGCCAGCATGCTTCTGGCGCTACGCTGCACGACCTTCATCGGCGTCTCGGTCGAATTTGTGGCCGCCGTAGCCTGGCTGGCGGAGCTGTTCCCGGACGCCAAACAGCGCGAAGCCGTGCTGGGCTACACGCAGGCGTTTTCCTCGGTTGGCGGCCTGCTCGTCAGCGGCGCCTATGGGTTCGCGGCCACCCACGCCAATTCGTGGCCGGCCATCTACGGCGGACACGAAGCCTGGCGCTACACGCTTATCTCCGGCCTCATTCCAGCGATACCGTTGATCCTGATCCGGCCGTTCCTGCCCGAGTCGCCGGTATGGCAGGAGAAGAAGCTGCGCGGCACGCTGGAGCGGCCCAGCATCCTCGAATTGTTCCGGCCGGAGTATCGCAAGACCACGCTTGTGACCACCCTGATGTTCGCATGCAGCTACGGCGCCGCGTTTGGCGCCATCCAGCACATTCCGCGCATCGTACCCGGCTTGCCGCAGGTCGTGCACCTGGCCCGGCCAGCGCAGCAGCACATCGTGGCCAATGTTCAGCTTCTGCAGGAGACCGGCGGACTGTTGGGCCGGGTGGTGCTGGCGTTCCTGGCGATCCGCATCGTCAGCCGCCGGCGTCTGTTGCGCGTCTTTCAGGTGCCCGGACTTTTTCTGGTGCCGTTCGTGTTCTTCTATCCCGCGACGCACGATCTCGGCATGGTGAAGGCCGGCATCTTCGTCGCCGGGTTACTCACGGTGGCGCAGTTCAGCTTCTGGGGGAATTATCTTCCCAGGATGTATCCCACACATCTGCGCGGCACGGGCGAGAGCTTCGCGGCCAATATCGGCGGTCGCATGATCGGCACCTCGGCCGCGCTGCTGACCACGCAGCTCGCCAATGTGATGCCGGGCGCCACCTCCTTCACGAAGCTGGCTTATTCGGCGAGCGCCGTCGCGCTGCTGGTATACGCGGTGGGGTTTGTCTCGAGCTTCTGGCTGCCGGAGCCGCAGCAGGATAAGTTGCCGGAGTAGCGACTGGCACGCCGCGTTACTCCGGCACGGCGAGTCGCTACGATGCGATTGGAATCTGACGACTCCGTCGCTTGCTTTCGGGGACCGGCACGCGGAGCAAACCTCATCATGGAAAATGGCCCGAGTCCGGGAATGCACCGAGATTGAAGATTTCCCGCGACGGATAGTATTCCGACCGCCGCGCGATGTTACGTTCTGTTTCGGGGGATCGGCCCTGAGCCGCTGTTGCTGCCATTTGGATTGTCTCCTTATGTATTCTGCGCGCGTGGGTGGTGGTGTTCAAGACGCGAACAGCGTTCCAACGTGATCGCGGGTACGGAAGATAACAACGAACTGCCGAGGTTTCCTGGAACATCCGCTACGCGTTTGGGCCACCGCCACTCCTTCAACGCGATTTCGCTCAATGCGGTGAACAATTGGCCGGGGGCCGCAACTCGCCGCTCATTCTATCACTGAGTTCTCCCGAAAATTCCCGGTGTTCCGAGCTAACCCAGGTCCAGGTTTGGGAGCACTCACGAAATCGGACGGGATGCCCGAGACTTTACCTTTAGGCGGCCATCTTCCCCGGCGCTCCCAACCTTCTGCAGCCGAATCACCAGCCGCAGCGCTTCATTCACCGATCTTTCACTCCGAAAGACTTTCCGCACGTCAGGGTCCAGCAGAACAAGATTCGTGCCGGCCTGGTATTGTTTCGCGTACTTGCCGCGCACCGCACCCTTGAGCAATTGGCGAAGATCATATTCGGGGCGCAACTCGCCACTCGCTCTGTTACTGCGTTTCTTCATAGGCTCTTTTCTCACCTCGGGTCAGGGTTCGAGCGCTGATGATCCGGACCCGTTGGCGCCGTTCTACGTGGGCGATCATCAGATATCTGCCTCGATTCGACAACCCGACGGTAACGAATCTATTTTCGTCGGCGGAGTGGTCGGGGCCGGAAAGCTGTGGCACCGAGCAAATCGCCAAACACGCTAGCGGCCTCCGGAAAGGAAACTTTGTGTTTGCTGAGATTCTCGGCCGCTTTGCCCGGATCCCACTCGAACTCCATAAGCCCAGTGTAGCGGGTTAATCGAGAAGCGATCTGTTAGAAAGGGCCTCATCCGATCCGATCCGCTTTCCGTGCCCGCCACTTTTCCGCCGTGATCTCCCATACTTCGGTGAGCAGCCGGCCGGACACATACTCGCTTTCTTTGGTAGCCACGATGCGCATGCCTTGCTTCTCCGAGATGCGCCGCGATGCCGTGTTCGCAGCCGCCTTCGGTACATGCAGTAAGGGCATCTTCAGCTCGTCAAACCAGTAATCGGTGACTGCCTCGCACGCCTCGCTCATTAACCCTTGTCCGTGCCAGGGCACGCCCAGCCAGAAGCCGCGATTAATCTCCTCGCTCTTCATCAGGCTGATTGCGCCAATGAGGCGGGCGGCATCGCTTTTCAGGCGCAGCGTCCAGTGCCACGCTTCTCCACGCTCGGCTTGTGGCAGCGCGACGTCCGAATAGAATCGATAAACTCCGTCTGGCGGAAACGGCCAAGGCACCTGGTTCGACAGGTATCGCACGACCTCCCACTGCGGAAACAACTTCTGCGCTTGCTCCGCGTCAGCGATTTCCAGGGGGCGCAGCCAAAGCCGCGGCGTCTCGAGTTCCGGCGTCACGCTTCCACTTCACCAGAATGCACGAGCGCGGCCAGCCGCTTGGGCGCCACCAGCCGGTAGCTGCATCCGATCAGCTCGGACACTTCCTCCCAATCCACTTTGCCCACATCCAGACGAAGGGCCACCCAGCCGTTGGGCGCGAGATACGCGGGCAGATAGAATCTTTCGGGCTGCGCGGCCACCAGCGCCTTGTTATCGCCAGGCAGCACCTTGCCGGTGACTGCCACTATGCCATCGCCGTGATGGTCGTTGAGGAAATAAGCGAAGGTTCGCTTCCGCACTAGAAATCCCGCGTGCTGCCCGTGACGATACATTGTGGCTTCGGGCAGCGCGAGACAGATTTTTGTGAGCCGGACCAGCCGCCGGTCCTCTTTGGCAGGCTTCGTCACGCGATCAAGCTCCGAAGCAGAACAGCTTGCCGTCTTGCGAGCCGATCACGATGCGGCCTCCGGCAATCGCGGGGGAGGCCGATAACGGAGCCCCGGCTTCGAATTCCCACAACTTTTTGCCGCTGGCCAGGTCCAGAACGTAAAACCTGCCGTCGTTCGACCCGGCGTAAACACGATCGCCGGATATCGCTGGAGAGGAGTCCACGCGCGCGCGGGTCACAAACGACCAGATCGGTTTTCCGGTTTTTGCGTTCAGACAGTGGATGACCTTGTCCCGGCCGCCGACCACGATGCGGTCGTTTACAGTGGCCGCCGAGGAGTAGTACGGAAACTGCCGTTCGGGGTTTTCATAACGCCACGCGATGCGCTTCGCCCGCAGGTCCGCGCCTACCACGTCGTTGTTGAACGTCCCGAAGTATACCCAATCGCCCAGTATCGCCGGCGACGCGCCCGTGTATCCGCCGGAATCGAATTCCATGGCTTCCTTGCCGTCCGCGATGCGTATGCCGCGAAAGACCTCGTCGCAGCCGGCTATGTAGACCAGGCCGCCGGAGACCGCCGGCGTCGCGTGCACATAGCTGCTGGTGGTGAACTTCCACAGCAGCTTGCCATCGTGCGCCGACAAGCAGTAGAGGTTGCCATCGTACGATCCGATGAAGATACGGTCGCCAGACGCAACCGGGGACGACCGTATCTCGGCATCGGTCTTGAAAGTCCACAGCGCCTTGCCGTCCGCCGCGCGCACCGCGTGCAGCGTCCCCGCCAGGTCGCCGATGTAGACCACGCCGTCGTGAACCAGCGGCGAGGATTCGTCGATGCCGTCCTTGGCGCTATACTTCCAGCGCAGCTTGCCTGTGGCGAGATCGATGGCCAGCAGGTCGGCCGATTGCACGCCTACGTAGACCGTGCCATCCACAATGGCCGCCGACGATTGAATGCCGTCGCCGGCCTCGTAGGTCCACAGCAGCTTGAGCGTGGCGGGAACCGCGCCGGAGGCCACGCCGGTCAGTTGCGGATTGCCGCGGAACTGAGGCCACTCGTCCGCCGCGCACAAACATACAGCCAGCAGTAAGGAGATTACCGGCCGCACGTGCTATCGCGCTTTCTCGATCCGGTACAGCTTCGAAGCTGTGCGCACGATCAGGCTCGAACGGTAAATGGCCGGCGTCGCCAGGCACATCTCGTCGAGCGGGTTCTTCGCGAGCACCTTGAACTCCGCTCCCGCCTGAATCACGTACGTGTCTCCGTCCTCGCTCAATGCGAAGATCTTGCCGTGATACGCCCAGGGCGAAGCGGTGAATGCCGCGCCCGCTGCATCGATGCGCTGCTTGCCGTAAATCTCCTTGCCGGTGCGCGCATCGCGGCAGGTGAAGAAGCCGAAGTCCAGCAGCGTGTAATAGTAATCGCCGTAAACGATGGGCGACGGGTTGTAGGGACCGGCTTGCCGCTCATACCACGCCACGAATTCGTTGCTGGTCTGGTCGCCCTTCAGGCTGATATCGCCCGACGCTCCGGGCCGGACCGCGTACACCGGCCGGACTTGGTCGCCCACATAGCCCGACGTCACGTACAGCAAACCGAATTTCGAAAACGGCGTGGGGATGGCGATCGACGACATGCCGCCCAGTTCCCAAAGCAGCTTGCCATCGAGGTCGTACGCGCGGACGCGCCGTGTGCCCGCGGTAATGATTTCGGTGCGCTTGCCACTTTCCCAGATGAACGGCGTAGCCCAGTTGCTGCCCTCGTCGCGCGCCACGCGCCAGATCTGTTTACCGGTCTTGGCGTCCAGCGCCACGAGGAAGGATTGCTCTTCGTTGTCGTTGACGATGTAGAGGCGCCCCCGGTGCAGCACCGGTGAGGAGGCCGCGCCCCATCCGTAACGCATGCGGAACGGTCCGAACGGTTGCGACCATATGGGCTTGCCGTCGCGGTCCAGGCAGAAGACGCCCACGCTCCCGAAATAAGCGTATACGCGCTCGCCGTCGGTGACCGGCGTCTCGGACGCATAGCTGTTCTTGAGATGCCGCGCGGGCGCTTGGCCGCGATGCACCTCGCGCTCCCAGAGCAGCTTGCCGGTTTTCCAGTCGATGCAATAGACCATCCAGCGGTGCTCGTCCGGCGGCGGAGTCAGGCGGTTTCCGCCGAAATATAGGCCCTTTTTGGGCGCTTCTTCTTTGTCCGCGGCGATCACGGAAGTCAGATAGATGCGGTCGCCGGCCACTACAGGAGACGACCACCCGCGGCCCGGAATGTCGAGCTTCCACGTCACGCTGTCGGTGGTGCTCCAGGCTTCAGGGAGATTCTCGTCTTCGGCAACGCCGGCTGCCGGGCCGCGGAACTGCGTCCAGCCTTCGTCGCCGGAGCATGTATAGGGGAGTGCTACCGGGAGAACACAGCAGGCCAGGAGGGTGAGGAATTCGAGGAAATTTGCCGCCGGACGGCGTTGGCAGGCGGAAGCGCCTGCCCCACCTTTCGGCTTGCCGGCTTGGGCTTCAGCCCAAGGCGAGCAAAGCTCGCCTACGCCGGCAGGAGTGCCGGCGCGGCAGGCAGGAGTGCCTGCGCCACGTTTCACTTTTTGATGTTGTAGCAAGATAAATTATCCTGTTCCCGCAAATAGAGCTTCCCATTCGCAATCACTGGCTGGCTCCACGTTGGGTATCCGCCCTTGGAAATCTCGAATCGCGACTTCTCCCGGTAACCTGCCGGAGTGGCCTCCACCAACCCCACCACGCCTTCTTCACCCAGGCAGTACAAGTTGCCTTCCGCATAAATCAGCGAGCCCTTGCCGACGCTGCGGTTGCGCCAGGCAACGTCGCCCGTCTGGAATTTCATGGCCGTCAGGATACTGCCTGAAAACCCGTACAAGTAGTCGCCCACCAGCACCGAGGTGCTGTAGTGGTTCTGCATGTCGCGATTGAAATACACCTCGGCCGCGCTGCCGCCCGCGGCCGACTTAAGCAGCACGCAGCCCGTGCCGTAATTCGACGAAAGGAAGATCTCCCCGTCGTGTACGATCGGCGTGGCGATGTTGGCGGTGCGATTGGCAACCCTTTCGTATCTCCAGAGCAATTTGCCGCTCGCGAAGTCCAGGCCGAGGGCCGCGTCGCCGGTGAACACCGCCAACTCTCGCGCAGTTCCCGCATCGAAAGCCACTGGCGAAGAATAGCCGGCCTGATCGCTCTGTGACGCCCACAGGACCTTGCCGCTCATTTTGTCGAGAGCCACGACGGCTGCGCCAGGTCCTCCCGGCGTCACGATGACACGGTTTCCATCCACCAGCGGCGATTCGCTGATCCCCCATTGCGGTACCCTGCCGTGAAAATGGTCGACGATGTTATAACCCCAGATGGTTTTGCCCGTGGCCGTCTCCAGACATACCAGCATGCCATCGGCGGCCAGAGCGTAGACGCGGTCGCCATCCACGGTGGGCGTGCTGCGCGGGCCATGTCCGCGCGATTCATTAAACGAGATGCCGGTGTGCGTGCGCCACAATTGCTTGCCCGTGTTGGCGTCGAAGGCCAGGACGTACTCCTCATCGCCATGCTGGCCTTGGATGTAGAGCCGGCCGCCGGAAAGCGCGGCGGACGAATAGCCTTCACCGAGTCCCTGGATTTTCCAGAGCAGCGGCGGTCCATCCTTGGGCCAGGAGTCGAGCAGTCCGGTCTCCGGGGAGATTCCGTCGCGGTTCAGCCCGCGCCACTGCGGCCAGTCGGCCCCCCAGGCTAGCGTGCAGATGGAGAGGCATAGGATACGAACGGCATTCGAACCCGGCATGTGGTAAAGATTAGCACGCCTGCGGAGAACCCGGCCTACGATTGGTCTGGAGTGGGTTCGGCGCGGGTTCGGCGCTCGGGGCTATGGCCGGTCGTCTACGCATTCCGATAACCCGTTTCCCGAGTGCCAGCCGATCTGGGTGAATCAGGTAGAATTTGGGAGTTCCCAACCGTCTCATCAGGGCGATTTTCAGCAAATGGCGCGGTGATCGGTTTTAGCGAAAAGTAAGATGCTAGCGGTACTGTGCCCCGCAAATCTGGTACCGGTCCCGGCGATCTTTCAAATCACCGCGTGATAAGCTGCCAAATCATGCGAATCTTAGCGGCACTGCTCTTGACCTTCCCGGCCATTTCGCTGGCGCAACAAGTCGGCATCGCGGAATACAACCTGCCGCTCGGCACTGGCGGCGTTTTCCCCGGGCCTTCTGGGATCACCGCGGGCCCGGACGGCGCGATGTGGTTCACCGAATACTGGGCCAATAACATTTGCCGCCTCTCTCCCTCCGGAACCAGTACCGAATATCCCGTGCCGACGGCCAACTACCGCCCCTCCGAGATCACCTCGGGGCCCGATGGCGCTCTGTGGTTCACCGGAGCCTACGGGGGAATCGGGCGCATCACCACGGACGGCGTAATCACCCAGTATCCGCTGCCCACCAACTTGGGAGGCATCATAACGGGGCCGGATGGTGCGCTCTGGTTTACCGAGCCTTCCGCGAATCAGATTGGCCGCATCACCACCACCGGGGTGGTCACCGCGTACCCGCTACCCGCCAACCCTGAGTTCCCTTCCGGCTCCTACCCTTCCGGCATCACCGTTGGACCGGACGCCGCGTTGTGGTTCACCGAATACGCCGCCGGCCAGATCGGCCGCATCACTACTGCGGGACAGATCACCGAGTACCCAGTGTCTCCTGCCTATGGGCTTTCCGGCATCGCAGCCGGGCCGGATGGCGCGCTTTGGTCTACGGGCACCGACGCCCAGCTCATCGTGCGGACTACCACGGCCGGCAAGTCCATCGTGTACGCTCTTCCGAATAGCCTTGTCTATCCGGGATCGATCACGGTAGGGCCGGACCTCGCGCTATGGTTCACGGCCACGAACCTCGGGCGCATTACCACCAGTGGCACGATCACCGAATATCCTGCCCCGCCGATGGCAGATAGCATCCCTGGCGCCCTCACCAGGGGCCCGGATCGCGAGCTATGGTTCACGTATGGCACCAACGGCATTGCGGTGGGGGAGGCTGTGATCGCGAATGCGACTCTGGGAGTCAGTCCTCCCAATGGGTACTTCGATTCGAGCCTTGCGTTTATCGGCAGCGGCTTCGCGGCCAATGAGAACGTCACTATGTACACGCAAAGTGTTGGCTCAGCCGTGCTGTCCAGCGCCATCGCGGATTCCAGCGGCTCGTTTAGCGCCACAGCTCATGCGCCGCAGTCTGCGAAGGGCCCGCGCATTTTCATTGCGGTGGGGCAAACCAGCGGCAAAGTGGGCATCGCGAATTTCTCCATGGCGCCGCGCCTGGTTCTCGCTCCCAACTTGGGGCCTGCGGGCAGCACCGTGACGGTGGAAGGCTACGGCTTCGACTATCCGGCGGGTGTCGAGCTCTTCTGGGACAATCCCCGCACGTTGCTGGGCACAGGCGTGGCGAACACATACGGTACCTTCCACGGAGGCGCGGCGGTCACCTTTACGGTGCCCGCGGACGCGCCGGCCGGGAGCAATGGCGTGTTCGGCCGTGACAACACCGGCGCTATAGGTTTAACCTTCTTCACGGTCGAATAACCCGTCTGCGAGCCGCCTGCGCAATAGGAGCCGGCGGAGAGGATTCGGCCGTTGGAATAGGAGCATTATGCTTCCACGCGTAAAGGGAGCCCGGCATGTAGGAGAGTACCGCCTGGAGTTGAATTTCACCGACGGGACCACGAGCGAGATTGACTTGAAAGGGCGGATCGCCGGCCGCGGCGGGGTCTTCCGTCCGTTGCAGGACGTCGAATTCTTCAAACAGGTCCGGGTCGACCCCGAAGCGGGAACGATCGTCTGGCCCAATGGAGTCGACTTCTGTCCGGATGTGCTGTACAGCCTCGCTATGGGAAAATCCGTCGGGGTTCCAGAGCCAGCATGACGGTCCCCGACCCGCTAACATTTTCCGGCCCTCGCTCGTCTACTCACTTATCCGCCGCTTGACCCGCAGCCGCTCCGGATTATATCCTTGGGATCGATCTCCGATGCTTCAAAAATCGCGGTTTCTCCTCCTCCTCCTGTTTACATCCGTGGTGCTCGCCCAGCAGATCGGCTCGGTGGGCGACTGGCCCGACTGGCGTGGGCCCGACCGCGACGGCATCTCGCGCGAAAAGAGCCTGCCCGAGAAATGGTCGCTCGACGGCCAGGGCCTCGCCTGGAAGGCCCCCTATGGCGGCCGCTCCACGCCCGTCGTGCTCGGCGATCACCTCTACCTCGAAAATACTTTCGGCAAGGGTGAGACCGAGCAGGAGCGCCTCATGTGCTTCAACGCCGACACCGGCAAGCTGCTCTGGGAGTATAAATTCAACCTCTACCAGAGCGATGTGCCGGCGCACCGCGTGGGCTGGGCCTCGCCTGCGGCCGATGCCGAAACCGGAAACGTATATAGTTTTGGCGTCAACAATCTGGTTACGGCGCTCACCAAAGACGGCAAGAAGCTGTGGGAGCGCTCCATTACCGAAGAGTTTTCACCCTTCACCACACACGGCGGCCGCACAGTCTCTCCGCTGATCGATGGGAATCTGGTGATCGTCAGCACCCCCACCTCCACCTGGGGCACGATGGGCAACCGCGCGCAACGCTTCATCGCCCTAGACAAGCGCACCGGCGATATCGTCTGGATCAGCACTCCTGGCGGGCGCCCCTACGACACCAGCTACGCCGCCATGAACATCGTCAACATCAACGGTACGCGCCTGCTGGTCACCGGCGGAGCCGACGGCGCGGCGCTGGCACTGAAGCCGCAGACCGGCGAGCCCGTGTTCAATCTGGTGATCGCCAAGCGCGGCCTCAACACCGGCATCGTGGTCAACGGCAACTATGCGATCGTCTCCCACGGCGACGAAAATCTGGACAGCAACGAGATGGGCATGATCGCCGCCTTCGACGCCACCCGCAAAGGCAAGCTCGGCAAGGATGCCATCAAGTGGTCCGTCAAGGGATTCATTGGCGGCTTTTCTTCGCCCGTCATCGATGGCGACCGCGTCTACCAGGCCGATAACAATGGGACTCTTTTCGCCTTCGATGTCGAGACCGGACGCCAGCTTTGGAAGCAAACTCTCGGCACGGTTCAGAAAGCTTCCACCGTGTTCGCCGATGGCAAGATCTACATCGGCAGTGAGAGCGGCAGATTCTACATTCTGCGCCCGCATTCCGACCGCTGCGAGGTGTTGAGCGAGGTCGAGCTGCCGCTAAGTGATTCGGGGATCGTATCGCAGAAGATTCCCGAGCCAGTGGTGGCCGCAGCAGCCGTGGCGCGGGGACGCATCTATTTCGTCTCGAGCGATACGCTCTACGCCATCGGTCCCAAGAAGACCGCCGCGCATCCCTGGAAGCCCGTCGTGCAGACGCTGGAGCCTGGCCAGGGCGATCCGGCCTGGGTGCAGGTCGAACCCACTGAGTTGGTGCTCGCGCCTGGCGAGATCGTCCAGTTGCACGCGCGCCTCTTCGACGCGGCCGGCCGTTTCCTGCGCGAAGACAACACTGCCGCGTGGTCGCTCGATCATCTCAAGGGAACCGTCGCCGATGGCAAGTTTGCAGTCGCTACTGACGACACGGGGCAGGCCGGCTTGATCAAAGCCACCGTGGGCAGCCTTACCGGGGAGGCTCGCGCGCGCGTTATCCCGCCGCTCCCCTGGAACATAACCTTCGATTCTTATGCCGTCGGGAGCCTGCCGCCGCAATGGGTCAGTGCGCAGGCCGGCCGCTTTCAGGTGAGCGAGATCGAGGGCCATAAGGTGCTCGAGAAGCTTCCCAACGAGACGCTGTTCAAACGCATCCGCGTCTTCATGGGGCCGTCCACCTGGTCGAATTACACCGTAGAGTGCGACATACGCATCCCCGAAAAGCGCCGCCAGATGGGTGATGCCGGTATCATCGCGCAACGGTATACGCTGGTGGCCTTCGGCAACAACCAGCGCCTGGAGATGAATTCCTGGCAGCCCGAAGTCGCCCGCGCCGTCTCCGCGCCGTACGCCTGGAAGCCCGACACCTGGTATCGCCTCAAGCTGCGCGTGGAAAACACGTCCGACGGCAAAACGCGCATTCGCGGCAAAGCCTGGGCCGTCGCCGATCCCGAGCCGGACGGCTGGCTCATCGATCGCACCGATCCGGTTCCCAACAAACAGGGTAGCCCCGGCATCTTCGCCGACGCCCAGTTTGGAGTGTACTTCGATAACCTTAAAGTGACGCCAAACCAATGAAACGCGCTATCCTGCTCGCTTCCATCTGTCTCTCGGCCACGCTCTGGCTGTTATTCGCCTCCGATCCCGGCTCCGGCGACTGGCCCATGTGGGGCGGCACGCCCGACCGCAACATGGTCTCTTTCATGAAGGGCATCCCCACCACCTGGGACATCAAGACCAAGCAGAACGTCAAGTGGATGGCGCAGCTCGGCTCGCAGAGCTATGGCAATCCCGTGGTTGCTGGCGGCCAGGTCTACGTCGGCACCAACAACGAGCTGGTGCGCAACCCCAAGGAGCCGGGCGACCGCGGCGTGCTCATGTGCTTCCGTGAATCCGACGGCAAGTTCCTCTGGCAGCAGGCTAATGAGAAGCTGGCCGCGGGGCGCGCCCTCGACTGGCCGTTCCAGGGCGTGTGCTCCTCGCCGCTGGTGGAAGGCGATCGGCTCTACTACGTCTCCAACCGCTGCGAAGTGGTCTGCCTGGATTCCCACGGCGACGGCAACGGCGGAGCCAAGGTCATCTGGAAGTACGACATGATCGAGGAAGTCGGCTCCTCGCCGCACAACATGTCCAACTCATCGCCGGTTTCCTACGGCGACCTGGTCTTCGCGGGCACCGCCAACGGACAGGATGAAAGCCACGTCCACATTCCCTCGCCGCGCGCGCCCTCCATGATTGCCTTGAACAAGCACACCGGCAAGAAGGTCTGGGAAGTCAACAACGTCGGCGAGCGCATCCTGCACGGGCAGTGGTCTTCGCCTTCGGTTGGCAAGATCGGCGATGTGGTGCAAGTGGTGATGGGCGAGGGCGACGGCTGGGTGCGTGGCTATGAAGCGGAGACCGGCAAGAAGCTTTGGGAGTTCGACCTGAACCCCAAGGACTCCGTATGGCCCAAGACGCGCAACGAGGTGATCGCCACGCCCGTGATCTGGGAGAACAAAGTCATCATCGCCAATGGGCAGGACCCCGAGCACGGCGAAGGCGTCGGACATCTCTACGCCATCGATGCCACTAAGCGCGGCGACATCACCGAAAGCGGCCGCATCTGGCAGTACGACAAAATCCGCCGCTCGATTTCCACTGGCGCAATCTACAACGGCCTGCTGTTCTACTCCGACTTCAGCGGCTTCCTGCATTGCCTGGATGTGAACACCGGGAAGCCCTATTGGACCCACGATCTGCTGTCCGCGGTTTGGGGCTCGCCCATGGTGATCAACGGTAAGGTCTACCTGGGCGATGAGGACGGCGACGTACTGGTGTTGGAGGCCGCCAAGACGGAGAAAGTGATCTCCACAATCAACATGGGGAGCTCGGTGTACGCGACGGCCGTGCCGGCCAACGGAACATTGTTCATCATGAACCGCAACGAGCTCTGGGCCTTGTCGGAGAAGTAGGGCAAGCTTCAGCTTGCCGGCGGCGGCTTCAGTCGCCGCAAACTAAGATGCTTGTCAGTTTCGACCTCCGAACCCAAGTCCTATTCGGCGAGAACCGCCTCCAAGAACTCCCCGCCCTGGCCCGATCGTTAAACTTCACTCGAGCACTTTTGGTGTCCGACCCCGGCCTGAGCTCCACAGGCTATCCCGCCCAAGCCGCCGCCCTCCTCGCCGAAGCCAACATAGAGGCCATTCCCTTCCAAGACTTCTCCCCCAACCCCGACGCCGACATGATCGAAGCCGGCCGCGCCTTCGCATCCGGCCATGCCATAGACTCCCTGATCGCCCTGGGCGGCGGCAGTTCCCTCGATTGCGCCAAAGGCATCAACTTCGTCCTGACTAACGGCGGCCGCATGCAAGACTACTGGGGCTTCGGCAAAGCCACGCGCCCCATGCTGCCCATGATCGCGATCCCCACCACCGCCGGCACCGGCAGCGAGGCGCAAAGCTATGCCTTGATCTCCGACGCTGCGACGCACGTCAAGATGGCCTGCGGCGACCCCAAGGCCGCCTTTCGTGCGGCCATTCTCGATCCGTTGCTGACTCGCTCCCAGCCGCGTGAGGTCACCGCCACCGCCGGCTACGATGCCATCTCGCACGTGGTCGAAACCTACGTGACCACCCGGCGTAATCCGGCTTCGATCGCCTTCGCGCGTGAGGCCTGGCAACTGCTCGCCTCCAACTTCGAGCGAGTACTACGCGAACCGGACAATGTCGAAGCCCGCGGCGCCATGCTGCTCGGCGCGCACTTCGCCGGCATCGCCATCGAGAATTCCATGCTAGGCGCGACCCACGCCTGCGCCAATCCGCTGACCGCGCACTACGGCACGACTCACGGAGTGGCCATCGCTGCGCTGCTGCCGCACGTGGTGCGCTGGAACCAACCCGCCGCCGGGGACCTGTACCGCGAGCTCGCTGGCGCCGGTCTCCCCGAGCGCCTCGCGCAATTGGCGGAAACCGCAGGACTGTCCTCCCGCCTGCGCGATCTCGGCGTTGCCGCCGCCGCTCTCCCCATCCTCTCCGAAGAAGCCGCAGCGCAGTGGACCGGCCGCTTCAATCCCCGCCCGTTCGGGGCCGCCGCCGCGTTAGAGATCTACCAGGCCGCGTACTGATTGCAGCGCCGCAGCCCGCCGCTATGTCCCCCGCCGGTTTCCCCACAGTTCCACGTGTTGCCGCGCGGCCCGCATGCGCCGTCGCGCTTCGAAGTTTCGTGGAACCTCGAAGAGAGGGAGTTCACTTATGTGCGCGTCCGAGTGACGGAGCTGAAAATACAACGCTTTGTCGTCGCCGTGACGCGGGCCTCGAATTCCCCTGCGACGCCGAAACGCCGACGGCCGCTCAACTGGCCTTTTCGAGTTCTGACAGAAGGCTGTCCAAAGCAGTGTCAACGCCCAGAGCATGTCGCCGCGCCGCCCTGTACAAATCGTGCATTGTCTTGCCAACTTCCATGCTCTCCATGGGAACGGCATTCTGAATGTCCACGTCGTCTACACGCTCGATAACGTTGCCGTTGCCATCCAACATCTCCAACACGTACTCCGGGCCGCGGTAGTTCGGTCTATCGAGCTCGGCGACACGGACGCTGTACTGGGGAAAAGAAGTTTGAAAGGTATTTTGAGCTGCCGTCGCCTCCCACACCACGTTGCCTTGAGCGGTCTTCTCGACCAGCCTTCGTATGAGCTGCCAAACCTTCTCTTCGGCGGTCATGCGTTCGCGCCTCCGATCGTCTGCTGAACAGCGATCACGATATCATTCAGCTTATCACTTTGTTCGGCTGCAATCCGGTTGAGCGACGGCGGGTCCGGCGGCGCCTGCTTCGTCGCTAGCGACTTCTCAACGATACTCTCGATCTCGCTGAACTGTGAAATGATGCCCTGAATTGTCGCTTTCTGTCTCCTGGTTAGATCCGGGTATGTCCCCCTGAACCCGGCAAGTTGTCGCCGGAGGGAAGAATACCGTGCGGGAAGCAACTCCCAGACGGAGGCGCGATGTAGCGCTTTGAGCTCGTCAACATCCGCCAGAACTCGGTTCAGATCGAAAACAGCGGTCTGTCGCATCAGCTTCTGCCGAACCTCCGCAACAGCTTGACCGGTCCTTTCAGCGGCGCTTTTCGAGCGAAGGACAACGACGATCGTTATGAAGAAACCAATTAGCGAGACCAGAAAGCCCAGCACGCTTGCCGGATCTGCCCATTCCCGAAAGAATTCCATTGGGCCCCTGAGTACAAATTGTACGAAAAATCGAAAATGGCCGTGGAGACGCCGCGCGTCCCTATGTCCCCCGCCGGTTTCCCCACAACTCCACGTGCAGCCTAGGGCTGAACCGAAAGCCCTCCCGCTTACAGATCTCCGCCAGCCACACGCCCCGCTCGCGCAGCACCCCCGCCTCCACGCCTTCCGGCATCAGGATCACCTTGTTCGCATCCGCATCCAGTGCGCGCACGAGTTCCCGCACCTCCACGACGTCTTCCGGCTGCGCGATCACGAACTTGAGCTGATACTCGTACGCCGCCATCAGACGCTTCAACACCTCCGGCTGGATGCGCAAGCGTTCGTGCCGCTCCGCCCATTCGCCTTCGGGCGTCGAATTCGCCAGCTTCGGGCTGATGCTCATCAAGTCGCACGCTACCGGCGCGAACACGGTCCCGGCCGTCTCGATGGTGATATGCCGCCCGCCCTGCCGTAAGCCGTAGGTCAGCTCCACGATTTCACGCGCGATCATGGGCTCGCCGCCGGTCACTACCACGTGCCGCGCCGGCCAGCCGTCCACTCGCCCCAGGACTCGCCTCAGGGTCCACTCGGCCCCCTCCGGTTGCCACGATGTGTATGGCGTATCGCACCACGCGCAGCGAAGGTTGCAGCCGCTGGTGCGCACGAAGACCGAAGGCACGCCCACGAGCGAGCCCTCGCCCTGAATGGAGTAGAAAATCTCAGCGATCCGCAATGCCCGCCTCTTCAAATCCCTTGCGCCGTAGCAGGCAGGAATCGCACTGCCCGCACGGTCTCCCCTGATCGTCCGGATCGTAGCAACTGTGCGTCAAGCTGAAATCCAGGTGCAGCTCATGCCCCAGCTTCACGATTCCCGCCTTCGACAGCCGGATCAGCGGCGTGTGTATACGGATCCGCAGGCAGCCTTCCACTCCCGCCTTGGTCGCGAGGTTAGCCATGCGCTCGAATGCTTCGATGTATTCTGGCCGGCAGTCAGGATAGCCGGAGTAATCCAGCGCGTTCACACCGATAAAAATGTCCGGCGCTTCCAGTACCTCAGCCCACGCCAGCGCGAACGAGAGGAAGATCGTGTTGCGTGCCGGAACGTACGTCACGGGGATGCCGTGCGACATCTCTTGCGTCGAGCGCCCCTTCGGCACCGCCACGTCGTCAGTCAGCGCGGAGTGCCCGATCTGCCGCAGATCGATGCGCGCCACCACGTGCCGCATCGCGCCTAGCGCCCGCGCAACGCGCGCCGCCGCCTCCAGTTCCACGCGGTGCCGCTGCCCATAATCGAACGAGAGCGCGTAGCATTGGAAGCCCTCGCGGCGCGCCACCGCCAGGCAGGTTGCGGAATCCAGACCTCCGCTCAACAGGCACACGGCTTTGCGGGGATCGCTCATTTTGGCAGCTTGAGCGCTAGCAGGAATCCGATGAGCGGAAACGCAATCAGACCCGCGAAAGCCCATTGCATGGAGAACATATCGGAGACCCAGCCCGTGAGCGGAATGAAGATCAGTCCGGCCATGCCCCATCCAAAGCCCATCATCAGCGCGGAAACCGTGCCGGCCTGCGCCGGGGCCAGTTCCTGCGCCATCACCACGTTCACCGGAATGGTGAACAACAGGATCAGACCGCCCAGGAACAGACCCGCGAGCGAGACCGCTCCACGCCCAAACACGAACAGGGCCAGCAGCGGCACCGACCCGATCATCGAGATTACGATCACGCGCCGGCCACCGTAACGATCGGCCAACGTGCCGCCCGCCATCCCGCCCAATGCGCCGCCCAGCAAGTATAGCGAGAGACACAAACTGGCCGCGGCCAGCGAATAGTTCCGCTGCGTGTGCAGATACAACGGCAGCATATGCGTAAACGTGACCTGCACCACCGACCGGATAACTACCAGGAAGTACAGAATGGTCATCGGCCGCCAAACCGCGCGCAGTACAGCCAACTGCGCCGGGCCCCGACCGTCAGAATCCGTAAGAGAATTGCGAATCGCAGGCGGAACCGCCTGCGCCACCAAAACAGAACGTGTGTTTGCAGGGGCGGGGCAGGCGCTTCCGCCTGCCAACTCGCGCCCATCCGACCGACCATCGGAGCCGCGACCGTCAGGGAGCGGTCTTCGCGCAATCGGCGGCATCCACACCAGCAACAGCGCCGTCATCAACAGCCCCGGCAGCATGCCCCAAGGCGTGCGCGCCAGTGTTCCTCCCTTGGTCAGCGCCCCGAAAAACAACGGGCCCGCCGCCATCCCGAGCGACCCCGAGGAAACGAACACGGCCATCGCACGGGCGCGGTTCTGTCGCACGTGCGCCACCGCGTTAGCCGCCGCTTGCGGATGAAACGACGCGATGCCCGCTCCGCCGAGCGCCACCATCGCCAGCAAGCCTGCATAACCTGGCGCCCATCCCAGCGTCGCAATGAAGATGCCGGCAATCGCCGGACCCAAGACGGTGAACAGCCGCGAATGCCACCGGTCGGAAAGATAGCCGTACACCGGCTGAATCACCGACGACGAAAACACCAGCACTCCGGCCAGGATTCCGGCTTGCGTGTAGCTCAGGCGGAAGCGGTCCAGCAGCACCGGTTGCATGGTGCCCAGCGCGCTCGAATACAGGTCGATGAAGAAATGGCCCAGGCAGAACAGCGTCAGCGGCAACCAATACGGGCGGGCGGTTTTGACCCGCTCGGCGGCGAGCGTGCTGGGAGCGGACATGGGCGGGTGCTTTGTTATTATACGTTGCATTGCGACTGCGCTTTATCACCTCGACGCCATTCGATGTGTATCGCGGCAGTGGCACGTTCGCCGGCATCGCGGGCCTCGGCGCCGCGCTGCGCAATCTCGGCGTGGAAGTCGAGGTAGTGGCGCCGCGCGTCCACCTGCCGGTCTATACGGTCGAGCGCATCGCCTTCAATGAGACTCTGCGCTTCCGCTCCTCAGTCGAATGCGACGCGACGATCGGCTTCGATCTGGATGGCTACCGCGTGGCCGGCCACGAACGGCGGCCCCACATCGCCGCGCTCAAAGGCGTGATCGCCGACGAATTGCGCTACGAATCCGGATGGACGCGCGCAACGATGTCCGTACAGGCGCACTTCGAAGGCATTCACGCGCGGCGTGCGAATGCTGTGCTGGCCACCAGCCGCTACTCCGCGGAAGTAGCTCGCGAGCGGTACCATCTCGCGCATTTGCCGCGCATTGTCCCGGAGCTGATCGACTTGGGCGCATGGCGCAGCCTGCTGCGGGCGAACCCCGCCGAGCCCGATCCCGCGTGTTTCACCGTTCTATCGGTGTGCCGCTTTTACCCGCGCAAACGCGTGCACGTTCTGCTCGAATCCGCCGCGCAGTTGCGGAGCCGTATTCCGCGCCTGTGCGTGCGCATCGTGGGAAACGGCCCGGAAGCCGCCCGGCTCCGCGCGTTGCGCCGCGAACTTCGCCTGGAAGACGCCGTCCAATTTCTGGGCGATGTCTCGCGCCAGCAACTCGCCGCCGAATACAACCGCGCGGATCTATTTTGCCTGCCCAGCGTGCAAGAAGGCTTCGGAATCGTGTTTCTGGAAGCGATGGGCGCGGCCAGGCCCATCGTGGCCGCGCGCGCCGCCGCCGTTCCGGAAGTGATCCCGCACGGCGTGCTGGTGGAACGGGATAACGCGGAGGCGCTGGCCGCGGGCATCGAATCGCTTTATCGCGCGCCGGATATGCGCGCCGAACTGGCTGCCGCGGGAAGCCAACGCGTGGAGCAGTTCGATGCGCCGAGCGTGGCCGGGATGTTCCTGGACGAAGTCAGGCGCCTGCTTTGATGGGCCGTGGCGCAAGCTTCAGCTTGCCGGGGCGAACTTCAGTTCGCCCCACACTAAAACCGGTAGTCCGGCGGCTTGATATTCTTGATCCGCAGATAGACTTCCGCCTGGCCGCGATGATGTGCGGTGTGCGTGAAGTAGGCCCACAGCCACTCGCGCCCGCTCATCTGCCGCGCTTGCGGGCCAGCCATCGCCTCCATCTTGCCTGCGTCGATCTCGCCAAGCGCTTTTGTGCAGAAGTCGAACGAATCCCGCAGAAACTGCATGGTGCTCTCTTTATCGAACACGCCCTTGGGATCTTTGTAAGCCGCCGCGATCTTCTCCGGCGTCTCGGGAGCTTTCAGCCCGCTTACTACCGCGAACGCCCTGTTGTTAGCCAGCGCGATGTGCGCCATCACCTTGCCGAAACCCATCTCGTCATCGTTCGGCTTGAAATTATAGTCGCCGGCCGGCATGGCATCCGCGACGGCCAGCGTGAACTCCTTCGCCGTTTGCCAGTGCTTGGCGAACGTGGCCACCTCATCGGCGAAAGCAGGCGCCGCCAGCGAGAGCACAGCGGCAAGTATCGTTAGTTTCTTCATGGAAACCTCCTGGATATAATCGCATAGTAATGACACGAAGAGAACTCGGCAAACTCGCGGCGGCCGGGAGCGCTGCCTTATTGCCCGCGGCGCGTGCAAGCGCGCAGACCAAGTACGGCGGCGCACTGGAAGGCTTCGACGACCAGGTCGATGCCTCCGCATTCGACCCGGTTCTTTACACCCGTAAACTTTACGAATCGGCGCCGCTGCGGCTTACCTTCCGCTCGCAAAATCGCAAACGGGCCGAAGCCTGGCAGAAACGCCTGCGGGTCAAAATCGCCGAACTTCTGGGAGGCTTTCCCGCACAACGCGCCGCACTCGACCCGCGGACCCTCGATGTGCGCGATTTCCCCGCGTACCGGCGCGAAGAATTCGTCTTCCACAGCCGGCCCGGCGTATCCGTGCTCGGCTATCTACTAACGCCGCGAAATGCCAAGCCACCACATGCAGCCATGATCTGCGTGCCCGGCCACGGGCGCGGGGTGGACGACATTGTGGGTATCGACGCGCAAGGCCGCGACCGCCCCAGCAAAGCCGGCTATCAACACGATTTCGCGATTCAGGTGGTCGAGCACGGCATGGCGGCGGTAGCCATCGAACCGCTGGCGTTCGGCTGCCGGCGCGATCCGGTCACCAGGAAGAAAAGCGCGGAAGCCACCGCCTGCCAGCCCTCCGCGGGCGCGGCGCTGCTGCTCGGCCAAACCATGATCGGATGGCGTGTCGACGACGTGATGCGCACCATCGACTGGATCGAAACCCGCCCGGAACTGGATGCCCGCCGTGTGGGGTGCATGGGCATCTCCGGCGGCGGCACGGTCACTACCTTCGCCGCCGCGCTCGAACCGCGCATCCGCGCCGCCATGATCAGCGGCTATCTCAACATCTTCCGCGACTGCCTCATGAGCCTGTCACACTGCATCGACAACTACGTTCCCGGAATTCTCAATTTGGCCGAGATGTACGATGTGGCGGGTCTCATCGCGCCGCGCCCGCTGTTTGTCGAATCGGGCACCAAGGACGACATCTTCCCGATCGAAGCGAGCAAAGCCAGCTTCGCCCGCGTGCAGAAGGTGTACGAGGTGTTCGAGGCCGCGGCTAACGTGCAGCAGGAAGTCTTCGAGGGCGAGCACAGCTTCCACGGCATCGAGGGCCTGCCGTTTTTGGCGAAGCATTTGGGGTAAACCGGCGCCAGATCCACGGTACCGAAGAAGTACGCGAGTTCCACATGCGAAGTGTCCCGCCTTCCGATCCGTGAATGCAAATTGTGCTCGATCGACTCCGTGTACCGCTTGCGAATGGTGCTCTCGGCCGCGTCCGCCGGATCCGCCGCTCCCATGATCTCGCGCAACTGGCGATGGGAGCTGCCGGTGCG
>JBEKUO010000003.1:0-38990 GCA_049514955.1 Bryobacteraceae bacterium | reverse complement strand
GCCCTCCTTACATATACTGCAGCCAGAATAGAGCGAATCCCATCACGAAGAACGACGAGACGAACGGGATGCGCCACTTGCGGCCGGGATCCTTGGGTCTGAAGAGGATCACAGGAGGCTTCTCACCGGGCTGCGATTCCGCAAACTCCTCCGCAGGCGCAGCAGGCTCTTCGGAGCCCACGTCCGGAGCAGCCGCAGTCGCGCCCTCCGCAGGCTTCTTGTGCGCGGAAGGCTCCGGCGCTGGCTTCGGTTCCAACACCGCAGGATCCGGCGCGGAACCGGCTGCCGCTTGCGGCTCAAGCTTTGCTTCCGGTTCGGACTTCGTCTCTGGCTCATGCTTCGCTTCCGGTTCAGGCTTCGCTTCGGGCGCGGTCTGAGCTTTTGGCGGGGTCTCCCGTTCCGGTGCGGTATGCCTCGCCTCTACGGGTGGCTCGGGCGGCGTCTCCTGCGTCACTCGCGGCCCCGGCCTTTCAAACAAGTTCCCGATCCCCGCAATCAGATCTAGGACGCTCTGCTCGGCGCTGCTCGATTTCTGCCTTAATTCGGTGAGGGATTCGACCGCGGGGGTTACCGGAGGCGGCGGTTCCCGATCGGAGCGCTCCCGCAGGCGGCTTTCGATGGACTGCCAGACACGCTCGACGGCCCGATCCACGGTTTCGTCGGAGCCGCGCTGTAACTGCTGTTCCAGCGCTTGTACGCGGGCTTCCAGAAGAGAGGAATACTGCAGGGCCTTTTCCAGTTCCGCAGAGCTCCCCAGCCCGCGTGCCTCCAGAGCGTGAATCTCACTGGCGAGTTTGGCCTCCATGGACTGCATCAGCCCGTCCACGGCCGAGCTGATCCTGGCCGGCAGGTTCTCGGTTTCGCGCTCCGCCCGCAAACGCGCTTCCAGATGCTCCACCCCGGCGCGTTGCCGCTCCTCCAAATCTTTCAATTCCGCGGCCATTCTGGCGACGAGCTGGGCAGCGTGTTGTTCGATGCTGGCTAGTTGATCCGCCACCCGGCGATCGCCTAATTCCAGCCGGGCGTCCACCACTCCCAGATCTGCCTTCAACTGCGCCATGCCCTGCTCCAAAGCCTGCGACGCGGATTGGCCAGCCAGTTCCTGCCGGAACTGTTCCTGGGCCGTCCGGAAGCTGGCTTCGATCTGCTGGACCTGCGCGCTGTGACGCTCCTCGAGATCCTTCAACTCCGCAGCCATCCTCGCATCCAGGGAAGCCCGCACGGCGTCCACGATGGCTTTGATCTTGGGCGGCAGCTCTTCCTGCAGGGCCGTGAGCTTTCGATCCAATGCGGTGACATGCGCGGCGTTCTGCTCCACCGAGACCATCTGCTCCGCCGCAGTCTCCCGCAAGCCCGCCAAGCTCTGCTCCAAGACTGTGGATTTGGATTGAGCGGCGCGCTGCTGTTCCTCGAGCCCCTTTAGTTGCGCGGCCATGTTGGTATCGAGGGATTCTCGCACCGCATCCACAATGGCCTTGATCTTGGACGGCAGTTCTGCCTCGAAAGCTGTCAGCTTCTGTTCGAGTGCGCCGGCCTGCGCGGCGTGGCGCCGCAGATCGTCCTCTATAGCCCGCCGGATGCTTCCCGGACCCGAAGGGCCGGACATCTCCAGTTGCAGGGCAGCCAGGGCTTGCTCCAGGCTGGCCAAGTGCTCCGCCGCGCGGCTATCGCCGGAGTGCTGCTTTGCGTCCAATGCTGCCAGGCTTTCCCGCAAGTTCGCCAGGCTTTGCTCGAGGACCGCCGATTTGGGGTCGTCCGCAAACTTCTTATGCAACTCGGCGATCTTGTTTTCCAGGTTGGACACCAGGTCTGCCGCGCGGCTGTCGCCAGCGGCGATGCGGGCGTCCAAAGCGGCCAGAGCCTCCCGCAAGCTCGCAAGGTTTTGCTCGACAGCCGCCGATCTGGGGTCGTCCGCAAACTCCTTATGCAACTCGGCGATCTTGTTTTCCAGGTTGGACACCAGGTCTGCTGCGCGGCTATCGCCAGCGGCGAGGCGCGTGTCCAGGGCGGCCAGAGCCTCCCGCAAGTTCGCCAGGTTTTGCTCGAGAACCGCCGATTTGGGGTCGTCCGCGAAATCCTTACGCAACTCGGCTATCTTGTTTTCCAGGTTGGACACCAGGTCTGCCGCGCGGCTGTCGCCAGCGGCGATGCTGGCGTCCAAAGCGGCCAGAGCCTCCCGCAAGCTCGCAAGGTTTTGCTCGACAGCCGCCGATTTGGGGTCGTCCGCGAACTCCTTACGCAACTCGGCGATCTTGTTTTCCAGGTTGGACACCTGTTCCGCTGCGCGTCCATCGCCAGCGGCGAGTCGGGCGTCCAGAGCGGCAAGACCGTTACGCAAGCTCACCAGGTTTTGCTCGAGAACCGTCGATCTCGGGTCTTCCGCGAAATCCTTCCGCAACTCGGCGATCTTGTTTTCCAGGTTGGACACCAGGTCCGCTGCGCGTCCATCGCCAGCGGCGAGGCGGGCGTCCAAAGCGGCCAAGCCTTCCCGCAAGCTCGCCAGGTTTTGCTCGACAACCGCCGATCTGGGGTCGTCCGCGAAATCCTTACGCAACTCGGCGATCTTGTTTTCCAGGTTGGACACCAGTTCCGCTGCGCGTCCATCGCCAGCGGCAAGGCGGGCGTCCAGGGCGGCCAGACCCTCCCGCAAGTTCGCCAGGTTTTGCTCGACAACCGCCGATTTGGGGTCTTCCGCGAAATCCTTCCGCAACTCGGCGATCTTGTTTTCCAGGTTGGACACCAGGTCCGCCGCGCGGCTGTCGCCAGCGGCGAGGCGGGCGTCCAAAGCGGCCAAGCCTTCCCGCAAGCTCGCCAGGTTTTGCTCGACAACCGCCGATCTGGGGTCGTCCGCGAAATCCTTACGCAACTCGGCGATCTTGCTTTCCAGGCTGGACACCAAGTCCGCCGACTGATGATCGCCAGCGGCGATGCGCGCGTCCATGGCGGCCTCTACGGTCTCCACGATCTGGCGGATCTTCGGCGGCAGTTCCTCGCGAAGAGTGTTCAGCCTGGTCTCGAGCTGCCCCAGAGCCTGCTGCAGGGGCGCGGTCTGGGTCTGTTGCTGCTGCGCGAGTTCCTGCAGATCCGCGGACAGCTTAGCCGCCAACGCCTCGACGTCTCCGCGCATCTTCGATTCGAGCTCCTGGAGCTTTTCCGGCACAACCCCGCGCGTCGCGGCGCGCTCTTCCAGTTCCTTCATCTCCAGCGCCAGCCGCGCCTCCATGGATTGCCGAACGGCCTCGACGATCTCGCGGAACTTGGCAGGCAAAGCCCCCTGCAGCGCGGAAAGCCTCTGGTCCACTCCCGCAATCTGGTCCACACTGTACTGTTGAGCCGCTTCCACGTAGTCGCGCACGTGGATTTCGAGCTGTTGAATGGCCTTCTCGAACGCGTTGCCTTGGGACGCCGTGTGAGTTTCCACGGTCTTCAGGTCCAGGACGACCTGGGCATCGATCTCCGCCAGCCGGCGGTTCACCTGTCCTATATGCTCGGTGAGACGCGCTTCCAGGGCTACGATCACCTTCTCGAGCACACGCCCATCCAAGCCCTCGCCGAACTTCGCCGGGGCATCGTTATCGATCGTTTGTGACTCTTCCATGCGGCCTTCCACTTTTCTGAGCCTTTCCGCCAGCGGACCCAGGTCGGTCATCTCATCTTCCCGGGGTTTCGAGGGTCCTTGCGCGAGTTTAACCGCCACGCCGAACGCGAGTCCATCGCCAAATGCAAGGGCGAGACTCTTGAGGAACGAGGACTGGTTGGACTTGTCCATAAAACATAATCTACACTGATTGTTCCAGTAGTTAAAGAGGTATCTTCAGTTTGGCCCCCAAACTGTTGAATTCCCGCGAACAGTGTGCGCCATAACTGCGGTTGCACCTGTCCAATTATACGGACAACCCGCGCCTTCGCGCCACAACCACGGTAAGTTGTTATCCTTAGCAAAATGGAGTGGCTCTCGTCGTTGATCGACTGGCACGTCTTTTGGACGCAGGCCGGCAAGATCCTGATCGCGTACGTGCTGGCGCTGCCGCTGGGTTGGGAGCGGGAACGGACCGAGCACAGCGTGGGTGTGCGCACCTTTCCGCTGGTGGCCATGGCCAGTTGCGGCTACGTGCTGCTGGCCGGCACCGTGGCGGGTGGCGACTTGGCGGCGCGCTCCCGCATCATTCAGGGCCTGACCACCGGCATCGGCTTCATCGGCGGCGGCGCCATCCTGCAAGGCAAGGGGAACGTCCACGGTACGGCCACGGCGGCCAGCATCTGGAACACCGGCGTGATCGGCGCAGCGGTGGCTTGCACGCGCTACGAGATCGCTATCATCTTGGCCCTGTTGAACCTGGTCACGCTGCGCTTGCTGCTGCCTTTGAAAGCGCGCATCGACGGGGACCTGGATGCGGGGAAAGAAGACGCGCGGAAGGAGCCGCAATGAGCGCGAAGGCCGGTCTCACGTTCCGCGATCCGCGCAAGTTGGAGCCCTATGCCGAAGCCCTGCGGCAGGCGGGGATCGAGCCGGTGCTGATCTCTCCGTGGGAACCCCGCCCGCTGACCGGGTTGCGGGGTCTGGTTCTGAGCGGTGGCACGGACGTCAATCCGGCCCGCTACGGCGGGGCGCCTTACGCCTGCAATGAGCCGCCGGACGATGAGCTCGACGATCTGGAAACCGGCCTGCTGAACGAAGCCGAGGCTTCCGATCTTGCGGTTTTGGCCATCTGCCGCGGCATGCAACTGTTCAACGTGGCGCATGGCGGCACGCTTATACAGAATCTGGACAACTCCGCGATTCACCGGGTGCGGGGGAGCGATCCAGCGTTGCCGGCGCACGAAATCGTGGTCGCGCCGGATTCGCGGCTGGCGGCCATCCTGGGTCCAGGCATCCATGCGGTCAATTCCCGCCACCATCAGGGCGTCGAGAGGATCGGCGTGGGCCTGAGGGTGACCGCCAAATCCACCCCGGACGGGGTCATTGAGGCGCTGGAGCGCAGCGACCGCGGCTTCGCCCTGGGGGTCCAGTGGCACCCCGAGGATCAAGTGCGGCGGGATCCATCCCAAAGGAAGCTGTTCGAGGCATTTGCGGAGGCTTTGGGGTAGGGTTGACAGACGAAAGCGTCTGTCCCACCAAACCAATTGCAGGCGCGTAAGTTACTGGACGCGCGGCCGGTTCTGCTCGTTGAGGACCAGTCCGTCGAAGATCGCCAGGACCTGCTTACGATAGACGTAAACACGATGCAGGTTCTCGCGGAATGACGACTCGAAATCGTGCGCTCTCATCCATTTCTCCAGGAGCGTCCGGGGCACGTCAATGTCCTGGCGCAAGGTTTCGACCGAATGGCCCCGCAGGAAAAGCCCATAGAAAAAGGCTGCCTCCCGCTGTGGGGATAAGGGGTCGTATTCGTCTCTCACCGTCATAAACACGGTCTGCAAAAAAGCCAGTATAGCCGCGCTGGAGGATTGGAGCAAGTCCCAGGCACCCTCTTTTGCCCTCTTCCCGCCCTCTCTTAGGATAGCCTGCGTGATAGCCTGATGGGGTGCGCGCCTGCCTCGCGTTGTTCCTCTTTCCTTTGGTTGCCCTGGCGCAGCAGCCCGGCTCATCCTCTATGAAGAAATCGGAATTTGAAGGACTACCCTCCATAGTGCTGGCCAACGGCCAGATCGAGCTCACCATTCTCACCGGCGGCGGCGCCATGGCTAGCCTGGTGCTGCTGGACGATCCGCAAAAGCTCAACCCGCTGTGGAACCCCATTCGCTTGGCGCGCGAGGCCGGGGTGAAGAACGAGTTCGGTCCGTCCATCGGCCACTTCGTCTGCGTGGATGGCTTCGGGCCTACCTCACCGGAGGAGAAAGCGGCGGGGCTGCCGTTCCACGGGGAGGCGTACGCGCAGCGCTGGGAAGCGCGCTTCTCCGGCAAGGAAGGCGCCACCACCACGCTGACGTTTTCCGCGAAGCTGCCGCTGGTCGAGGAAGTTCTCACCCGCACCGTGCGCATGGTGGATGGGGAAAACGTGGTCTATGTGGAGAGTCAACTGGAGAGCGAGACGGCCTTCGACCGGCCCGTCTGTTGGGCCGAGCACGCCACTATCGGCGCACCGTTTCTAGAGCCCGGCGTTACGGCGGTGGATATGTCCGCGCATCGCGCCAGGGCGCGTCCGCACGATCCGGGCGAGGGTGAGTTGCATTACCGCCTGGCTTCTGGCAAGGATTTCAATTGGCCCATGGCGCCGGCCCTCAAGGGCGGCAGGCTCGATATGCGCGTCTCGCCGAAGACCGGCGGCGTGAGCGACCACACCACTTGTCAGATGGATCCCGCGCGCAAGCTGGTTTTCGTTACAGCGCTCAATCCGGTCAGGAAGCGGCTGCTCGGATACGTGTTCCGGCGCGAGGATTTTCCGTGGCTGCAGAGCTGGGAGTATTATCCGGTGAACGGCGCTTGGGCGCGCGGGCTGGAGTTTTCGACGCAGCCATTCGACGTGCCGCGCCGGGAAGCCATTCAGATGAATGCGCTGTTCGACACGCCCACCTATCGGTGGCTGCCCGCCAGGAGCCGCATCGGCGCGCGCTTCCTGATGTTCTACGCGAACACGCCGGACGGCATGCGACAGATCGATGACGTGCGGTGGGAGAAGGGCCGGCTCATCATTGAAGATCACACCGCGCGAAAGCGGGTGACTCTGGCGGCTTCGTTGGAGTTGTAGGACTGCGAGCGTGGCGCACGCTTCAGCGTGCTGGAGCGAGCTTCAGCTCGCTCTGCCGAAAACTGGCGAGTTTTTCGCCGGTATGGAGCCGGCCCTTGGCCGGGCCCTTTCCAAAAACCAGCGTTGCAGGTTGTCGATCAGGCGGGACTGAAGTCCCGCTTGGCGGGACTGAAGTCCCGCTGCAGGCTGAAGCCCGCGCCACGTCGCGTGCCCCGCCTCATTCCACGCGGAACGAAACCACATGGTGCTCGAATGGCTCGCCGCGCCTGGAGCGGAAACGATCGAGATCGGGCTGCTCGCGCTCGACGCGCGTCCGGCTGCCCCCGAAATCCGCTTCGGTGAAGACCTCTACCGCGCGGACGTGTCCGAAGAACTTCACCGACTGGAACACACCGACCCACTCGTCGGGAAGGCGGGGGATATCCTCTCCCGCACGCACGCAAAAGGCTCGCCCCATGAAGCCTCGCTCGCGATAGACGCAAACGCCATCGCCGTCCAGCTTCCACATGTGATCGCTTTCGTCGAAGCGGCCGGAATACGCGTCCCAGCGCCTGTCGCGGTTCTGGTCGCGATCGCGGTCCCGGTCGCCGTCATACCGGGGCATATCCCCAATGCGGCGGAACTTGAACCGCTGATTGGCCTCGCCGTTGATTTCGTAAGTGTTGACCCTGGCGCCCTCGCGGTCGGTTCCGTTCGGGATATCCAGTGTCTTGCCGAGGCGGTTGGTGATCAGGGCATTGCCGTCCTTTCCCGCCGTGATGCGCCATTGCTGGCTGGGAGTGCCGTTGAACGGCGTAACCCGCACGGGCGTGCTGTTGGCGACGTTCATGCACTCCAGCGCTCCGCCGGTCATGCCGGGGCGGATGAACCAGTATCCGCCCTCGACCTCGCGTATGTCCCAGTACTGGTTGCTGTTGTTGCGCGGCGAGAACTGGATCACCGTCGTGTGGTCGTTGCGGTCCAGGGCGAGCACTTTACCGGATTTGACGTTCGTAATCTCATACCGCCCCGGCCCGTTGAAACCGCCTTGCGCCCGCGCGGCGGACGGCAGCGATACCGCCGCAGCCAGCGTCAGGGCCGTCGCGAGAGAAGACCGCCATCCAATGGTGTACATGCTTCCTCCGTTACTTTGCTATCAGCATAACTCCGCGCACGCGCCGCGCGATAAACTGAATCGCGGCGGCACATTCATGAACTATACCTACCGGGACATGGCCAAGACGATCGACCATTCCTTGTTGAATCCGACCTTGACGGTGGACGATCTCGAGCGTGGAATCCAGCTTGCGCTGGAGTATGATGTGGCCAGCGTCTGCATCATGCCCTATTACCTGCGGCGCTGCGCGGAGGCGCTCCGTGGCAGCCGCTTGAACGCCAGCACCACCATCGGCTTTCCGCATGGCGGCCACACTACCGCCATCAAGCTCGCGGAAGCCCGGCAAGCGCTGGCCGATGGATGCCAGGAGCTCGACACGGTGGTCAACATCAGCAAGGTACTCAGCGGCGACTGGGGCTACGTCCAAGAGGATGTCCGCGTGGTAATCGACGCCGCGCACGAAGCCGGGCAGAAGGTCAAAGTCATCTTCGAGAATTGCTATCTCAACGATGCCCAGAAGATCCGGCTATGCGAAATCTGCGGCGAGCTGCGCGCGGATTGGGTAAAGACATCCACGGGCTACGGCACCGGAGGCGCCACCCTGGAAGACCTGGCGCTGATGCGGCGGCACTCGCCGGACTACGTGCAGGTAAAGGCCGCGGGCGGCGTGCGCGACCTGGACGCTCTGTTGAAGGTGCGCGCGCTGGGCGTCACCCGCGTGGGCGCGACCCGCACCGCCGCCATGCTGGACGAATGCCGGCGGCGGTTGGCGTCCCTTTCCCCGGTCGTGCGGGAATAGGTGTGTCATGCGTTCTTTTGCTTTTCCGCCCATTGTGGCGCTCGCGCTGTTTCCGCACGCCGCCCGGACCCAGCCCCCCGTCGACGCCTGTGATCCCCCCGCACCCATCGAGGCGCTCTCGCCGGATCGGCATTCGGGCGTCAACTTGGATGAGCCCGATCGGATCGACAAGATCGCCCGAATTCGGGAAGTCATGGCACAGTTCCCCGACGATCTGTTTCTAAACCGGTGGCTCATCGAACTACAACCCAAACCGCAGACCGGCAGCCTCGCGGCCGAGTTTCGGGAAAAGCTCGCCAGGCATCCGGATGACCCGCGCTACATGTATCTTTACGCTCGTGCGCTGGTGGGGAAAGATACGCCATCGGCCCTCCAGTTACTCCAAAAAGCGATCGCGCGCGAGCCCCAACTTCCCTGGACCTATCTTGCATTGACCGAGATATATTCCAGCGCCGCCTTCCACAATGGGGCGCAAGTCGCCGAAAACCTGCGCGCTTATCATAAAGCCTGCCCCGCGAATTCGGACGCATTCGCGTACCTGAATGTGATCGAAGACGAGCGCCCGCTGCGTGAACTGGCCGGCGCACTACGGGCGCAACTGCAAAGTGCGATCGATCCGCGGCGACTGCGCTATTACTCCACGCTTTGGACCGCTGAGTTCCGCCTGGCGCCGCCCGCCGAACTGGAGCAGGCCAAGAAGGCCGTAGCGGAGGATTTGAAGCGCATCGAACCGTTGGCGCAGGACAGCGATCTCGCCGAACTCAACGTGCTGAGCGACGGCTACCGGCTGAGCGGCCAGCGCGACGGCGAGCAGCGTACCAATGCACGCATCGCGGCAGCGCGCCCCCGCGACCCCGCATTTGAGACTTACCAAGCCTGGGAGAAAGATCATCCCCGCGGCTCCGGGCAGGAGGCACGGAAAACTCGAAGCCAGGCACTTTATAAGGCCTCGGGAGATTGGGTCAAGCAATGGCCGGATAGTTCCTTTGCCTGGGAGCAGCGTCGGGTTGCGCTGATCGAGACGCGAAGCCATTCCGCCGAAGACTGGAAACAGGTCGCGGATGGACTGACCCACGCCGGCGGCAATGGCGACCTGCGCTCGCTTAAATACCGTATTGCAATGGATTGGACCGCCGCAGGCGTCATGGTAAAGGAAGCGGTAGATATGTTGCGCGAACTTCTGGATTGGTCCGCAACCTCGCCGCCGGCCCAAAGCGACTTGATTCAAGGCACCATCGCCGCCGACCTGGACGAGGGCAGCCGGGCAAAATCTCGCTTCGCTATGCTCGTTACACTCGCCGACGCAGCCATCGAATTGAAAGACTTCGACCTGGCACGTTCGACGTTAAGCAAGCTGCGCAAATGGCTGGACACGGACTTCCCGAAATACTACGACCAGGACCCCATGAGCTTTCCGGATCGGGAAGGCCGGTATTTGTTGTTGATGGCCCGCCTGGCGCAAAGCGAGGGCCGCAAGCTGGATGCGCTGGCCTACTATCACCAGTTGATCGCCAATCCCGTATATGTCCGGGAGTATGCCGGCCCGGTGGACACCGCGCACAATCTTTTTAAGGAACTCGGCGGAAGCGACGAGGCTTGGGCGGTGTGGTCGAAGCCGCAGCCCTGGCCGGCCGACAAGCCTGACCCGCCTCGGGGCTGGCCGATAATGGCATGGAACGTTCTGAACCGCACCTTACCCGAGCTGCATGTGCCCGACGCCGCGGGCCGCATCTGGACACTGGCCGATTTCAAGGCTAAGACCACTTTCGTGTTCCTTTGGGCCACGTGGTGCAGCCCTTGCTGGCAGGAACTGCCAGGCATGCAGAAGGTCTACGAAGCCGTGAAGGACCGTTCCGATGTGCAGGCCATCAGCCTCAGCATGGATGAAAACCCGGCAATCGTGGAGCGTTTCTTGAAGGAGCGCAAGTTCAGCTTCCCGGTCCTGGTGAGCAAATCCTATGTTGAGCAAGTGCTGCCGGAAGTAATCCTGGGCCAGACGTGGCTCGTCGATCAAACTGCGAGCATACGGCTGCAACGGCAAAATGGGCTATATCTGGAAAAGGTGTGGGTGGATGAGGCGCTCGATAAGTTGAAACATCCGCCGAGATAAAGTCATTAAATCCCTTTCCCCGGCTGTAAGCGTAGAGTCCTCGTAGAAGGACAAAGGCAGGCTTCGTCCCCCTCTGCCTGCCGGGCCTGTAGCTCTTCGCCGCTTTACTTGCGCTTTGCGTTACTTTGCGGCAAAGAGAACGCGTAGAACACGTTGCTTGCGGTTCCCAGCGGATTCCCTGCCGGGAAGTTGTGATACCCGGTACCCCAATACAACACGCCATTGACCACCGCCGGCGCCGCGTTAACCGAACCGGGCGCCTGGTACGACCATAATGTCGCGCCCGTCGCCGCGTCCAACGCATACATGTAGCCCGACATGGACGCCACGTACACGACTCCATTGGCTACCGTGACAGGTCCCAGCGCCAAGGCGTGCTGACCTGGGTGAACGGTGCTGGAGCCGGGGTCCGGCACTTGCCAGAGAATCGCTCCCGTCGCCGGGTCCAGAGCCGCCCAGGAACCTCCGTTCCACGACGTTCCCGATGGCTGCAGCGTGTAGGGCTTCTGGGCCGTGTTACTGATCGCGACGTAGATGCGTTGGTTGTCCGATGCCGTACCCCACTGGATTCCGCCGACTCTTCCGCTGGGCCCGACCACGGTGTACCACTGCATCCCTCCGTTAGTCGGCGAGACCGCCCAGTACACCCCGCTTTTTTGGCCGGCCCCGACTAACTGGGTCGGAACGCCGTTTATCGTCGCCGTGAAAAGATTTGCACCAGCGCCGAAATCGAAATCCAGTCCCGCGGGATCGGGGCAGGCCGTTCCATGCATGGTGCAGGCGGTAATCCACGCGTCGTCGGCCGAGCACCGGCGTCCCCACTTCACGTTTCCGGTGGCGAGATCCAGCGCGACAATCGAATCTTCATAGTTGTTCGAAGCTTGGCACGCCATAATCGCCGTGCGGTTTCCGTTCGCGGCACGCTCACACGCCTGAACGGACTGAGGCACCACATAATTGTTGCCCGTAGTCACGTAAATCTGACTCCGGGAGCTATCGATCACAGGTGTGCTGGACCAAGCTGGAGCGCCAGTGTACCCAGTCGGCACGAAATACGTCTGCCACAGAATCTGCCCATTGGTTAGCGAAACCGCGACCAGGCTTCCACGAAACGTCGGATTGCTCAGCTTCTCTTCATTGGAGGACACTCCCACGTAAGCCACGCCGTTGTAAATGATGGGAGAGGCAGTTGAGACGGAATTCAGGTTCGGATCGAGCTGCGTACTCCATACCAGGCTTCCGTCGCTCGTGTTCAATGCCAAAAGGTACGCGCCGCACGGATTTGGATTCGACAGCGATGCACTGGCGCCGATGATCACCATCGTGCCGTAGAGCGTTGGTGTGGTGCGCGACATCGCCGCCGGACTCAATCCATAATCCGTCATTTTGTGCGTCCAGACAGCAGCGCCGGTAGCCGCATTCAATTTGTATAGGTTTCCGGACCAGTCTGGAAAGTAGACATAGCCTCCCGTGGAATCCACCGACGGGGTCGCCGAAACGTCGTTCTGGGTGGTGAATTGCCACGCGACAGCCAGTCCGCTCGCGTTTTGATTGTTTAGGATCGCTTCCGTGGAAGCCCAATGGCTGTTATTCAAGTCGTTGCCCGCGAAGGGCCAGCCGCTAGGTGTTTGCGAAAAGCAGGGCACCGCCAGCAGCCATACAGCTCTCCCTATGACACTCCTCCGAAAATGAATCATCTCCCAGATATCCTCGTTCGTGCGTTTTCTTACGTATTCTTTACACCTTACCACAGCAAAGTGCGAAGTGAGACCTTTTTTTTGGGACCGCCGATGGTTAGCCGCCGGCTAGTACAACCGGCCATGGCGGCCACCCGTCATCGGGCCGGGAAGCCGATGCTGTTCAACAGCAAAGGGATAGAAGTAGCGAGCCAAATTGGGTGGCCTTTAGGCCGCCCGAATAGCGGCGCGCGGCTGGCGGCCCAACTCGGCCCACAGTCTACAAGGATCCCTTCCCAAGGCTGTGCGGGAAGCGTAGAATCCTCGTAGGAGGCCAAACGCATGTTTCGTCCGGTGGTGTTTCTGATCCTGCTTGCGGGCGCAGCTTTGGGGGCCAGCCCCGACTCGCGCGGGGTCACAGTGGACCCGGGCGGAACACTGCTGCACCGTTCTTCGGTGGAATATCCGCATGAGGCGATCGCGAGCGGCATCGAGGGTGTGGTGGTGGTGGAACTGGACCTGGATAAGGCCGGCGAGGTGGCCGACGCGCGCGTCGTGAGCGGACCGGAAGAACTGCGGCGTGCGGCGCTACGGGCGGTGTTGGACTGGCACTACCTGCCCGAGGCGACCTCGCACTCCAAAGTGCAGGCCGCCATCACCTTCCGGCTGGATGAGGCGATAAAGCAGGCTCACCTCGCGAGGAGGCCGCTGGTCATCCCCGACGAACCCTTGGGTACCGTTCGGGGCCTCGAGATCGAGGGCCTGACAGATCCCGGACACGAAGCTCTGGTTGCGCGCCTTCCGTTCCATGCAGGCGGTCCGCTGACACCGGAGTTACTGGAGAAGGCGCACCAGATGGTCTCAGACTTCGACCGGCATCTTTCGTTTTCCTTTGACACGACGGCAGAAGGCACGACCGTGCGGATCATGTTACCAGGCTGGTCGGTGGGGGCGCTCCCAGTTCCACAACCCGGGGCCCAGCAAATCCGCGTGGGAAGTAACGTGCAGTCCAACAAGTTGATAATCTCTCCCCCGCCAGTATACCCGCCGCTGGCCAGGCAAGCCCGAATTTCGGGTGTGGTCTGGCTGAATGCGCTCATCGGCACGGATGGTCACGTTCAGCATCTGACAGTAGTCAGCGGCCATCCGCTGCTGGTTCCATCGGCCATGGAAGCCGTTAAAACCTGGGTCTACGAGCCGACGCTGCTCAACGGCAAGGCCGTGGAAGTGGTGACGGAAATCGAGGTGAACTTCACGCTGACCGAATAGCGCGGTGGGATGCGGACCGGCTCAGCTCCGCCACAGTCTGCCGCCATACGATCAGCAATGTCGAGCCGATCAGAATCAGGCCGATGCAAAGTCCCGTCCATATACCGGCCGCTCCCCATCCTCCGCGGAAACACAGCAGCCACCCGAGCGGCAGGCCCACGAACCAGTAGAACACCAGGTTGCACAACATCGGTATGCGGGTGTTGCCGGCGCCGCGCAACGCCCCCGCGGCCACGATCTGGCATCCGTCGAACAACTGGAAAGCAGCCGCGATCGCCAGCAGCGTAACGCTAACGCGAATGACGGCCGGGTTGGGCGTGTAGAGCCGCGCGATGCGTGCCGGCATCGCCAGAAACACGACGGCTGCCGAGCCCATGAACACCACCCCGCAGGCCAGCGCGCTCCACCCGGCGCGGCCTGCTCCGGCGGGATTGCCCTCGCCGATCAGATGTCCGACGCGCACCGCCGCGGCGGAGCTGATGCCCAGCGGGACCATGAAAGTCAGGCTCGCCAGGTTCAGCGCAATCTGATGCCCCGCCAGCGACGCGGCATCCAGCGTGGCAATCATCGCGGTCGCCATGGCGAAGACTCCTATTTCGAGCGACACGTGCGTCGCGGCGGGGATGCCGAGCCGCAGTAAATGCGCCAGGCGCGCCCAATTTGGAGCCATCGAAACATGAAACAATCCGCAGTCCCGCACGCGGTTATAGTAGAGCGCGGAAGCAATCAAGACGCCCGCCATATAAATTCGCGCGATGCAAGTGGCCCAGGCCGATCCGTCCGTGCCCATGCCGCGCAAGCCGAGGTGACCGTAGATCAGAACCCAATTCCCAAACAGGTTGATCAAGTTCGCCGACACCAACGTGAACATCACCGGCTTGACGATACCCATTCCTTGCAGGTAGCGCCGGAACGCGAAGTACAGCATCAGCGGCAGAGTGCCCCAATTCAGGATACGTATGTACGCAGTCGCTTGCGGCAGGACGTCGGGGTTCACGCCGAAGCGCGGCAGGCCGGCAGCCATCGCCGCGTTCACGATCATCAGCAACGGCGCCATCGCCGCACAAAGGTACAGGGCGCTCCACAAAGCGCGATGGCAATCGTCGAGCCGCCGCGCGCCGTACGCCTGGGAGACTACTGTATCGAGACTGAAGAGGAGCGCGCCTCCAAAGACGGTGCAGGTGTAAAAAAGGATGCTGCCGAGGCTCACCGCACCGATCGCGACGGCGCTCTTCGGCAGCCGGCCAACCATCACGGTATCGACGATGCCCATGCCCATCCAGCCCAATTCGGCAAGCACCAGCGGCCAGGCCAGCGTCAACATGGGCCGCCATTCGCGCCGGATGCCTTCCAGGATGGACATCGTTTCAGGATGGCATACAAGGGCTGTGAACTGGTTACCCGTGCTGGTGAAGGGCGCGACAGCTTTTCTGTCCTCTTTTCCATCCGCTCACCGCTTTTCATTGTAGGGAACTCCTTCATAGTGCCCGCGGCTAGAAGCGATGCGATCAGCCGGCGGGATACTAGTGGGACCCACTACGCCAAAGAAAGAAAGGAAACGGTATACAGGCCATGCCTATAACGAGCGTCAGATTTACGTCTAACACCGGTGGTGACGACAAGGATCACGATACCGGCGTGTTTCTTCGCGTGTACACGGCAGATCAGCGAACGCTCATTGCTTCGATCGACAATGCCGACAACTGCGACCAATGCCACTACGACAACAATACAACTCACTTTATCAACCTGGGCATCAACAGCCCAGCCTTGACCCAGGCGCAATGTGCGGGGTTTGTATATTACGTCGGTTCCAGGGCCAATGGCAACGATAACTGGGACATAAACAGTACCTCTATCGACATCGTTTTCGACGATCGCACGGACCTTCAAAAGGCATCTGGCGGATTCAGCCTGAACAGCAAAGGATCTACCTTGGTGTGGGCGGGTCCATTCTAGGGTTCCTTGCATCGTTCCCGAAGCAGAACGAGCTGCCCGCTACGTTCGCGGTCAACGGCACGCAAATTTCCATTTTGAACCCCGCCGACGAATCTTCGGCGGGGTGTCAGTTTAGAAACTGGCCATTACCGAAATCTCATTAATTCAGGCATGGCGGCGCTAATTCTCGGCACGGTTTTTCTGGGTTTGCGCCGGCCTGCTGGTCGGCTGCGACATGTGGTCCACGGTGAACGTTCATCGCGCCACCGTTTGGGCCAGTATCTCCGATCGCGATGAACAGTGCGGACTCCAAACGGGGCGGACTGCGCCCCTGGCAGGCTCTCACCGCGTGGGCGCAAAATCTCACCCGTTCTCAGCACTGCGCGAAAACGGCTGGCACGCACTCTCTACATCCCAATCGACGTGCGGAAAGAGTCGCGAGCCGGCTGGCTTCAATGCTACGCACCGCTCATGCCCTTGAAGTTTGCGCCAGTCCTAGGGCGCATGCTGTGGTACGCGAACTAAGATGCCGTCGGAGACAGTATGGCGTATACTAAGGCGAACCGGGAAAGCAAATCCGGCTCGAAGGAGAAACGCGATGAAGACGATCCTAACCGCTCTTCTGTTGACTGCCTGCGTTGCAGGGATGGCAATGGCACAATCGACTCCGAAAGGTGCAACAACGCCGGCCTCGACCGCAACTAGCATTGTCGGCACGTGGTATGGTTTTGTTGGCTGGGGGTGCGATGGTACGCCAGTTGAAGATTCCTCAACAACGTGGACTTTCAGGAGCGATGGAACCTGGATTTACGAGGGTGGCGGGGGCTTCTGGATTCAAGTTGAGGGGTTAGTCACATGGAACTTTAACGGGTTACCTACTTTGATCTACACGGCAAACGTCACCCGAAATGCCCTCGACGGTATTATGGGTTACGCTGGCCCTACTCCGGTGAATCCCAGTACCGGATGCTTCTTCGCTGTGCGGGGAGTGGGGCAGCCGCCTCCACCGGCTGCGCCGAGCGGTCAGGATGTTACGACGGGCCCTCCCAAATAGGGGCGCTCTCATTCACGCTCCGCGTGGTCGCTTCCGATATTGTCCTGGAGATTGCGGAGGCCAGCCGCCCGGGGCGGACCCGACCTGCAGTCCGAAAAGGCATCGCCGGCCTTGTGGACCGGCTCGCCCTCATCGCGGCTGGATGTATAGTATGAAGCGAATGAGTCGACCCGCCGCAAGCGAGAGTCCGTGGAGGAAGCCATGAGAAGCGCTCTCGTCGTGATGCTTTTGGCTGTATCCGCATTTGCCAGGACCCGGCGGCCGTTCCAGCGGCGGCCTGCGGTCCCAAGGGTACCAACTTCGATGTGAGGCGCGACGAATTCCAGCACACACTCGCGCCGCCGGAGCCCGGGAAGGCGCGGGTTTACTTCATCCAGGATATCGGCGTAGTAAACTGCCTCGGAGCCTGCCTGACGACGAAGATTGGATTGGACGGAGCATGGGTGGGGACCAGCACAATTCCTATTTCTCCGTGTCCGTGGAGCCGGGTGAGCATCATGCGTGTGCGAATCGCCAGTCGCACTTCGCGCGGGCTAACCAGATGGTGGCCCTCGCGCATTTCACCGCCGAAGCCGGGAAGGTCTATTACTTCCGTACGCGAAGCTTTGGAGACAAATCCCAGGCGATCCTCGACCTTGATCCGGTCGACAGTGACCAGGGCAAGTATCTGATCACTACGTATCCCCTGAGCGTGTCGCACCCCAAGCCGTGAGTGCCCGGCGGCTCACGGGGCCCCTGCGTCCAGCTTCCTAGAAGCCGCGGGACAATCCAACCGGCTATACTGTATCGAGCGTGCTGTGGATCGAGGCCGGCTATAGACACTCATTGGAGCGTGAATGCCTCGGAGATTCGGCCTCCCCTCGACGCCTTCCACTAAGGATGAATTGCGATGAACGCGGGTAGGACCTTTGGCTGGATTGCGACCTTGGCGCTGACCTTGCAGTCGATCTCGCTGGCTCAGCAGATCGCAATCGCTAAGTACCCGTATGCCGCCTACCCTGGCATTACCCTACCTGGTGGAATCGCACCGGGGCCGGATGGAGCCCTGTGGTTTGGCGAGGACGGCGGCATCGGGCGTATCAGCACCGCCGGCGTGATTACCCAATACTCCGTTGCCGGCTCTCCCGCCGGTATTGCATCGGGGCCGGACGGGGCACTGTGGTTTACGTTAACCAATAGCATTATCGGGCGCATTACCACCTCCGGCGTCATCACCGAGTACCCCGTGCCCACCAACAGTTCCCTCGGGGGAATCACGTCCGGACCGGATGGCGCGCTATGGTTTACCGAGGGCAGCGCCGACCAGATTGGCCGGATCGCCACTGATGGCGCGATCAGCGAGTACCCCGTGCCCACTGCCGGCAGCAATCCCTACGCAATCACGGCCGGGCCGGATGGCGCACTGTGGTTTACCGAGGAGTACGGCGACAAAATCGCACGCATCACCACCGCCGGAGCTATTACCGAGTACCCTGTGCCCACAGCTAACGTGTGGGCATTTGGGATCGCGGCCGGACCGGATGGCGCGCTGTGGTTTACCGAAAGCGCCGATGGCGTCTCCAAGATCGGGCGCGTTACCACTGCCGGTGCGTTTACTGAATACCCGACACCCAACCCCGATTGCGGTCCCTATGGCATCACACCCGGGCCGGATGGTGCGCTTTGGTTTACCGAATTCAACAGCGGTTACATTGGGCGCATCAACGCAATCGGGGGAATTACGGAGTACCCCGTGCCCACACCATCTGAGATCGTCACCTACGGCAGTCCGGAGGGCATCGTAACCGGACCGGATGGAGAATTGTGGTTCACCGATACGGGCGGCTTTATCGGAGAGGTTGTCTTTGTTACCGCGGATTTGACGGTTAGCCCGGACAGCGGCCCCTATCCGATTAGCGTCACTTTCACGGGGAGTGGCTTCGCACCGAATGAAAGCGTCCGAATTTACGTTAGCGGCGTCGGTTCTTCCGTCCTATCCAGCGCCACCGCGGATGCAAACGGATCCTTCACCGCCGCGGCTCGGGAACCACCATCGCCATACGGCCCCCGGATCTTCCTGGCAGTGGGCCAAAGCAGTGGAAAGCTGGCAGCGGCAAGTTTTTCTGCCACAGCGCGGCTGATCATAAACCCGAAATCCGGGGCCGTGGGTAGCAGGGCGACGGCCCGAGGCTTTGGTTTTGGATCTTTTCAAACTGTTAACGTCTATTGGAACAACCCGCGGACGCTCCTTGGCACGGCGACGACCGACGCTAACGGCAGCTTCGACGGACCCTCGGCGCGAACGTTCACGATTCCAGTGGGATCTCCGCCTGGAACCGATACCGTGTTTGGCTTCGAGAGGGAATTGCAGGCAATCATCGGCCCAGGCTTCTTCACGGTGCAGTAACGAGCCACCCGCGGGCAACCTGGCCGGCATCGCCATCCTCGCAGACCATTCACGCGTATCACGGCTTGGGCGTACAGTAATCCTGTACAATCAGAAAGAGGTGTCATTTGGCAATCGAGACCACCTATACCAGCCTTCGCCAGAATCTCGCGAGCGTGTTAGATCGCGTGATCGAGGATCGGGAAATCGTGATTGTGCGCCGGAAGGGTGCTAGGGATGTCGCTCTGGTCCCGGCTGGCGAGCTCGCTGGTTTGGTTGAAACCGCCCACCTGCTCCGCTCTCCCCGCAATGCCCGGCGCCTGTTGACCGCCATGCGGCGCGCGGAGCTTGCAAAGAGCAAGCCCGCGACCCTGGACTCTCTCCGGCGGGAGATCGGGATTGAGCCGCGCCGTTAACCGCCAGGCAGTCTTTCACTCGGAATTCCGCGAAGACCTGCATTACTGGGTGAAGGCCGACCGCAACACCGCGCTTCGAATTCTCGATCTGGTCGAAGCCACGTTGCGCGATCCATTCGTTGGCATGGGCAAACCTGAGCCGCTGCGCTACCTCCTCGCGGGCTGTTGGTCCAGGCGCGTAACGCAGGAGCATCGCCTGGTTTATCGAGTCACCGACGAACGCATCGACTTCCTGCAGGCGCGGTATCATTACTGAGCCGAAGATCGCCGCCACGAAAGCCACCCCAGCGGCTTGATATCATAGTAATTCCCCATGCAAATCGAGAAAGTCTACGAGCCCCAGCGGTTCGAGCCGCACTGGGCTCAGTGGTGGATTGATTCCGGCGTCTTCCATGCCTCGCAGAAGGCGTTGCCGCACGTCTTCTCGCTCGTCATTCCACCGCCCAACGTGACAGGTTCGCTGCACATCGGCCACATGCTGGAGCACACCGAGATCGACGTCACCATCCGCTGGCATCGCATGCGCGGCGACAACACGCTGTGGTTGCCCGGATCCGACCACGCGGGTATCGCCACGCAAATGGTGGTGGAGCGCAAGCTGGCTGAAGAGGGCATCGACCGACGCGCGCTGGGGCGCGAAAAATTCATCGAGCGCGTGTGGGAATGGAAGGCGCAGTTCGGCGACCAGATCAAGCGGCAAATGATCCGGCTGGGCGCAAGCTGCGACTGGAGCCGCGAGCGCTTCACCCTCGACCCCGGCCTCTCGCGCGCGGTGCGCGAGGTCTTCGTGCGCCTCTACGAAAAAGGCCTGATCTATCGCGGCGAGTACATGGTCAACTGGTGCCCGAGATGCCACACCGCCCTTTCTGACTTAGAAGTCAAAAACACCGAGACCCAAGGAAATCTCTGGCACATCCGCTACCCGATCACCGATCCAGCCCCCAGCCCCCAGCCCCCAGCCCCCAGCCCCCATTACGTCGTCGTAGCGACGACCAGGCCTGAGACCATGCTGGGCGACACCGCCGTCGCCGTGAACGCCAAAGACCCGCGCTACACCAGCCTGCACGGCCGCACGGTGGATCTGCCGTTGATGAACCGCCAGATTCCTGTAATCCTGGACGATCTGGCAGATCCTCAATTCGGCACCGGCGCGGTGAAAGTCACGCCCGCCCACGACCCCAACGATTTCGAAGCTGGCAAGCGCCACAATCTGCCGCGCATCAAGGTCATCGATGAAAACGGCCGCATGACCGCCGAAGCCGGTCCCTACGCCAGCCTGGACCGCTTCGAAGCGCGCCGCCGCGTGGTCGAAGACCTCGACCGCCTCGGGCTGCTGGAAAAGATCGAGCCATACACGCTCGGCGTGGGCCGGTGCGACCGCTGCAAGACCATCGTCGAGCCGCTGATCTCCACGCAGTGGTTCGTGCGCACCAAGCCGCTCGCCGAAAAGGCCATCGCGGTGGTCGAAACCGGGCGCATCCAGTTCATCCCCGAAAACTGGACCAAGACATATTTCGAATGGATGTACAACATCCGCGACTGGTGCATCTCGCGGCAGTTGTGGTGGGGCCATCGCATTCCGGCGTGGCATTGCCAGGAGTGCGGCGAGATCGTGGTGGCGCGCGAAGCTCCCGAACGCTGCGCGCGTTGCGGCTCCTCGCAGCTCGTGCAGGATCCCGACGTGCTGGACACCTGGTTCAGCTCGGCGCTCTGGCCGTTCTCCACGCTGGGCTGGCCCGATGAAACGCCGGATTTGCAGCTCTTCTACCCCACCTCGCTGCTCATCACCGGCTTCGACATCCTGTTCTTCTGGGTGGCGCGCATGGTCATGATGGGTTGCGAGTTCATGGGCGAGATTCCGTTCCGGCAGGTCTACATTCACGGCCTGGTGCGCGATGCCGAGCGCCAGAAGATGTCCAAAACGCGCGGCAACACCATCGACCCGCTGGTGGTCACCGAGAAGTACGGGACCGATGCCGTGCGCATGGCGCTGCTGCTGGGCGCCGCGCCGGGCACCGACATCGTGCTCTCCGAAGAGCGCATGGAGAGCGCCCGCGCCTTCGCCAACAAGATCTGGAACGCCGCGCGCCTGCTGTTTGTGAATATGGAGCGCTCCGGCGTCGAGCCCTGGCTGCCGAATCGCCTGGAAACATTCCGTCCCGAAGCGGGGCCCAGCATCGAAGTCGCGATGGAAGACCGCTGGATCTTCAGCCGCCTCAATACCTGCGCGGAACAGGTGAACCGTGCCATCGAGCAGTATCGCTACCATGAAGCGGCGCAGTTGCTCTGGCATTTCTTCTGGCACGAGTTCTGCGACTGGTACCTGGAGCTGAAGAAGCTCCGCTTCGAGGAAAATTCCGGCCGCAACGCGGACTGGCGCAACGCGCTGGCCGCTTTCGAAACGGCGCTGCGCCTGCTGCATCCGGCCATGCCGTTCCTCACCGAAGAGCTATGGCAGCGGCTCAGAGGCAATGCCGAGCGACCCGTGTCCCTCGCGCTGGCGGAGTATCCGCAGTATCGCGCTCAAGCCACTGACTTCGCGGCGGAACGCGAGATTGGCACGCTGCAGGAAATCGTGACCGCGGCGCGCACCCTGCGCAGCGAGATGAAGCTCGATCCCAAGCTGGAATTGCAAGGCACGCTCTATGCGCGAGGCGACGCCCAGGAGATCGGCCTGCGCCACCTGGACGCCATCCGGAAGCTGGCCGGCATCAGCCTGGAATTTTGCTCCGATGCGGCGCCGGCGGGAGCGGCCACCCGCTCCAGTTCCCAGTTCGACCTGGTCCTGCACGTGCCCAAAACGCAAGTGGACGCGCAGCGCCGCCGCCTCGAAAAGGAACGGGACCAGTTGGAAAAGAACATCGCAAATTCCCGCCGCCAGCTCGCCGATGAGACATTCGTGAGCCGCGCGCCGGCTCATGTGGTGGAGTCGCTGCGCGCCAAGCTAGCCGAATACGAGACGCAGCTAGCCAAAGTCGTCGCGGCGCTGGCTGCCCTAGACGCCCTGGAGTAGCATGGACACCCATCCCCCAGCCCCCAGCATTCAGCAACCGCGCGTACCGACATTCGTAAGCCGCGCACCAGCCGCGGCGGACGGTCTGACCGAATGACCCAGCACCCAGCACCCAGCACCCAACACACGCGCGTAGCGCGCGAAGCGCTCAACGTGGATCTAATCCGCCGCCAAGTTCCCAACCGCGAAATCTCATTCTTCGAATCCATCACGTATACAATGCACGAGGCCGCCACGCTGGCTGCCGCCGGGTGCGCTTCGGGAACCGCTGTAGTGGCCGAGGAGCAGACTGCCGGCCAGGGACGCCACGGCCATTCCTGGCATTCCGAAGCCGGCGCCGGCCTGTACGTCTCAATAGTGCTGCGCCTACCGCTGCCGCCGGATTCGCTGCCGGTGCTGACGCTGGCCCTGGGCCTGGCCGCCGCCGAGGCGATCGCGCGCGCCACGGATTTGACGCCCGATCTGCGCTGGCCCAACGACGTGATGCTCGGCGATAAGAAGACCGCAGGAATTCTGGTGCAACTCGTCGATTCGGTAGCCATCGCGGGCATCGGGGTCAACGTGAATCACACCGCCTTTCCGCCGGAGATCGCCGCGGAAGCCACTTCACTGCGCCTCGCTTCCGGCCGGCCACAATCGCGCGAGGACCTGCTGATCGGCCTGCTCACGGCCATCGACAGCTTCTGCCGCATGCTGGTGGAAGGCGGCCGCGGGCCAGTGCTTGATTTATTTGCTCGACATTCCAGTTATGTCCGCGGTAAGCGCGTGCGTGTCGCGCAGCCTGGCGGCGTCGTGGAAGGCGCCACCGCTGGGCTCGATCCGGCCGGCTTCCTGATTCTGCGCGCGGATGACGGCTCGGAATCCCTTATACTCGCTGGAGGAGTCCGCGCCGCCTGATATGCTGCTCGCCCTCGACGTCGGAAACAGCAACATCACTATCGGAGCGTTTGAACAGCGCAACCTCATCAGCCACTGGCGTCTGCGCACGGTCCACGGCCAGACCGCCGACGAATGGGGCGTGCTCCTCCGCAACCTCTTCGCGCTGGCATCTTTGGAAACGCCCGGCGTGGACGGCATCATCATCGCCAGCGTGGTCCCACCGCTCGATGCCAACCTGGCCGCCATGGCGCAGCGTTATTTCCAGCTCGACCCCATGTTCGTCACGCCCCAGACGGATCTCGGCATCGCCATCCGCTATGACGATCCCAACCAGGTGGGCGCCGATCGCCTGGTCAACGGCGTGGCCGCCTTCCACAAATACGGCGGGCCGTGCGTCGTCGTGGACCTGGGCACCACCATCAACTTCGATGTGATCTCGGCCCGCGGGGAGTATTTGGGCGGCGCTATCGCCATCGGCGTCGGCATCGCGGTCGAAGCGTTGTTCACCAAGACGGCGCGCCTGCCCATGGTGGAATTTCGCGAGCCGGCCACAGTGATCGGCAGCAACACCGTGGCCAGCATGCAGTCGGGACTCTACTATGGCGCACTGGGCATGATCGACGGAATCCTGGATCGCCTCATCGCCGAATTGGGTCCGGAGACCAAGGCTATCGCTACCGGCGGCCAGGCCGCGCTCATCGCCCGAGGCTCCCGCCATCTGAAATTCATCGACGAGCACCTGACGCTCGAAGGCCTGCAACTCATCTGGGAACGGAACGCCGCGAAGTGAGCGACGACTGGGTTTACAACTACTTCAATTACTTCACCGAGATCGAAGAGCACTTCCAGAGGGTGCGCGGCACCAGCCTGTTTCTGCTCTCGCCGCTCGATTGGGCGCTGGTCGAAAGCTGGAAGAACGCCGAGGTGCCGCTCGAAGCGGTGCTGCGCGGCATCGACGCGGCATTCGAGAAATGGCGCGGGCGCAAGTCGAAAACCCAACTGGTGAATTCGCTGACCTTCTGCGCGCAGGCGGTGCTGACGGAAGCGCAGATCATGGCCGGGACCGCGCCGCCCACGCGCAACCGGGAATTCGCGCCGCCATTTTCGCTCGACGAACTGCGCGATTACCTCGCCCGGAATGCCGCCGCCGTGCGCCAGGCGGGCGCGAGTTTCGACGAAATCGCATCCGCGCTGGATCGCGTCGGCGCGGAAGCCGAACAGCACTATCGGGATCTGGAAGCGCTGGAGCGCAGGCTAACCGTGCTGGAAGAGAAGATGATCGCGTCGGCGCGCAGCCGGCAATCCGAGGAGCAGTTGCTGGACGCCCGCAGCGAGCTGGACGCGCAGCTACGGCCCTATCGCTCCAAGATGACCGCCGAGCACCTGGCCCTCCTAGAGAAGCAATACCTGGAGCGCAACTTGTTGGAAAAGGCTGGGTTGCCACGCTTGAGCCTGTTCTATATGCGGTGACAGGCCCGCCCGATTGCAACGTTTGGGCCTCGCCGCGCGTCATACAAATGTAAGAACCCCCTTTGAGTTAGGTTCCGCTCCAAATTTGCGGGACCGGCCGGCGGGCATGCTCCTCCGAGTGCCCGCCGGCTTTTTGTATGTGTTGGCACATCCGTAATGCAATTGTGCGGTCACACACGAACGGTCTCTTCCGAAGAGGGTTCCTCCGTCTCCATCCCCATGATCGACGACAGCAAGGTGCGACTCGATCAAGCGCTGGTCCGGGCTGGACTGGTAGGCTCAGTTTGGTCCGGTGCGTCCTCGGCCGAAGCGGTCAACCGCTCCCTGCCAGGAATTAGGCGGCGGGCAAAGTGATGTGCGTCACTCACCGCATCAGTTGATCGTACCTAAAGCAGTCCACCGCGTGATCGTTCACCATCCCCACCGCCTGCATAAACGCATAGCAAATGGTCGATCCCACGAAGCGGAAGCCGCGCCGCTTCAGGTCTTTGCTCATGGCGTCCGATTCCGCCGTGCGCGCCGGCAACTCCTTCGGCGTACGCCAGGCGTTCACGCGCGGACGGCCGCCGGTGAACTGCCAGATGTACGCGTCGAAGCTGCCGAACTCCTCCGCCACCTTCAGAAACGCCTGCGCGTTGCCGATGGCCGCCGCAATCTTCAGGCGGTTGCGAATGATGCCCGCATCGCGCAGCAGCGCGTTCACTTTCCGCTTGCCGTAGCGCGCCACCACGGCCGGGTCGAAGTTGTCGAACACCTCGCGATAGCGGGCGCGCTTGCGCAGGATCGTATCCCAGCTCAGGCCGGCCTGCGCGCCTTCCAGCACCAGGAACTCGAACAGGAGGCGGTCGTCGTGCGCCGGCACGCCCCACTCCTCGTCGTGATAGGGGATCGAGAATTCGTTACGCGCCCAGGAGCAGCGATTCATATTCATTAGTATTGCGCCGGCAAGAGTGCCGGCGGGCAGGCAGGAGTGCCTGCGCCACGGGCCTCACTTCGGCGGAGCGAAAAAATGCAGCGGGTCGATCCCGACGATCTTCCACTTCTTGCCACGCCGCTCTAGCCTGAACTTCACCACCGCGCGCCGCCGCTCCAAAGGGCGCGATGCCGACCTGCCCACGATCTCCAGGAACCAATCCAACTCCTCCGCGCGATGCGTGTCGTCGCCTTCGTCGGAATACACTTCGATCGAGTTCGTGACTTCGGACTGCTCCACCAGCGCGGTCACGTCATTCTGGAAATCCTCGTAGTGCGGCATGTCGTGATCGACTGCCTCCACAAAGGCGAGCGCGTTACCGGCGCTCAGTTCCGAGGCGATCTTGGCGAACAGGTCGAAGACCTGCTGCTTCGGGTCGGCCGCGGGGCGCGCGCCCAAAATCGTGCCCGTCAACACCAGTAGGAAAGTACGCCGCCACATATCAGGTTCGATAACTCGCATTGATGCGGATGTAGCCCTCGGTGAAGTCGCAAGTCCAAAAGCGGGCGGTCCCTTTTCCGGCCGCCTTCCCCTTGCCGCGCAATGTCAGGCGGATCTCGCACTCCGGGGCGTCCAGCTTCTGCTTCAGCTCGCTCTCGGAAAAGCGAGCCGCCAGCCCGCCGCGGCACACCGGCACGCCCTGCATGTCGATATCGACCTTGCGCGGATCGAACGCCACGCCGGCATTGCCCGCGGCCGAGAGGATGCGGCCCCAGTTCGGGTCCGAGCCCGCCACCGCCGTCTTCACCAGCGGCGAATTGGCGATGGCGCGCGCCACCTGCGCGGCGGCATCGTCGGTGGCCGCGCCCGAAATCAGAATCGTGATCAGCTTGCGCGCGCCCTCGCCATCGCGCGCGATGCTGCGCGCCAGATCCTCCATCACAGCGGCCAGACGCTCCTCCACGGCAGCCATCTCCTTGGGATCGGGCCGCACGCCAGAGGCACCGTTGGCGAGCAACAACAGAGTGTCGTTGGTGGATGTATCGCCATCCACCGAGAGGCGGTTGTAGCTGCGCTCGACTCCACGGCGCAACATGCGGCGCAGCATGGCAACCGGAATCTGCGCGTCCGTGAGCACGAAGCCCAGCGTAGTGGCCATGCGCGGGTGGATCATGCCGGAGCCTTTGGTCATGCCGGCGATGCGCACTGTACCGCGGCGCAGCTTGACTTGGCCGAACGCCTCTTTGGGAACCGTGTCGGTGGTCATGATGGCGCGCGCCACGCTGCCAAAGCCATCTTCGCCGAGGCCGGCCACCAAGCGCGGCAGCGCGTTCACGACGAGCTTCGCATCCATCTCGATTCCGATCACGCCGGTGGAGGCGGGCAGCACTTGTGCAACCGGCAGCCGCAACAAGCGCGCCGCGGACCGGCAGCAGTTGAGCGCTACCGCGTCTCCGGTGCGAGTAGCGCAGTTGGCATTGCCGGCATTTACCAGGATGGCGCCCGCGAAACCGCGCGATGCCGCCAAGTGCCGCCGGCAAAGCTTCACCGGCGCCGCTTGCACGCGATTCTGCGTGAATACCGCGGCAGCCGCGGCCGGCAAACCGGAAACGATCAGCGCAACGTCGTCCTTCTCGGCCTGGCGTATGCCTGCGTACGTGGCGGCGTAGCGGTAGCCCAGCGGCAGATCCACTTCAGGATTCTCCTAAAATGTCATTGTCCGTGATTCGCTGGCCGTTGGCGAACTCCTCGGCGGTGATTCTCTTGCGGCCTTCGAGCTGGACTTCGATAAGGTCCAGCCCGCCTTCGCCGCAGGTAACGCGCAAGGTGCGGCGCGCCAGGCTGCCCGGCTTGTCCGATCCGCCCGATCTGCCCGCCGCAATGCGCGACTTCCAGATGTGCAGTTGCTGGCCGCGAAACCTGGTATGCGCGCCGGGCCACGGCTGCAGACCGCGCACGCAGTTGTGAATCGCTTGCGCCGGCTGGCGCCAGTCGATGAGCCCGTCCTCTTTCTTGAGCAGCGGCGCATATGTGGCTTCCGCCGGATCCTGCTTCTGCGGCGCGATGGTGTCGATCTTTTCCAGAGTTTCGACCAGCAGCGCGGCCCCCATCGCCGCTAGGCGCGCCCCCAGTTCCACGGCGGTCTCATCGGGGCCTATCGCGGATTCCGCCTTCAGCAGCATGTCGCCGGTATCGAGCCCCGCGTCGATCCGCATGGTCGTCACGCCGGTGCGCGTCTCGCCATTGGCGATGGCCCACTGCACCGGCGCGGCCCCACGGTATTTCGGCAGCAGCGAGGCATGCACGTTGATAATGCCGTGCGGCGGAATGTCGATCGCTGTTTGCGGAATGATTTGGCCGTAGCCCACCACCACCATGGCGTCAGGTTTGAGGCTCGCGAGCGCCGCGACGGCCTCCGGCTTGCGGATGCGCTCGGGCTGGTAGACGGGCAGGCCAAACCGCATCGCCGCCTCTTTCACGGGAGATGCGGTGAGCCGCTGGCCGCGCCCGCTGGGCCGATCCGGTTGCGTGACTACGCAAAGCACATCGTGTCCGGCGGCGACGAGACTCTCCAAGGTTGGGACAGCGAACGCGGGCGTGCCGAGAAATACGAGGCGCATTTACGTGGCGCAGGCACTCCTGCCTGCCGCGCTGGCACTTTTGCCGGCGCATCCTGCCTCACTCGCCCAGCGCAGGCTGAAGGCCGGTGCCATCGTGGGTCGCCGACCCAAGCAGCGAGCTTTGCTCGCTTGCGCCGGCAGGAGTGCCGGCGCGGCAGGCAGAAGTGCCTGCGCCACTACTCCCATTCTCCGGCCTTCGCCATCTTGCGCACTTTCCTCCGGATCAGGTCGCGCTTCAACGCGCTGATGTGGCTGATGTACAGCTTGCCATACAAATGATCGGTCTCATGCAGAAACGCGCGCGCCAGCAGGTCTTCGCCGGTCTTCTCAAACGGCTCGCCCTTGACGTTTTGGGCCCGCACCGTGACACGCTTGCCGCGCTTGACCTGCTCGCGGAAACCGGGAATGCTCAGGCATCCCTCTTCGCCTTCCTGCTTCCCCTCCACCCGTAGAATCCGGGGATTGATGAGCACCAGTTTGTCCGCCGGGTTCTCGGCGTTGGAAATGTCGATCACGGCAATCTTCCTGGAGAATCCGATCTGCGGCGCGGCCAGCCCCACGCCCTTGGCGGCGTACATGGATTCGAACATGTCTTCGAGGAATTGGTGCAGCTCGGGCGTGTCGAATTCGGTGACCTCTTCCGCTTCCCGCTCCAGCACCGGATTGCCGTACTTCACGATTGGATAGACCATATTTCAGAAATCTCGAACCTGCGTCAGATATCCGTCGAAATTGCGCCTCGTTTCGCCGAGCGAATCGCCGCCGAACTTTTCCAGGAAGGCCTGCGCCAGCACCAGGGCCACCATAGCCTCCCCGATCACGCCGGCCGCCGGGACCACGCACACATCGGAGCGCTCATAGGCCGCCAGGGCCGGCTCCCGCGTCGCGAGATCCACGGATTCGAGCGGCCGCCGCAGTGTCGAGATAGGCTTCAGGAATCCCCGCACCAACACGTCCTGGCCGTTGGTGATGCCGCCCTCCAGTCCGCCGGCGCGATTGGCTCCGCGCGTGAAATGGCGCGCCGCGCGATCGTAGTGGATGGTGTCCTGAACCTGCGATCCGAAGCTGGCGGCGTTCTCGCGCGCGAATCCCAGCTCGACGCCCTTCACCGCCTGGATGGAGACCACAGCCTGCGCCAGACGCCCGTCCAGGCGCGCGTCCCACGTGGTATGCGATCCCAGGCCGGGGGGCACACCGTGCGCGATTACCTCAAAAACTCCGCCCACCGTATCGCCTGTGCGATATACCTGGTCCACCACCTCTTTCATGCGGGCTTCGGTCGCGGCATCCACGCAGCCCAGCAGGACCTCCTCCTTCCCGCGCAAAGCCGCTACCTCGTCCCACGCGGCGACTCGTTCCAGGTGGATGCCGCCCACGGCAATCACATGGCTCGCGATCTCGATGCCGAACTCGCTTAGCAGTGCCTTGGCAATTGCGCCGAGGGCCACGCGCGCGGCGGTTTCGCGGGCGCTGGCGCGCTCCAGTATGTAACGCGCATCGTGAAAATTGTACTTGATCGCGCCCGCCAGATCGGCGTGTCCGGGCCGGGGGCGCGTGACCGGCTTCTTCTTATCTTCGGCGCCATCCATGTCCTCGACGGGCAGCGCTTCGGTCCAGTTTTGCCAGTCTTTGTTGCGGATCAGAATGGCGACCGGCGAGCCGATAGTGTGCGAATGCCGCACGCCGGCGACGATCTCGGCGCGGTCGGTTTCGATCTTCATGCGCCCGCCGCGGCCATAGCCCTGCTGCCGCCGCCAAAGCTCGTGATTTACGGTGTCGAGGGAAATTGGTACGCCGGCGGGGAGTCCTGTGAGGGTGGCCACCAGGCACTCGCCGTGCGACTCACCGGCGGTTTCAAATCGCAGCATTCGCCAAGAGACTTTATGTTAACAATTCCTTGGCGTTTGCGGATTATCGGTCCTCGAAGCCCGGCTGTCAAACGGCGCGCCGGCCCGAGAGGAACTGGATCAGAAGCATGGCGATCGCCAGGATCAGTAGTATGTGGATAAAGCCGCCCAGAGTGTAGGAAGTCACCAGCCCGAGCAGCCAGAGAACCAGCAAAATCACGAAAAGCGTCCAAAGCATCTCACCCTCCTCATCTACGCCAGTGTTAGAGCAACTGCCCTGCCGTTGTGGTAGAGTGACCGAAGACTCTTCAGGAGCAGACGCATGGCTCAGACCGCAACCATAAGCTGGGCGGAGCGCACCACGGCGCGCACGGCATCCATCCCCTGGTATATCTGGACGTGTGTGATTGCGATCACATCCGCCTCGATCGGCGGCATTTGGGACATCTCCTGGCATAAGAGCATCGGCCGCGATACGTTCTGGACTGCTCCGCACATGTTGATCTACCTGTGCGGCATCCTGGCCGGGATTTCGTGCGGGTACCTGATCCTTTCCTGCTCCTTCGGCCACTCGGCAGAAGCGCAGGCGGGCTCGGTGCGGATCTGGGGTTTCCGCGGACCGCTGGGCGCCTTCGTCTGCGCCTGGGGCGGTGTCGCCATGATTACTTCGGCGCCGTTTGACAACTGGTGGCACGCCGCTTACGGCTTGGACGTGAAGGTCCTCAGCCCGCCGCACGTGCTGCTGATCTTCGGCATCCTGGTGATCCGCATAGGTACCCTGCTGTTGATCATGGGTAACTTGAGCCATGCGGAAGGCGCCCTGCGCACCCGGCTGCACGCGTTGATGCTATATACTTACACCTTCCTGCTGGTCACTTCGTTCGGCATCTTTCAGGAATTCCTCCTGCGCAACTACATGCACAGCGGGCTGTTCTATCTGCTCATGTCGCTGGGCGCGTGCTTCTTTCTGGCGGGGCTTTACCAGATGTCGGATTACCGCTGGGCTGGCACTGCCGTCACCGGCATCTACACGGTGCTCAACCTTCTGTATGTCTGGATTCTGCCGCTGTTCCCGGCGGAGCCTAAACTTGGTCCAGTCTTCCAGCGGGTGACCCACTTCGTGCCGCCCGATTTTCCGATCTTAGTCATCGTTCCGGCATTCCTGCTGGATCTGACGCGGCCCTGGTGGCGCCGGTACGGTTATTGGGCGCGAGCTCCACGGATCGCCCTGATCTTCGTGGTAGCTCTGTTGGCGGTACAGTGGCCGTTGGCCGATTTCCTCATGACTCCAGCGTCGCGCAACTGGGTTTTCGGCTCGCAGTACTTTCCGTTCTTCGTTCCCAGCACGACCGACTGGGTGCGCAACGTCTTCACGCAAGTGGAGCCAGGCGCGCGCCAGTTCTGGAGCCGCATCTTGATGGCATTTGTGCTGGGCGCCGTGATGGCGCGCGCGGGCTTTTCCTGGGGCGACTGGATGCGCAAGATTCGGCGGTAGCTTTGAAAGTTCTCGCCGCGGCTGTCTGCTTCGCTATCCGTCTGCTCGCCGGAAGCCCTCTCGTCGACGACGGATACCAGCACTTCTACAACCTGGAATACGACGAGGCGCTGGCCGATTTCGACCAGGCCATTGCACAAGACCCAAGCAACCCGGATCTGCACAACCACGCCGCTGAGACCATCGTGTTCCGCGAGATGTATCGCGACGGAGCGCTCGAGAGCGAGTTGGTCACGGGCAACAACTCCCTGCTGCGCCGGGCGAAATTGAATCCCGCGCCGCAGACCCAACAGCGGTTTCTGGACGAGATCCAAAAAGCCCTCGCGCTGGAACAGGCGCAACTCCGCCGCAATCCCAACGACACCGGCGCGCTCTATGCCATGGGCATCACCTACGGGTTGCGCGCCAACTGGTTTTTCCTGGTCAAGAAAGCCTGGCTGGATTCCCTGCACGACGCCACCAATGCCCGCAAGCTGCACAACCGGATCAGCGAACTGGATCCGTCGAACGTGGATGCGCGCCTGGTGCAGGGCCTGCACGATTACGTGATCGGAAGCCTGCCGGTGGCCTACCGGATGGCGGGCTTCCTGATCGGCTTCCACGGAGACAAGGAGCGCGGCATACGCATCGTCGAAGACGTGGCGGCGCACGGCTCGCTAAACCGCATCGACGCCCAGATCTTTTTGGCCGTGATTTATCGCCGGGAACGCCAGCCGGCCAAGGCTCTGCCGGTGGTGGAGGACTTGATCCGCCGGTTTCCCCGCAACTACCTGCTGCGTTTCGAGCAGGCGGGGATGTATGCCGCTCTGGGCGACGGCAAGAAGGCGATTGGCTCCATTGAAGAGGTGGCGCGGTTGAAAACCGAAGGATCGCCAGGCTATAGCCGGGTACCGTGGGAAATGATTTATTACCACTTGGGAACCATCCAGTTCTGGTCCAACCACCTCGACCAAGCCTTGGCGAATATGCAGAAGGTAACGGCCCATGCCGATGAGGTGGACCTGAATACGGGAGTGCTGGCCTGGATGCGGGTCGGGCAGATTTACGATCTCACCCAGCGCCACGATCTGGCCATCGAGGCCTACAAAAAGGCTATCGCCTACGCCCCCGAGGCCGAGGCCGCCCGCGAATCGCGCCGCTACATTTCCTCGCCATACCGCCGGGAGAAGAGTTAGCCGGCTATTCGACGGTGAGCTTGACGGGCTGCTCGATGAGCTTGGGCTCCTTGCCCGTCGTCAGCAGCATCAGGGCGAAGCGGCCGGGTACTGCTTTGGCCGGGATCTTGAACTTGAGGCTGGTGTCGGCCTGCTCGGTCAATTCCACCGCCAGGTCGTGCGTTCCATCCGTCAGGTAGACCTTGGCCACCTGCGCCTTTGCCAGGTTCTCCCCGGCTACTGTGATCTCGTCGCCGGCTTTCCCATTGCCCGGGTCGACAGTCGTCATCCGTGGCATGGTCTGCGCGAAAGCCGCAAGGCAGGCGGCCAGAAAAAGTGGCACCGCAAAAGACAGTTTCATCTGAAATCTCCGTGTCTAGTTACAATGTATGCCCATTGCAGGCGAAATTCAAGCGGGACGGGCTAACCATCGATAAGCGGGTGCTTGGTGTTGGGTGCTGGGTTCTGGCGTACTCGTCGCAAACGGTCCAGAAGTTTGCCAGCACCCAGCACCCGACACCCAGCACCCGCTTTACCTCCAACACCCAGAACCTTTCCGCCATTGCGGCTCAATTGCGCCGCGTGATAGATTGCTCCTTGTTCCACAGGTTTTTTATTCTGGCGCTTCTGCTCTCCGCCGTCACGGCCTGCAAGCATGCGCAGGCTCACGGGCCAACGCGGGAAGAGGCGCGCATCGCCTCGCAAGAGCTCATCAAGCAGAATCTGATGTCGCTTGGCAACGCCCGCTTCTCCTCGGAGGGCGAGATGTCCATCGATGAGTTGGAGCCGGGCCGTTTCCGCGTGCGCGGCTTCGTCGACTATCAGGGGAAGTCGGGAAGGGCCATGCGCACCAACTACACGTGCGTGTTGCGCTACGTCGCTAAGGGCAAGTGGGACGTCGAGGATCTGAAGTGGGAGTGACGCGGCTCAAGTCGTCTCGTTGAGCAACCCCGCGGCGGCTACGAAATTACCACCTAACACCACCCCACGTACCAGCAAAGCAGCCAGAGGAGCGTCGCCGTGAAAGAGGTCGGTCAGCCGGTTCGTGTCCAGCGCGACTCTCACTTCCACTTGTCCGGATCAATCTGGCGTTGTGCGGCGATGATCTCGTCGAAGCCGGGATCCGGAGTCCATCGCCCCACCAAGTCGGAGAAATCTGCCGTCCGCTGGCATCCGATGGTCGCCCGCGTCAGTTCATCGACGATCACCTGGTTGAGGCTCTGCTTGCGTTGTGCTGCTTTCAGGCGGAGCAGCCGGTCGACCTCCCGCGGAACGCCCCGGATCGCATATTTCACCGCGTTCCTTTGCCTCATAAGCTCGCCGAAGCGTCCTCCACCGTGGGGCAGAACCGGAAAATAGTATCCAAACGGGTGACCCGGAAGCATTCGCGCACGTAGCCTTGGGCGCCCGCCATGCGCATCTTGCCGCCGCTCTCCTCTACCTTGTTGAGGCTGGAGATGAACCGCCCGATGCCCGTGCTGTCGATGCGCTTGACGCCCGTGAGGTCGAAGATGATGTTCCGGTAACCCTGGCCGAGCAGGCCGTCGAGCATCGTCTCAATGCCCTCGCCTTCGGGGCCGCGCATTACGTTGCCCTCCAACGTGATCAAAGCGGTGCCGGGCGCGACCTCCTTCTGATTGATTTCCAGTGGCATCGGATGCGTCCCCACCAGTATATGCCGGATGGGTCTTTTTGCGGAGCCCATCCGTATACCGGTTGGCGGTGGTTAGTGGTATGATCCTCGCGGCAGCTATGAACCCGGAGGCATTGAGCGGCGCCGAAGACGCCATCACCCGCTTGCGGCGGGGCGATCCCGACGCCTTGACGGCGATGATCTCACGGTACCAGCATCGCCTGTACCGCTATCTGCTGCGGCTGGTGCGGCAACCAGCCACGGCGGAGGACCTGTTTCAGCAGACCTGGCTCAGGGTGATGGAGCGAATCGGCCGCTACGACGCGCGCCGCGACTTCGAGGCCTGGCTGTTCTCGGTAGCGCACAACTTGGCCATCGACTTTTGGCGCGGGAAACGCGGCGACAGTCTGGACGCGGCCGACGATTCCGGCGAACTGTCCCGCGAGCGTCTGGAGGCCGGCGATCCGGACGCGCTGGAACAGCTTCTGGACTTCGAGCGTGGCGCAATCCTGGCGGCGTGCATACACGATCTGCCCGCCATCCACCGCGAGGTGCTGACCCTGCGTTTCGAAGAGGACATGAAGCTGGAGGAGATCGCGGAGGTGGCCGGCATTCCGCTTTCGACGGTGAAGAGCCGGCTGCGGCGGGCATTGGAAAGGCTGCGCACGGTGATCGCGGCGCGGTTTCCGGGAAGACGGGGCGTATGAACGAGCATGAATCCATCGTGGAGATGCTGGCATTGGCCGCGGCCGGCGCACTGGATGCGGCGGAACAGCGGCGCGTGGACGAGCATGCCAGGGAGTGCCCGGCGTGCCGCCGCGAGTTGGAGATCTGGAGCGTATATTCGCTGGGCCTGGGGCGGCTCCCGCAGCCGGCCGTTCCGGCTCAATTGATGGAGCGCACGCGGGCGCGCGTGTGGCAGGAACGGGCGGCGGTTGCCGATCGCCGTTGGAACGAATTGATGCTGACGGCGCTGGCGCTGTTTGCGTGGACCGTGGGCCTGACTTTCTGGTTCCTCTTTCGCATCTTGACCGGCGGAGCGCTGGTCATCATGGGAGCCAACCTGGTCCGGCTGGGGACCTGGTCCGCGGTGTCGACGGTTCTGGTCTGGCTGACCGCGGCGGTGGCGGCCCTGGCTCTGGGAAAGCGCCGCCGCGAGTTGAGGAGGGTTTCATGAGTCGCTTTCGTCGGGAAATGAAGCTGGTCCCGTGGGTAGCTTGGCTGATCGGCGGCTGCGTGTGGCTGGGATTCTTTTTATTGATGTTTTTGCTGCCGTTCAGCAAGGATCCCGAATTGCGCAATTGGCCGCTGGTTGCGAGGGCGTTCCTTGCCGCGCTGCCGGGACTGCCGTTTGTGGCTTGGGCGGGGCTGGCCGGCTACGTGAACCAAGACGCGCGCCGCCGCGGGATGCGGTACGTAATGTGGACGCTGCTGGCGACCTTCATCCCCAATGCCATAGGGATCATTCTCTACTTCATCCTGCGGGATCCGCTGCTGGCGCCTTGCCCGAATTGCGGTGCGCAGGCGCGGCAGGGTTATGCTTTCTGCCAGAATTGCGGCGCGGCCCTGACGCAAGTCTGTCCGAAGTGCCGGCACGCCGTGGAGCCGGGCTGGTCGCACTGCGTGAGCTGCGGAGCTACACTCGGCGCGGCGTGAGGTTGCGTGGCGCGCGCTTTAGCATAGCCGCCGGCTGCGCCGGTTTTAACCCGGGTATGACCCCGCGTGATTGGGCTCGTGGCGCAGGCGCTCCCGCCTGCCGCGCCGGCACTCTTGCCGGCGCAGGCGAGCGAAGCTCGCCAGGCTTTGGCATTTGTTCGCGCTAGCCCAGGTTACCGCCCCGAAAACCAGTGTCGAATGAGGCCGCTAAGTTATTGAGCGACAATGGGGTCACAGATGAGCGTGCTGCGGCGAGCTTCAGCTCGCCGTCCGCTTTCGTCAGCCCCAGGCTACGGTCGTGTGGGATCAACCCCCCGCGGGCGCAGCCACACATGATATACCGCCGCCCCCGCCCCGATCGTGGCCAGCGCGGTGATGGAGGCCATCGGTTGCCAGACGATGCCATAGGCGATCATGCAGGCGCCTACCAGGATGTACGACAGCGGGATCGCCGGAAAGCAGAAGCTCACAGGGCGCAGCTTTTGCCATCCCGGCCGCCGCCGGAAAATGAACAGCGAGGCCACCGACATCACCGTGAAAAACGTCAGGCTGAAGCCGATGTAATAGACCAGTTGCGGAAAGGGCGTCAGCGTCATCAGCATGGCGCAGAGCCCCTGGCTCAAAATCGCCACTACTGGCGTGTGCCACGCCGGATGTACAATGGCAGCGGTTTTGAAGAACGCCTTGTTCTTGGCCATGGCGTAATAGACACGCGGCCCGATGGTCACCTCGGCGTTCACCGTGGCCATCAGCGAGAGCGCCATCAGCGCGGAAAAGGTACCCGCCACTTGCGGGCCGAACAGGTTGGAGGCGGCCAGCGAGCCGACCGCCAGCACGCCTTTCATGGATTCGAGCGGCGTGGAATAAATGAAGATGAGGTTGAGACCGATGAAGAGCGCGGTCACCAACGCCGTGCCGGCCGCCAGCGCGGCGGGCAGCGTCCGCTCCGGCCGCTTAAGCTCCTCGGCCACGTAGGTGGCGGCATTCCATCCGCTGTACGCCACCATCACCCAGAGCAGGCTGATCACAAACTGCGCCGGCAACGTGGTGGGCGCGGTGCGCACCGCCGGCTGAGAGAAGTGTTCCCAGCTTCCCGAACCGCTCAGGAACCCCAGCCCGATAAAACCGATGATCACCGCCAGTTTGGTGGCCGTGAGTACGTTCTGCACACGGGCCGTGCGCCGGACTCCCAGGCAATTCAGAATGCTGAAGCCCGCGATCAGCAGGCAGGCCAACGCCTGCCCTCCGCCGAGGCGTATGGAAAAGGGCCCTGAGCCGAATACGTACGGGGCACGAGCCTGCTGTAACGACGGATAGAAGTGTCCCAGGTAATCCGAGAAGGCCAGGGAAGCCGCCGCGATGGGCGCGGAGAAGCCGGCGAAGAACGAGATCCACCCGGTCATGAACCCCCACGCCGGGCCGAACGCGCGCGTGAGGTAGACATATTCGCCGCCGGAGCTGGGGAAGTTGATGCCCAGCTCCGAATAGCTGAGCGCGCCTGCCAGGGCGAACAGCGCGCCGACCAGCCACACCGACAGTATCAGCTTGGCACTGCCCAGATCCCGCGCCATGAATCCGGTGGTCGCGAAGATGCCCATCCCCACCATGTTGGAGACCACCAAGGCGGTGGCGCTGATAAATCCGAGTTGCCGGAGGAGTCCCGCTTTGCCCTGGAGCTGGATGACCATGCTTCCTTATGGCCATTGTATGTCAGTTGGCGGACTGCGGAGCGTGAACGGCTTTCTCAGCGGGCAGACTGGAAGATCGTTCTGGCGGGTTAGACGGCGGAATAGAGGCGGCGATTTGACGCGCCGTTCACGCTCCAAGATCTATAGTGATTGGCCTTCGAGAAACGTTTCATTGGCCGTGCATTTTGTCCGTGGGCACGCCTGGCGGCGGGTAGCACATGGCGGAGTTCGTCGTTGGATTGGCGTAGACTACGCCGCTCCAGCGCATAACACCCCCACAGAATCGCGACCAGAACCGCTATCACTGTCAGGCCCTCTTTGGAGATCGTCGCGATCGTCATGGCGTTTTCCTCTGCTACCTGATAGTACGGAGAAATTGCCTCGCCGGTTGTTTTGGTGTTGTAAAACTCCCGTAAAAAGAGTTGCGTACCGCTTGCTAACGCGCGCGGCTCCGATCGGAGCCACGACCGTAAGAGAGTGGTTTCTTCGGCATACTCAGTGCGGATGGCCGGGCGCCTCGCGCCAACGTACCCCGGTTTCCGCTTTGTGCGGCAGATCCAGCGCCAGAATGCCCCCGGCATCGCTGGAGGCCTCCACCATCTCTTCGTCGTCCACTTCGATCAAGTAATTCTGCCGCGGTTTGAGTCCCACCACAAACACGGGCTCGTCTCCTTCCACAGCGACTTTGAGTTTCTGCGTGTAGGCGGCGAAGAGAATCACCGCGCGGGCAAGCTGCAAGGGCGCGGCGCCCAGACGCGGGTTGAGTTCGGTCACCTGGCCGTCCTCGAACAACTGCAGGTCGCCGTCGAAGCATCCCAGCCACGACGCGGACTCCTCCCAACTGGATCGCGCAAACAGGCGGCCGAACAGGTCGTCGTGCAGCACCAGAGGGGCCTGGTGGAAACTGAGGCCCGGCTGGTAAGGATTCGCCCACAGAAACTCATACGGAGTGCCGAATGTGCCGCGCAGCAGGAAATTGTCGTTCATGAGCCAGCCTTGCAAGAGTTGGGAACCGGGGGCATTGCTGTCGTACGCCACCATGCTCAACTCGGCGGCGCGGGAAAGGGCCGCGCGGCGCAGGTCCGGTTCGCTGGTAGGGTGCAGCGTGGCGGGGATGCGGTACTCATTTTCGCCGGCCGGATAGGTCGCGGGGTAGTAGCTGAGGATCTGCACCGTCGCCAGATCGCTGAAGAAGCGCGGCGCGGAGTC
>JBEKUO010000002.1:0-40410 GCA_049514955.1 Bryobacteraceae bacterium | reverse complement strand
TAGGTAGTGACGCGGAACTCGCGTCGCAGGATGGGGGCCATGTACAGATGCCAGACCGCCAGATTGCCCAGGAAGCCGTGCAGCATCACGATGTCGGGGCCCATGCCGACGGTTATGTAATGCAAGTTGATACCGTTGGCGCTTATCTTTGGCATCGGTCTACAGACAACTCCTCTATTCGATGTAACCCAGCTCGCGGAGCCGTTCTAAAACTGTCTCCTCGTCCTCCATTTCCGTGGGCACGGGAGCACTCCCGGTCTGGCTGCCCGGCGCGGCGGGGTGCCCGGCAGCCATCCTCCGAACGGGATGCTTTTCTAATGCAGCGTCCTGATAAATTTCTTCCGGCACGCGCCCCTGTAGCTCCTCGGGCAGCGGCAGACCCAAGCTATAGAGTACCGTGGGCGCGATATCTAGAATAGACAACTCACCGGCTATTAGTCCGCGGTGGATGTCCGGACCACGCGCCCCGAAGACGCCCACCGGCCGGTGCGAACCGCACACCGCCGGCCGCTTGGATACGGCTTCCGGCGAAGGCAAAATGGAGACCAAGCCGCCGTCGCGCAGGATCAGCGTCAGGTCCGGAGCGGCATCGTGGTGCGGCCCCTGGAAGACTTCGTCGCGGGTGAAGACCTCGCTCACCAGCGGCTCGCCGGTCTGAAGGCTGGGGATCTGGCGCAGTTCATCGGAAAGCTTCCGGAGAAACGCGCCATATTCGGCGGCGGGCACGCCGGGCGAAGTTCCGTCGCTCACTACGACATAAATACCGTTACTAGTTGGGGTGGTGGCGAAGGCTTTGGTCTTGTTCCAGTCCATCAGCCAGGTGTGTTTGGCCACTTGTCCCACGCCGAGCAGCGCGCCTTGGGTATCCCGCGATTGCGCCGCCTCGGACCAGGCTAGGTATCCATGCTGCTCCAGCCAGGTATTGATGTGTAGCACGTCGTAGGTGGGGCCGAAGCCGTGATCGGAAGCGATCAGCACCGTAGCTTCCGGACCGGCAAGCTGGCACAACTGCCGTAGCAGGCCATCCAGGCTGCAGAAATACTGCACGCACAGATCGCGGATCTGGAACTCCCAATCTTCGGTGAGCGGCCGGTCGTCCTCCGGACGGAGGAAGCGCCAGCCGAGGTGCTGCAGCTTATCCACACCGTCGAACAGCACGGCGGTCAGATCAGAAGGGTCCTGCTCGGTGAGATGCCGCAAGACCTGGAACAAGTTCTGCTCGCGGCGCGTGTGCAGTTCGATCCACGGCCCCAGTTCCGCGTGATTGGAGATGCCTTCGGTGGCCTTCTCCTCGAGCTTGATATCCATGGCCAGTTCGCGCTGGTTGAAACCCGGGATGGCTTTCAGTTTGTCGAACAGCCCCTCGGGCCAGCAGGCCAGGCGCAACTGTTTCCAGGGTACCCAGCCGGGCACTACATATCCGTTAATATGCGGCGGCGGGAACATGGCCGGGAAATTGATGGTGGTGCTGCGCAGGCCGCCAGCGGAAGCCAGCGACCAGATGGTTTCGCACTGTACGTCGGTGGAGTTGAAGAAGCGGATGTGCCGGCTGATGGGCGAATCCATGCGGAAGAAATCGAAAACGCCGTGCTGGCCCGGTGTACGGCCGGTCATCAGCGAGGTCCATGCCGGGGGCGTCAGAGGGGGTACGATGGTGCGCAGCCCGGCCCGCACGCCTTCTGCGAAAAACGACTTCAAGAAGGGCATCGCGCCCTGCTCCATGAGGGGATCCAGGACCGAGAACGTGGCGCCGTCAAGACCTATCAGCAGCGTCTTGATGCTCATTGGGGCCGCCTTGTGACGCCGACCGTTTCGGCATGCGCGCCGAGGTGGGAATCCACGAAATCCGCCAGTTCGTCGATCGACAGATCCCGCTGCTGCTCGCCGATCTCGGCCAGCAACTCCGCGAAGGGCATGGGGGTCTGATAATGCTCCTGAATGGCGGTACACAGAACTACGGCGTCGAGGGATTCGAAGCCCAGCTCGGTAAACAGCAGGGACTCCGCGCTCACGGGCTCGGCGTAATCCCAATCCTGTGTCAACTCGCCCATCTTTTGCAGGAGATAATCCAGAACCTCCTGCCGTCTTGACCTCATGCGGCTGCTCCCTGTTGATAGATGACGGCAGCAAAGACAAAATCGGATTCGCGCGCCGTGTAAACCGTCAAAGATTGACCCCGCAACCGCGGGAAGTGATCGAGCGCTCCCGCGCGCAACTCGAGATGCACTATCCCAGTGGAGGCCTCCGCGCTGGAGATGTGGAAAGCTAGCAGGCCGGCGCTCAAGCCACGCCCCAGCGCCTTACCCAGAGCCTCTTTGGCGCACCACATACGCAACGCCCATTCCTGCCGTGAATCGAGCGGCATAGCGGAAAGCAGGTGGCGCTCATCCGGACTGAAGGCGATGGCTTCGAAATCCTCGCGCCGGTGGCTCAAGCTTTCCAGATCGATGCCGACCAGTTGCCCCGGTTGGAGGGCCGCCAACGCCACAGCCGTACCGTGACTGTGCGCGATGGAGATGACCGGCTGGGTCCCCAGCACGACGCTCCAGGCGCCTTCCGCACGCGGGCGGCCATAGGGGTCCGGCGCAATTTCTATTTCGGCGTGCGGGAGCCGCGCGCCCAACGGCTTTTCGAGTAGCAAGCTCACCGCCTCCTTGGCGGCGCAGCGTCCCAGCAACCACTCGTGGCGGCGTTTGTCGACCGCGCGCATGGACATCCAGTAATCCCGTTCCTGGTGGCTGAGCACCAAGTCGGCCAGCGCGCCCGGCTCGCACGGCAGGGCGTCCAAGCGGCGGCAGACCAGCGCGTCAGAGGGCGCCCACGCGGCGATCGGGGCGTTCCACGGGTGGGACAGGAGCGGAGGACCGTTCGCTATCGGACCCAGAGGGTGCCCCGGTTCAATAAGCAAGGAAGCCATACTTATTCATAAACAGGCCAACTGCATGGATCTGACTACTGGACTACGGTGACCGGAACCGGGGCCCCCACATGCGGATGGTATTCCTTATCGTAATACTCGCGCACCCATTCGCGGTTCAGCTCTTCGCCGGAGCGCAGTGTAATCTCTTCACCGCACTGGACACACTTCATGCGGAAGCCCATGGAGGCCGCCATGGGGCCGCCACAGGCCCTGCATTCACTAGGCGTGTACTGCGCCAGACCTTGAATCATCCGCACCCAAGTACCGATCTTCAGAAAATAGCTTTGCAAGTCCTTCACGGCTACGTTGCCCTGAAACGTCTCCGCATCGGCGTCCGGCATACGGCACAACATGAGCCGCTTGCCCTCATCGGTGAGGTATCCGTCTTTCTCCAAAATGTCGAGGCCGAAGACCTCCACGGCGGTTTCGAGAATGGACTTATCCGGCAAGAAGATATGAAATTGCGACTCTGTCTCCATGCTGATCTCGATCAGATCGAGCGATTCGGCGCCCAGGTCGTTCAAATGCACCTCGGGTTTTACCTGCACCACATCGATGCGCAGACTCCGCGCGACGATCTTAGCGAATTTATTGAAAGCCTCCGATTCGGTCATATGGGGCATGGACGTCTTCTGAGAACTCCCTTCGGGGCCTAACCGGCCCAAGCGCGAATAGCCAGCACAGCGTTCTGCCCGCCAAAGGCAAAGGCGTTGGCCAGCGCGGCGCGAACTTTGGCGACGCGGCTCCGATTGGGGACATAGTCCAGGTCACACTGGGGATCCGGGGTTCGCAGATGCATGGTGGGCGGGACTTGGCCCTCCGCGATGGCTTTTACTGCGCAAATCAAGTTGCACACACCCGCCGCGGAAATGGTGTGCCCGATCTGACCCTTATTGGAGGATACCATCAAACGCTTGGCTTGCGGGCCGAACACGCGCTTGATTGCGGTCGTTTCAATGGCGTCGTTCTTGGGGGTCGAGGTGCCATGCGCCGCGATGTAATCCACCTCTTCCGGGGAGAGCGACGCCTGTCCTAAAGCGATGGACATGGCCCGCGCTTCGGCGCTGCCATCCGGCGATGGATCCGTCAAGGTATAGGCGTTCAGGCTGGAGCCATAGCCAGCCAGTTCGGCATAAATACGCGCGCCCCGCGCCTGGGCGCTCTCCAGAGTCTCCAGAACCACAGCGCCGCCGCCTTCGCCCATGACAAAGCCATCCCGCTGCCGGTCGAAGGGGCGCGAGGCCAACTCCGGATTGGCATTGCGGCTTAAAGCTCCAAGGAGGCTAAACGCCAGGATAGGCAGCGGGCTGACCAGGGCAGCCGCGCCGCCGGCCAGCATGGCTTTGACTTTTCCCAGCCGCACCAGGCGGAAAGCTTCGCCGATAGCGTGCGAACTGGCCGCGCAGGCCGTGTCCATCACGAAAGCCGGACCCGCCAGGTTCAGCAGCTTAGCCGGCACACTCGCAATCATGTCCCCTAAACGGCGATAGAAGCTGTTCTCCGGCTGCCGCCCTTCGCGGGCGAAGCGCGCCATATCCAAAGCTGGGCTGTCCGGCCTGCGAAGCTGGAAATAATGCTTCATCAAATACATGTCCAGATAGTTGACGCTGGTCCCGACCGCGATCCCGATCTCTGCCGGCCCGGGATCCCCAGGGTTCCCGGCGCGGCGAAGTTGGGCATCCGCAAAGGCCTCCCGGGCCACCGCCAGAAACAGCCGGACGCCGCGGCGGCACCACGCCCGCGGGATCGCGTCCGACCCTGTGTCCCTCGGAACATGCTTGACCTCAGCGACCACCTTGGTGTTGTAGTCCGATGAGTCCCAGAAGCTAAGGGGCGCGATACCGTTATCGCCTGCCAGCAGGCGCGGCCAGCACGTGTACAGATCCGGACCGAGGGCGGTGCTCATTCCCATTCCGGTGATAACGACTCTGTGCACGATGGGTGTCTCTCAAAGACCGCTCCTTAACGGTCGCGGCTCTGTACACTAGGAAGCCTCCGGCGCGGCGGGAACGAGCGCCTACGCCACCGCCCCTACTCCCCCGCCGCCGTCTTTCACGATCTCCGCGGTGTCTTCGAGCAGGAATCCCTGCCCGATCAGATATGCCATGATGATCTCGGCATTCTCCTGCGGGGTCGTTTTACCGGTGAGAAGAGTGATTTCCGGATGGAGCGGGGCCTCGTAAGGATCGTCCACGCCGGTGAAGCCCTTGATCTGCCCGGCGCGGGCTTTACCGTAAAAGCCCTTCACATCCCGCTGTTCGCAGATTTCGACCGGAGTATCCACAAAGGTTTCGATAAAGGCGTCGTTGCGCATCATGGCACGTACCCGGTCGCGAGTCTCGCGATAGGGGCTGACCGCAGCACAGATGACAGCGCCATGGTGCCGCACAATTTCCGATGCCACATAGCCGATGCGCAAAATATTGGTGTCGCGGTCTTCGCGCGAAAAGCCCAGTCCTTTGGACAAGTGGGTGCGCACCACATCGCCGTCGAGGACTGTGACCGACCGGCCGTGCTCCATCAGCATGACCGTGAGGATGTCCGCTATAGTGCTTTTGCCGGCGCTTGGCAGGCCGGTGAACCAAATGCAGAATCCCTGCTTGTGGCGGGCGGGGTACGCAGAGCTGAGGATCTCGGCGGTTTCCTTGCGCGTGAACCAGGAGGGCAGCAGGCGGCCCTTCGTCAGATAGTTGTCGCGCACCTGCGTGCCGGAAATGGAGAAGACTTTGCGGTTGGGCTGAACTTCGGTGACCTGCTCATAGCGATCCTCGTCGGCCAGGTAGACCATTTCCTCGTACGGCAGACATTTGACGCCGATTTCGGCGCCGTGCTTCTTGAGCAGTTCGCGGGCGGCGGCGGGATCGTAAAAGGGTTTTCCGTTGGAGTTCTTGCCGGGACCGGCGTGGTCGCGGCCAACGATCAGATGATTGCAGCCGAAGTTCCGGCGGATGATAGCGTGCCAGATGGCTTCGCGCGGGCCAGCCATGCGCATGGCCAGCGGCAGCAGGCTGAGCAGCGTGCTGTTCGGGCTGTAATAATTCTCGACCAACGCTTTGTAAATGCGCACGCGCGTGTAGTGGTCCACATCGCCCGGCTTGGTCATGCCGACCACGGGGTTAAGCAGCAGGTTCGCGCCGGATTCCTGCGCGGCGCGCTTAGTGAGCTCTTCGTGCGCGCGGTGCATGGGGTTGCGGGTCTGGAAGGCCACCACGTCGGAATTGCCCATCGCCGACAGCAATTCCCGAACCTGGGCGGGGGTGCGGCGCAATTCCGGGAAATCGAAGTGCTGCGGCATCTCGAGCACCTTCAGCGGGCCGCTCAGGCGGAACTTGCCCCAGGAGAGCATCTCGCGATAAGTGGGGTGTTCCTCGTCCGAGCATCCCAAGCCCTTGGCCGCTTCCTCGTGCGGGTCGGTTTCGTAGATCTCATCGACGCGCATCCATGCAATGAGGTTGTTATTGGCATTGCGCAGGGCCATCTCCTGCCCCTCGCGGATGCCGTCCAGTTTGGCGACCGGGAGAGTGATAGGGATGGACCATATCAGCCCGTTGGCCAGGCGCATGTTATTTAGCACGCTGTCATAATCGGCCTTGCTCATGAAGCGGTCGAGCGGGGAGAACCCGCCGGTCGCGAGCAATTCCAGGTCGCACAGGCTGCGCGGGGACAGTTGCAGTGTAGGCCCCTCGCCTGCTCGGCGCGCCAGATCTTCGCGCTCCGCGCCGGCCACGAGAAGATCGATCAATTTACCGCCGTAAGGCGGATTCAATTCGACTTTATTTTTGGATTCCATGTTTCTCCGAGAGTTTGTTTTGGACAAGCGGCCCCCAGGGGCGCCCAGACCTGCCCTACCACTACATCAGAAGCGGGTTCTTTCAAACCCGCGCAAACATTCACTTTAGAAGCTCAGCCCCATACGGCAAGCAAATAGGATACTCTGTCGACTGCTGTAATAACAGTCTCACGGGTACCAGGTTTTCCAGAACCTTTGCACGCGTTCTCGACAGCTTGCTCGATCCCTGAGCGCTGCTTTTCAACGAATTCGTCCACAAGCAACTTCACCGCGGCTGCGCGCCAGCAAGTTACCGCCTTGCATGGATTCCGGCGCTTCAAGCCCGGCCAGCGACAGCAAGGTGGGAGCAATGTCCAGCAAATGCATGCCTTCCACCTCTCCTCTCACTGGCAGGTTGGGAGCCGCCAGCAAGAAGCTGCCGAACTGCGCGTGATTGCAATCATCCGGACCAGTGTCGTTCTCCTGTAAATACAGCGAATCATACCCCAGCCCGCCTATGGAGCGCCAGTACAACGCCCCAAAATGCACCACGAGGTCCGGAGGCACGTTGCACAGGCTGCGATAGAGATGGCGCGGCTCAAACACCAGCGAACCCATGGGCTCGCCGCGATCGTCGCGCAGCGCATGGAAACGCGCCGTCATTTCCTGAATTAAATCGTCATACTCGGATTCCCGAACAGTCCCTTGCGGCTCACGGCCTTCCACGTTGAAGAAGACGCGAGCGTAATAGCCACCCTCGCTCCACACGCGCGTGCGTTTCCAATCCACCAAGGATGGTGAGAACGGCGTGGGTTTCGTAACAGGCTCCTTCAAGACCAGCAGGCCTTCCCGCCGCAGCCATTCGTTCACACAAAAGCCACCCTCCAGGCGTTGCGCTCCGTGATCCGATACCACCAGCACGTTTGTGTCGTCGTCCAGCAATTCCAGGATGCTGCCGATTTCCTGGTCGATGTAGGCGTAGTAATCGTTGATCAGTGTTTCGTAAGGATTGCCTGGAACATATTGACGGTGTTGGGGATCGTGGTATTTCCAGAAGCCGTGATGCACCCGGTCGACGCCGATTTCGACGAACTGGAAGTAGTCCCAATCCACTGTGGTCATCAGATATCTGATCACCTCGAAGTGCTTCCGCGTCATGGCATAGATCTCGTCACGCAGCCAATCCTTGTTCTCGGTGCGGAAGCCTTTGACATCCACCGGGTACTCGCCTACCAACTGCTGGATTTCCTGTTTGACGCTGGCTGGATAGGTGTAATCGTTCACCTTGGTGTCCGGCGTCATGAAGCACCCGACATTGACGCCCCGCACGTGACGCGGCGGATAGGAGGGCGGCACGCCGACGACCACCACATTCTGGCCGTGCGCCCCCATGACGTCCCAGATCGCCGTCTGCTGAATGGAGGTGGAGTTAACTATGGATAGGCCGTTGTAGGAATAATCTTTGCGGTTGCGAAATCCGTAAACGCCCAGTGAGCCGGGGTCCTGGCTGGTAGACATGCACATCCAGGCCGGTACGGTGATCGGTGGAATCACGCTTTCCAGCCGGCCGTAACAGCCGCGCTCCATCAGCGCCCGTATATTGTTCAATCCGCTGTGCCGGAACAGGATTTCCGGAGCCGCACAGTCTAGTCCGATGACAAGAGTCTTACCGGCCATGTCCTTCTTTACCTAGGATGTAGTCACGCGCCCAGATGCAAAACCAGAATCCCGCTAGTTTCGCTATTATCGAATGAGACCACGATAGCACCACTGGAGTCAAGGTCTACCAATGGAGAGCTAGTACTGTCCGAGTCCTTCTTTAAGTCTAATGACAGGTGTTAGTTGCACGGCTTGCAGAGCTCGGCGGTGTTTCTTTGCATTCCCGTTACAAATAGGGTAAGGCAGCCGCAGATGGGTGGTCGAAATGGGCTGGCGCTCGGCCTTGTGAGCCGGGCACGAAGTGGAGCGAAGCGCGCTAGTACCCAGACGGTACCGTAAAGCGCAGAGAAACCAGGTTATGGCCCCCATTCCCTTGATTCCACTGTGGATTCTGTGTTAGCTTCGGAGAAACTCGTACCCTGGCGCGCCCCCTGGAAATCGCATGCAGCCGAACGACGGTATCGCCACGCTGAATCATCTCTTCTTTTACCATCTGGATCATTACCGCTTCGACCGTCTGCTGACGTTTTGCGACTGCGGCGAACTGACGGCTTGGTCCACGGAGCGTTTCGCGCAGTCCGTCTTCGCGCTGCGGCAATTCCTGCAGGGTTCCGGTTTGGCGCCAGGCGATCGCGTGGCGGTGTTCTCGGAGAACCGGCCGGAGTGGCACATCGCCGATTTTGCGGTTTTGCTTGCACGGCTGGTGGTGGTGCCGGTTTACAACACGCTGGCGCCTTCGCAGATCGCTTACCTGCTGCGGCACAGCGGTTGCCGGACGGCCATTATCGGCGGCGCCAAACAATGGGAGACCTTGCAGCCGCTGCTGTGGGACCTGCCGGAACTCGGAAACATTATCGGCATGGGCGAGACGGCCGGCGTCCCCGCTTCCCTGCCCCAGATCGTGGCCGCAGCGCCCGAGTTTGACGGTGCGGCGATGGCGCGTATCCGCACTGAAGCGCTGGTTGCCGAGCCGCAAGACCTGGCCACCATCGTCTACACCTCCGGAACGACGGGCACGCCGAAGGGCGTGATGTTGTCGCACGGCAACATCACATTCGACCTGAAAGGCAGCCTGGCACGGGTCCCCTCAAATACTGCGCACCAAGCTCTGTCTGTGCTGCCGCTGCCGCATGTCTTGGAGCGGACGCTGTGTTATGGGTACTTCCACGAAGGCGTGTGTATCGCCTACGGCGATCCCCACGATTTGAGAGAGCTGCTGCCCGTGCACCGGCCCGACATCATCGGAGTTGTGCCGCGCATTCTGGAGAAGGTGAAGGAGGCCGTGGAGACGCAAATCGCGCAGCTTGCGCCATGGCGCCGGGCGATTGCCGGCAAGCTAATCCAAGCCGCGGTGGCGAGCACCCGGCGGCGGTTGACGGGCGCCCCCGCCTCGCTTTCGGCCGGCCTGCTGGCGCCTCTCGCCAAGTTGCTGGTATTTCCGAAAGTGCACCGCCAGTTATGCGGCCTGCGCTACTTCATCTCCGGCGGAGCGTGGTTGAACCCCGACGTGGAACTGTTCTTCCGGGCGGCCGGATTCGATGTGCTGCAAGGCTACGGCATGACGGAAACGTCGCCGGTAATCACGCTGAACGCGTACAAGCGGGAGAAGCCCGGCTCGGTAGGTCCCCCGCTGGATAGCGTGGAAGTGCGGATCAGTGAAGATGGCGAGATCCTCACGCGCGGGCCGCACGTGATGCTCGGATATTATAAGGACGAAGCCGGCACCCGCCAGACATTCACGGAGGGCGGTTGGCTGCACACGGGCGACCTGGGCTCGATCGATGCGGACGGCTGCGTCACCATCACGGGCCGCCGCAAGGAGATCCTGGTCCTATCGAACGGCAAGAATGTGGCCTGCGCTGCACTGGAGCACGCTCTGCAGCGCAGTCCTTACATACAGCAGGCACTGATCGTGGGAGAAGGCCGCAAATTCGTGAGCGCCTTGATTGTGGCGCATCCGGAGCACGTGGCGCGCATCGCCACAGAGCACGGGCTGGCGCATACAAGCCACGAGGAAATGCTGCTGGCGCCGCCGGTGGTGGCGCTGTTCCGCGCGGAACTGGACAGTTTGCAGGCCGACTTCTCCCCGTTCGAGCGGGCCAAACGATTCTGCTTCCTGACAGAGGAGGCTTTGCTGGACAGCGAACTGGTCACGCCCACGCAGAAAGTCCGCCGTGCGGTGCTGGAGCGCAAGTACGCCGACTGGATCCGGCAGATGTACCAACAGGAAGACCCGCTGGTCATCCCGCCACCGGGGCAGATCGTGCCCGTGAGCAGGTACACAACATCATAGGAGGAACCCATGCCCGAACAGACACTCGTGAAATGGAATGAAGAAACGATTTTGGAGCATCTGAAGAAAATCGCCCGCGAGCAGCTCAACTTGACGCCGGCGCAAATCGAGGCGATTGGCCCCAACGTGTCGCTGATGGATGCTCTGCAACTGGATTCTCTGGCGCAGGTGGTGCTGGTGACCACCATCGAACAGGACTTCGGCTGCGCTTTCGGGCTGGAGCAGTGGCAGCAGCTCGTCACCGTGCAGGACCTGGTAAAGATGATCGCCAGCCGCGTTTGCGAGCCGGAGCCGCAGCAATGAGTGCGCTGACACTCAAAGGGGCGACGCTACCCGAGATTCTATTGAATCTGGAGACCTGCACCCGGTGGGGCGCGCGCTTCGTGGCGCCCTCCGAGGAGGCTACATTTTATCCGTATCAGGACGTGCTGCGGCGCGCGCAGAAGTCCGCCGCGGCATTGCAGGCGAGAGGACTCCGGCCAGGCGACCGCGTGGCACTGATCCTGTCGACATCGATCGAGTTCTTCGACTCCCTGCTGGGCGTGCAGCTTGCGGGCGGCATTCCGGCCTGCCTGTATCCGCCATTCCGGCTGGGCAAGCTCGACGAATATTTCGCCCGCCTGCGGAAGATGCTGGCCAAGATCGGCGCGCGGTTTCTAATTACCGAAGGCCGCATACGCCGGCTCCTGGGCCCCGGCGTGGTGGGGGTGGGGTCGCTTGAGGAGGTGCTGGACGCCAAGGATTTGCAGAACGGCGCCGGCCGCTGGCAACCCGTGGAAGTAGATCCCGAGGCGCCCGCCTTTTTGCAATTCTCCTCGGGTACCACGGTCGAGCCCAAGGCCGTGATGGTGACGCACACCAACCTACTTGCCAATCTGACCATGATGCAGCAGTGCCTGACGTACCGCGGTGAGGATGAGATCGATCACGGCTGCGTCTGCTGGCTGCCTCTGTATCACGACATGGGCCTGGTGGGCTGCGTGTATTTGGGGATGTATTATCCCGGCACGGTGACCTACATGGGGCCGGATGCTTTCCTGGCAAGGCCAGCCATCTGGCTGCGGACGCTGTCGCGCTACAAGTCGGCTATTTCGCCGGCGCCGCATTTTGCTTACAGCCTGTGCGCCACCAAGATTAAAGACGAAGAGATGGAAGGGGTGGACCTGTCGCATTGGCGGGCGGCCTTGAACGGAGCCGAGCCGATCGAGTCCGACGGTATCGACCGCTTCACCGAGCGCTTCGCGCGCTGGGGCTTCAAGGCCAATGCCCTGACGCCGGTGTACGGCCTGGCGGAGGCGGGCTTGGGCGTCACCTTTACGGAACTCGACGATCTGCCTCGCTTTACCGAGTTCAGCCGCGAAGGTTTGTGGAATGGCGGCACCGCGCATACCGGGCCGGGACGGCGCATCGTGTCGGTCGGCCGCGCGTTGCCGGGCGTCGAGGTGGCCATCTTCGACGACCTGGAACAGCGCGTGCCGGATGGGCGCGTGGGGCGCATCTGGGTGAAGGGCCCGTCGATTACCAAAGGTTACTGGGAAAGCCCCGAGCTGACCGCCAACATGATTCACGGCGATTGGCTGGACACCGGCGATCTGGGGTTCTTTCATGAAGGCGAACTCTATATTGCCGGGCGCGCCAAGGATCTGATCATTATTCGCGGGCGCAACTACGCTCCGCAGGAAATGGAAGAACTGCTCTTGGATGTGGAAGGCGTTCGCAAGGGCTGCGCGGTGGCCGTTAGCACGATGGTGGAAAGCGAGGGCGAGCAGCTTATTATTCTGGCGGAGAAGGATCCGCGCAGCAAACGGCCGGAAGAGGACGTCGTAGCGGAGATCAACCACTGCATCCTGACGGGCCTCTCGCTCAAGCCGCGGGACGTGGAACTGCTGGAGCCGGGGACGCTGCCGCGAACGTCGTCAGGAAAGTTGCGGCGGTCCGAAGCGCTGCGGCAGTTTCTGGCGGGGGAATTAGTGCCGCCGGAGAAGATGACGGCGCTGAAGCTGTTGTTTGAAGTGGGTAAGTCGCAGTTGGCGTGGGCGAAGTTTCGGTCGGAGAAGAAGTAGCAGGGGCATCACAACCAAAAACTCGGCAGGCTTTTCAGCAAGCCTGTCTTCGATCGGCGATGCGCTCCATGTTTTCCCGAAAGGCGGCGGTTCCGATTATTTCGGGTCGAAAATGCGGATCTGCTCCTTAAACTGCGTCCCTTGATTTAAAGTGTGGAAGGCAACAAACCCCTATTCGCCGAATTGCGGCGGAGCGCAGCCGACCCTTACAGCGTTAACGAGAACACCGTACCAAGGATCGACGTTCCGCCCCCGCTGGTGGTGCCGTAGAGAACGCCATTGTTGAACACCACGCCTCCCTGAGGCGCTACCCCCTCGGTGCCGTTAAAACTGAAGTTTTGGAGGATCGTCTCGCTCCAAGCGCCGCCCTTAGTTGAAGGTGGGGTCAACCCAAACACCGTGCCACAGCCGGCCTTGACCCCGCAACCTGTGCCGCTGCCGCCGCCGTAGGTGGTGCCGTACAACACTCCGCTGGTAGAGCCCACCATCAGACCTGGGAATGGGGTGGAACCGTCCTTGCTGGAGCCGAAAGTGTGGAGCACGGCCTCAGTCCAAGCGGCCCCCTTAGTTGCCGGGGGGGTCAACGAGAATACCGTGCCGCAGCCGGTGCTGATTTTGCAACTTGTGCCGGGTCCGCCGCTGTAGGTCGTGCCGTACAGCACCCCGCTACTGCCAATTGCCACGTTTGAATAGGGATAGGCTCCGTCGCTGCCACCCGCAAAACTGTGGAGCACGGCTTCCGTCCAAGGCGCACCCTGAGATGTGGGGGCCGTCAACACGAACACAGCGCCCAGATCGGAGGTTCCGCCGAGGTAGGTGGTGCCGTAGAGCACACCAGTGCCAACCACCACGCTCGCGGTAGGATATGCCCCGTCGTCACCGCCAGTGAAACTGTACAAAACGCTTTCCGTCCAAGCGCTGCCCGATGTCGGCGGGGTCAGTGAGAATACCGTGCCCGCGCCCGACGTTCCGCCCAAATAGGTAGTACCGTACAACACACCGCCACTGCCGATCACCACCCCTCCGAACGGGATGAGCCCGTCGCTGCCGGAACCGAAACTGTAAAGTACCTTCTCAGTCCAGGTTGTGCTTGGTGGCGTCGGCGGCGTCAACGAGAACACGGTGCCCAGCCCGGAGGTTCCGCCACCGTCGGTAGTGCCGTAGAGCACTCCCCCGCTGCCGATCACCATGCTCGCGTAGGGATAGGCCCCGTCGCTGCCCGCCGTAAAGCTGTGGAGCACGGTCTCAGTCCAGGTTGTGCTTGGCGGCGTCGGTGGGGTCAATGAAAACGCGGTGCCAAACCCAGAGGTTCCGCCACCATAGGCGGTGCCGTAGAGGACCCCGTTACTACCCATCACCACTCCTGCGTTGGGATTGGTCCCGTCGCTGCCGGGAGTGAAGTTATAGAGCGTCTTTAGCGTCGGGGAAACCGCCCGAGTCGTCGGAGAAGCCGCCTGAGCCGCGGTATACGCGGTGAACATTAGAAGCGTCTTTAATAGCGTTCCGCAATTTCTGAGCAGCGGTAGTCGGATAGTCATGTTTCCTGCGTCTGTCCGTTGTCCTGGTGCAGGCGGTCCGCCAGTTTCGCCGGCTCGGATACGGCACGCACCCTCCGCGAATATACGCAACCGAGCGGTTGCGTGTCAAGACATCGGGCATGGCATCGCGTCCTTACGAAAAACAGTGGTACTAATACCATTCAGGTTCTTTTCGAAAAACAGTGGTACTAAGACCAATGACCTTTCCCGCAAGAAAACAATGGTACTAAGACGATTGGCTCTTCCTTTCGAAAACAGCGGCATTAAGTCTGTTGAGTTTCAACAACTTGACCCACTCTGCCTTTGGCCTCCGCACCGCAACGTGATTTTTCACACCCTGCTCTCGCCGCAGCCCCGGCATTTTCATGAGCGGGTCGAGCCGCTTTTGGCATTGCTTGGACAAGTCTGGTCCTTGACACCCATTCCGCTGCGCGTGTATTCTTCATGACTGGTGCTCCGAGGAGGAGAGTCGTCTTTATGCAAACTCTAGAAAACAAGTCGTTGTACTTCACCGCGCTCCTGGCCGTTCTTTGTGCTCCGGCATATGCCACGGTCCAGATTACGGCCCTGACGCCGTCGCATACCTCGCCGCAACTGCTCGGCACGCCAGTCACCTGGACGGTGACCGCGACAGACACGAATCCCGGTCCGCTGACTTTCCAGTTCAACGTGGCTATCCCCGCGCAGTCCTTTGCTCTGGTGAAGGACTTCAACGTGGGCACACTCGCAGCCGGCACCTGGACTGCGCAGCCATTCGTGTGGGTGCCGACCGGAGTCGAAGGCGTATATAAGATCGAGGTGGTCATCAAGGATTTCACATCCGGCGAAACGACCTCGAAAACCGCCTTGTTTCAGGTAACTCCTCTGGCTACCACTAAGTCCGTTGTCACTGCAACCGCCAATCCGCTGGTGGCCTTGTTTAGCGCGCCCTCCTGCGCGTCGGGCAGCACCATGGCGGTCCGCTTTCAACCGCAAACCAAAAGCCTAGCGCCTGCGGTTACGACTCCCTTTCAAAAATGCCATCCCCCCGCCACCATGAACTTTGAAATCGCCGGCATGTACCCCACTACTGAGTACCAGATGGTTTCCGAGACGGAAACATCGGGCAAAATCACGCTCGGCAACGTCGTGGCTTTCACGACCGGAGCCATACCAACCAATGTTCCTATTCCGAAGTTTACGGTGAATACAGCGGCCGGCTCAACCACTGACACGACCGACTGGGTGCTCTTGCAAAATCTGCTACAGTTCGGAGTAACGCCAATTTACCCCGCTGTGGCGACTGACTTGTCAGGCAACATTCTGTGGTATTACAACCCGGGCCAGAGCATTTTTCTCACGCGTCCCCTGCAGAACGGCACGTTCCTGACTATGCAAAGCGGCCCCTCCTGGGACCCCGCTTCGACTCAACTGCAGTTGCTGGATCAGATTGACTTCGCGGGCAACATCGTCAAAGAGACCAACATAGGCGTGCTTTCACACCAACTGGTCGCTATGGGAGCGACCGACGCGGTCTTGTGCAACACAGTCGCCGTTCCTGCGCCCGTCGGGGCTGCCTGCATCGATTCTTTTCACCATGACGCCATCCAGACTCTGCCGAATGGCGACACCGCAGCTCTGGTTGCCATTGAGAAAATATTTCCACCTGGAACACAAGGCGACACCACCGGTCTTCCAGTCGACATCATTGGCGACATGATAATCGTCATGAACAGCAGTTGGCAAGTGATTTGGTATTTTGACACATTCCAGCATGATAGCGGCGCACCGCAGCTCGATTACACCCGGCCGCCCGTCTTAGGCGAAACCTGCTCCGCCGGCCTATCTGGCGGCTGCCCGGAGATATTCCTGGTGACTTCCGGTATTTCGCCCAAGGCGAAGGACTGGCTGCACGCCAACGCCTTGTATTATTGGCCGCAAGACAAAGATATTGTCATGTCGATGCGGAACCAGGACTGGGTAGTGAAGATCGACTATAACAACGGCGTCCAAAGTGGTGGCTTGGGAACGGGAAATATCCTGTGGCGCATGGGCCCGTGCGGAGACTTCACCTTTACCAATACTTATAGCGACCCCTGGCCTTGGTTCTCGCATCAGCACGAATTCGGTATTGAAAACAGCGGCGCCGGGCCTATTACGGTGTTCGACAATGGCAATACGCGGTGGTCTCAGCCTAGCATCTCAACCGGATGCATGCCGGGCGTAGGCAGCGGCAACAGTCGTGGCATGGCCCTCAACATCGATGAGGCCACCCTGACGGTTTCGCCAGTGCTGAGTCAGGATATGGGGTACCAGTCGTTCGGGGATGGCAGCGCCCAATTGCTGTCCGATGGGAATTACTCCTTTCTCCCCTCAGACGTACTTACACACACGCTGAGTTTTGTGAGCTACATTGAAGAAATCCTTCCCACGGCGGGCACGGACACTGGCACGGAAGTCCTGAACATCGAGGCGCCGCAAAATTACCGCATCTGGCGCATGCCGAGCATGTATAAGCCGCCTATCACATAGACGCAACGATGGTGAACGAGGACGTCCGCTTCTCTAGTTGTCCATAAAGGATTATGTTCGCATGCTATCTCGATTCGGAGTAATCATGGCAGCCGCCGCGGCGCTGGCTGCCTCGCCGTCGGCTTGGAGCGCCACAACCCCGCTCATTTACACCGCGGTAGTCAACGCCGCCGGCACCCAGATCACCATTACCGGCACAGACTTCAGCCCTACCACTCTGGCGCCGACGGTGACGCTAGGCAGCACCAGTCTGACCGTGACCTCCTTCAGCAACACCACAGTGGTCGTCAGCCTGCCCGCCAAACCCGCCGGTTCCTATAGCCTAAGGCTGACCAACAGCAACAGCCAGCAGGCCACCTTCAGTATCACTTTGGGAGCCGCAGGGCCGGCCGGGCCGCAAGGTCCCGCCGGGCCTACGGGACCGCAAGGGCCGACCGGACCCCCAGGATCGCAAGGAGCGCCGGGATCGCAAGGTAACCCTGGGCCAACGGGCCCCGCTGGACCAGCCGGGCCTCCCGGTCCGGATACCGTATCGCTGAGCATTCTGCGCTGGTACGGCGCGAACCAAGCGACGACCTTTGCGGTAGGCACTAATCCCGTCGGGATCGCGTTCGACGGGGCCAGCATGTGGGTGAGCAACAACGGCGACGGCACCATTACCCGGCTGCAGGCCAACGATGGAACTGTGCTGGGGACCTATCCTGCCGGCGCCAGCCCCCGAGGAGTGGCCTATGATGGCGCCAACATTTGGGTCGTCAATGCCACCGTGAACAGCGTGACCAAGTTGCAGGGCAACAACCCTACGACCATTCTGGGGACCTACCCATTGGGCGGAGATACGGGGCAGCCGGAAGGCATCGCCTTTGACGGGGCGCATATCTGGGTAACCAATAACTCGTCGAACAACGTTACCGAATTGCAGGCTAGCACTGGCGCGGTGCTGAACGTCTATTCGTCTGGGGGAACTTATCCCCGCGGTGTGGCTTTCGACGGGACCAACGTCTGGGTCACGAACTATACCAGCGGCAATGTAGTGGAGCTCAGCGGTAGCAATGGCGCAGTGCTGAACACATTTTCAGTCGGATCGCATCCCACGGGGGTGGCCTTTGATGGAGCGAACATCTGGGTGGTCAATGAGGGCAGCAACTCGGTCACTGAGGTGCTAGCCAATGGCACGACGCAATCATTTAACGTGCCGCAAAGCTTGTATCCATACGGCGTAGTCTTTGACGGGAGCTACATCTGGGTAGCGGGCACCAACAACGTAACGAAGCTGCAAGCCAGCACCGGCGCGATCGTGGAAGTTATTCCCGTAGCCGGCCAAATTGGAGTGGCCTTCGACGGCGCCAACATCTGGGTCGCTAACTACAGTACGAAGACCGTTTCGAAGCTATGAGTGCGGCTCCCGCAAAGAGAAGAGGAGGAACCCAACGATGGCATCCGGCTTCCGCATACTAGCCTTTACGGCGTACGCCAATTTGCTCATAACTTCAACGTCCTGGGCCGCCACAGCGCCGGTAATCTATTACACGACGGTGAACTACTCGCTAAATCAGGTCACCCTTCACGGACAGAACCTCTGTCCCACGGGTGTGACGCCGGTAGTGAACTTCCCCGGTTCCACTTTGACGCTAGTGCTCCCCTGTACGAACCAGACTGTCACGGCCAATCTGCCAACCGGGGTTAAACCCGGTACCTATGGGCTGTCGATCAACGTCAGCGGCCAACTGGCAGTTCTGGACCTGACGCTGGGAAGCCCTGGGACTCAGGGGCCTGCGGGGCCAACCGGATCGACGGGATCGGCAGGGCCACAAGGGGCTACCGGGCCGGCCGGGGCACAGGGATCGCCAGGACCTGCCGGCTCGCAGGGCCCGCCCGGATCCCCGGGACCCGTCAGCCAGAACAAGGCAGCCATTGCGTTGCTGCGCTGGTACTCGGGTAACTCAATTACCAGTTTCCCGGTCGGATCCGGAGGCTGGGCCGCCGTCTATGATGGAGCGAACATCTGGGTGACGGGCGCGGCGAGCAACACGGTTACTAAGCTGCGGGCCAGCGACGGTAAGCTCCTCAAGACGTTCAGCACGGGCGGGACGTACCCGACTGGAATAACCTATGACGGCGCTAACATTTGGATAGCGAACGGCACCAGCAACAACGTTGCCAAGATACGCGCCAGCGACGGCACGGTGCTAGGGACATTTATCGTTAGCGGAGCCGTTGGCCCGAACGCACTGTGCTTTGACGGGACCAACGTCTGGGCGGCGTACTACGACAGCGGCAACGTCGTCGAGTTCCAGGCCAGCACCGGTACGGTACTGGGTCCCTTTTCAGTAGGTCCCGCAACAAGCGGCCCAGTTGACGTGGCGTATGATGGCACCAATATCTGGGTATCGAATTGGCACAGCAACAACGTCGTAAAGCTCAGCCCAAGTGGTACGATACTGGCCACCTATCCCGCGGGACGCAATGCCAACGGCCTGGTCTTTGATGGAGCCAATATGTGGGTGACGAATTGGACCGACAGCACCATCACCAAGTTCCGGGTCAGCGACGGCGCCAACCTTGGCACGTTCCCCGTGGGAAACGGCCCGAACGGCGCAGTCTTTGACGGAACCAACATTTGGGTTGGGAATCAAAACACGGACGACGCTACCGAGATACGGGCCAGCGATGGCCAACTAGTGGGCACGTATCCTGCCGGCATCACGCCCGGTTTCGTGGCATTTGACGGCGTCAATGTGTGGGTTGCAAACTACGGCGGCACCGTCTCCAAGTTTTGAGCCGCCCCGCACCAGCTAAATCTCAACCGCTGAGGTGAAGCATGCTGGGGTTGCACGTGGTTGTGGGAAGGGCGAGCCAAAAGCCGGTTGGCCTCCACGCGAAAGGCCGCATCCTTTCCGTAGTCCGTTGCAGTCGATCTCCGGCAGAAGCAGTCTTCCGCACCCTTGGCGCTTGCACATCCCCAGATCCTCAGTTTCGTAGCCAATCACCGTTGGCGGTTGAACCGCAAGCAAAACGGATGGTGGGAGGTTAAGGGAATCTACGCTTTTCCCGATTGACTGTCGCATGCCAGTGGGCCGTGCCTGGTCAGGCTGAAGACGGAACCTCTTCGACGACCAGGAACAGCGTCTGCCGGATTGACCGGGTGGGGGTCTGTGCTGTCAACGCTGCAGCGGTGCAAATCGATGCAACTGTTGCTCGCCGCCAACTGGACGCATGGCGCGAGCCACTCACAGGACCAATTCGGGACCTATTATCAATGCCTTAGGCTGTTTCAAAATCGAGGTGATACACTTCTAGTTGTTTCTGCACAGATGTGCAGAATAGATCTTGTTATAGAGAGACTGATAAGTAATATTATCTTGCATTCAGTGAATCGAAGGGCTATGCTCGAACTTTGGACCAACAGAGTGTCGCAATCTCGACCCCTGTGGTTGTAACGACTCCACAGGCTGCCAGCGACGACCAGTTGATCGGGATCTGGCTACATGGGCGGAGCCCGCACACGCAACGGGCGTATGCCGCCGATGTGGCCCGGTTGCGCGCCAGGACCGGGAAGCGCCTGGCGGCGCTGACGCTGGCCGATCTGCAGAGCTTCGCGGATTCCGTGGCGGATTTATCTCCGGCCGGCCAATACCGGGCGCTGTCCGCGGTCAAATCGCTTTTGGCGTTTGGGCATCGGATCGGATATTTGCCCTTCGATGTAGGCAGCGCGCTACGGCTGCCAGCAGTGCGCGGCCGGCTGGCGGAGCGCATTCTGCCCGAGACTGCCGTACATCGCATGCTCAGCCTGGAGGAGAACGAGCGCAACCGCGCGATACTGACCCTGCTCTACGCCTCGGGGGTGCGTGTCAGCGAGCTGTGCGGGCTGCGCTGGCGGGATTTGCAGGAGAACGGCGACAGTGCGCAGATCACGGTATTCGGGAAAGGCGGCAAGACGCGCGCGATACGGTTGCCGGTGTCAGTGGCGAAGCAATTGTTCGGGATACGGCTAGCGGGAGACGGCGGCGACCGGCCGGTCTTCCGGTCGCGCAAGAGGGGCGGCGGCTTGCAGCCGACAGCCGTGCTGCGGATTGTGCGGCGGGCGGCGCAGCGCGCGGGTATGAGTGTGGCGGTGTCACCGCACTGGCTGCGGCACGCGCATGCTTCTCACGCACTCGACCGCGGCGCTCCCATACACCTAGTGCAGGCCACTTTGGGCCATGCCAGCATCACCACCACGGGGCGCTATCTTCACGCCCGGCCTACGGACAGCTCCAGCCGGTTTTTGGGCCTGTAACCGGGCCAAAGATCCTCATCCAGACGCTTCGCAGCCCAACGGTAGAGCTGCTGGTCCTTTTCGACCGAGCGGAGCAGCTTCGCTCCAACCTGATCGGCTGGGTTGATCCAGCTCAGGTCGTCACGATAGTCGTTGGAGGTGTTTTCGAAGGATAGCGGATCCGGCGGGAAGTCCAGCCCGGCCGCGTGTGCCAGCGATCGCAGCTTCCGCATACTTTCGTCCATACGTTCGGTGATGCCGACGAAGAAGAAACCAGCCAGCGCGGATTTGGCGGCCTCCAGACTATCCGCCGCAGTTGAGGTGTGCCGGGCGAAGAAGTTCACGTTGTGATTCTCGCGGAAGGGGATGTCGCGGTCGTGGGTCAGGAGCCAGCTTGCGAATTCTCGCAACGTGAGCTTGGGCGCGTCCGGCGGGACGGCTGCGAGGAGGCTTTTCGAGGTGATGCCGGCGTAGTGCTTTTTGATATGCGTCATGTAAGAGACGAACTGCTGGATAGGATCACGCAAAAAAGTGATGTACAGCATCTCGCGGCCGGCCAGCCAGCGCGGGTAAGTACGCACGTGGTGCGAACTGAAGGCGCGGCTCTCGGGAGCCGCCAGAAGGTAGTGCCGCAACGCGTCCTCGGTATAGACAAAATACGTGTCGTTTACGTAGAGGCGCAGGTGAGCCGATCCGAAGTAATTCTCGAACAGATAACGAAACGACGTCCCGGCGCACTTGGGCACGTGGATATGTGCCAGCACCGGCAACGGTTCAGTTCCGGAAGTTTCGGCTCCGCCGACTTCGCCGAACGCGAAGAGCCGGCGCGCATCGCCCAGGCCCGATGGAATGGAATCGAATTTCACCCGCGGCACGCCGCACTCCTGGAGCGCGTTGCGAATCTGCCCGGGTGCGTCGTCCGTTTCCGAAAAGTCGAGGGCCAGGTAACCCGGCCTATTGGTGTGACGTTCCAGGATGTTCTTCAGGGCGGCCGTCAATTCCTGCAAAGGTCGCTCCCAGCCCGATGAAATTACCAGGTCCGCCTTATCGAGCGGCGCGATGGCAGCCGAAGCGCCCGGCAAATCCAGCGTGGAGTATTTTCGGAATGGCAGTTGGGCTTCCAGAACCGCGCTGTGCAAGCGCGCGGGGCCGATCTCGCAAATATGATGACCCGGGCTGAACTGGTAATACGCCTGGAGGGCTGTGAGAAAGGACGCGCACGGTCCGGACAGCTTGCTGCGGGAACGTCTGACCAGACGGGCTTGCCCCCTGGGGACTGGCAGTCCGGAGGCGTTGTAGCGCACTTCCACATCGTTGCGACCGGGGTTTAAGTAAGGCCGGGGGTCAAACTGGAAACCCTTGCGGCCATCTCCGATGCCTGCCTGGCGCAGATCTTCGCGGAAAATTGTGCCGCGCACGGTAGCGACCAGCAGCGAATTGACCAGAATGTCCACGAAGATCTGCTGCTCCGGGTCCAATTCGTCGGCAGCCCAGCCGGAGATGCCGGTATCGTTGAGCGTGTCCACGCATCCGATCAGGCGCATTGATAAGCCTCACTCCACTGCCAGGCTGAAATCCTCCCGGCGGCGCGCCAGGTTGGGATTGTAGTAAGGATCGTCGGCGATGTACTTCGCCCATTTCTTCTTCATAAAGTTGTCTTCGGCGGGGTGCGGAATCTTCTCGTTCTCGTTCTTGGTAGCCGATTCGTAGTGATAGAGCTTGGCATACGGGGTGTATAAATTGCGATAGCCCAGTTCCAGCAGCTTGAGGCAGAGGTCCACGTCCTGAAAAGCTACGGCCAGATTGGTTTCGTCAAATCCACCGGCTTCGAAAAACTTGTGGCGCGCCACGAGCATGCAGGCGGCGGTAACCGCGCTGCAGTTGCGGACGATCTCGGGGAAGTCGAAGTAATGCGGCTGCCTAGCGGGCTGGTTTTTGAACGCGTGGCTGCAATTGCCGTACAGACCCATGACGACGCCGGCATGTTGGATCAAATCATCCGGGTACCACAGTTGTGCGCCGACTGCGCCCACCTCAGGTCGCTGGCCGTGCTCCAGCATGGCGGTGAGCCATTCGGGGGTGATGATGGTGGTGTCGTCGTTCAGGAAGAGAAGATAGGGCGAGCCGGTGGCGCGGGCCGCCGCATTGTTCATGCTGGAGAAATTGAAAGGCTGGTTGCGCCAGTCGAGATGACGGACGGGTAGGTTACGGGCCGCCATACGGGCGGCGTAGTCTTCCAGACGCGAGTCTCGCGAGTTGTCGATCAGCAGGATTTCGTAATTCGGATACGAGGTCTTGTCGAGCACGTCTTCCACCGCGGAGCGGAACAAATTCATGTGGCCGTTGGTGGGGATCAAAATCGCGACGCGCGGATCTCCGGCAATGGGATAACGGACGCGGTAGCGGCATGGTTTGACCTCCTCCACCGTGGCGCCGGGCGCGGCGCTCGCGAGATGCGCAGCCAGCGCCCGTCTGCCATCGTCGCCGGCTTGTGGTTTGTCCGCGGCGGCGCTAGCGGCAGAACCCGGAAGCGCGCGCCAGTGGTAAAGGATCTTAGGAATCCTTTCGATCTTTTGCGTGTGGCGGGTGGCGCGGAGGAGGAATTCGTAATCCTGAGAACCGTTGTACGTTTCGTCCAGCCCGCCGAGGCGATCCAGCAGAGAGCGCTTTACAACCACAAAGTGGCAGATGTAATTGCAGGAGAGGAACAGATCCGGAGACCACCGCGGCTTACAAAAAGGATCGTAGCGGCGGCCGTGTTCGTCGATTTTGTCTTCGTCGGAGTAGAACAGATCCGTGGCAGGATGCGCCTGAATCGCACGGACTACTTCCCACAAAGCAAAGTCGGCGAGTTCGTCGTCATGGTCCAGGAAAGCCACGTACTCGCCCGAGCACTGGCGCACGGCCTGGTTGGTGGCGGCGGATATGCCCTGGCTTTGGGGTAGCGTCAGCACGCGGATGCGAGAATCGCGCTCGATGTACTGTTGCAGAAGGCCGGTAATGGCGGGATCGCCGGAGCCGTCGTCGACCAGGCAGAGTTCCCAGTTCGGATAAATCTGCTCCAGCACGGACTCGATGCAACGGGTCAGCACGCCGATGGGGGTCTTATGTACAGGGACGGCAATACCGATGCGGGGACTTACGGGGAACTTGGCGATCTCCCAGCGCATCTGGCGTTTTTGTTCGGCCGTAGGTTCGTTGCGCGCAATCCAGAGGTCGTAGCCGGGCGAGGAACTGCGGTCGATTACGACATTGCAGGTAACTTCCTGCCGCTGACCGGATCGGGCGATGGCCCGGACGCGCACGGAACGGGGACCTTCCGGCAAGCCGGATGTGTCCCAGAAGAAACGATAGCCGGCGTGATCCGAACCGGCAATCTCCGGATAGCTGCGGCCCACGTCCTGCCGGAGTATCCCGTAGGCGGCCGCTTCCGGGGGCTGGTTGCCGACCCGGACCAGCACGCGGTCGATGCCGGAGCGAGCCAGGGCCCAGCCGCGGATTTCGACTACATCGCGCACGGGTATGGTGCCGTGGCCGCCGGGATAGTCGCAGACCAGGCCCAGGAAATCGCCGCCGATCGGCCGTTCACGGGGGATGCCCCGGTCCGGTGCGGCGCCGTGCCATCCCGGCGCCGCCACGCGAGCCTGAACAGTCTGGCCGGTCAAGCGCAGGAGCAGCCCTCCCACGCTGCTGAACGCCCTCCAGATGCGGCTGTCATAGATGGCGTGAATGGCGCGTTTGTTTGTCACCTGGCCCACTTCGAGGTCGCGCAGGCGGCTATCCAGGCGCGCCTGCGATTCCACATGGTCGGCGTGCGCTTGCGCAGACTGGCTTTGAAGATCGCGGAGTTGCTCCCGCATCTGTTCCACTTGCATGGCGATCTCGGAAACGAGGCCGTTCAACTCGCGGCTATCGAGCGCTTGCTGTGTGAACTCCCGCCGTGCCTGTTCGAGTCTGGCTTGGGTGGCTTTCAGCTCTGTTTCGACGTTTCCGATGTGCCGGTCCTTATCGACAGTCACGCGCCCGCTCTGGGCGATATTCAAGAAGAGCTGACAGAAGGCCAGCACGGCTCGGAGGTCAGCCTGCTTTCCCGTGGATACGAAGGACGCGCGCAAGGTTTCCAGATCCCCTGCGCCGCGGAGCTTGGAGAGCACGTATCCTGCGCGATAGGCAGGGGCCCCCCAATCCTGCGCTGCGTAGGCCTGGTTGAAACGGCGGTTCAGCTCCAGGACAAAGTCCGTGCCGGGTCTGCGCAGGCTGTGGTAGGTCAACATCATCAACAGCCAGATGTCGGTGTTGCCCTGCTCGAAGTCGATCCAGGGATACGGGCGGCCGGCGAGCAAGCTCGTCACTAAATCCCGGCTCGGGAGGCCGAACTGGTGGTGCTCCAGCAAGGCTGGGATGGGGTCTTGTAGCAGGACATCTGCGTATCCCACGAGAATGGACTCAGCCCAACGATTGCTCGCGGACTCGAACGGAAAGGCTATGTACAGGCCATCGCGAGTAACCCTGAGGAGTTCGGATAACAGAGCCGGCCTATGCTCGTCCGGAAGGTGCTCGAGCGTGTCGAGAGAACAGGCCAGATCGAAGGCATCGTCGGCAAAGGGGAGCCGGAGACGGCTGGCCTGCACGTAATTGCGCAGTTCCGCACGGGAGAGCGTGTCCACAACGGTCACACTGGCGTCCGGGATCACAACTCCAGCCATGGAGGAAAACCCGGGCCAAAACGCCGGGGTATGGCCGCCCACATCGAGGACTCTGTACGGCCGCTCCGGCGGGCGAAAGAACTTCCCGATCCGGTCGAGCAGAATGTAGCGCTCGTACAAATCGAACGATACTTCTTTGAGGCGTTCGGCTTGGGTCGTCTGCATCGACTTTTGCACGCCGTCTACGGCGGGCGGGGCTACGGGAGTCACGAAGCTAGTATACGGAATAGGGATCGCTGTGTGCATTGGGGCGCATGCGCCCGGGCAGCCTGTAGCGGAGGCCACCGAACGCCGCTACACAGGCAAACCGTCTGCGCCACCACAGTGGATCAACAGCTAGCCGCCTGCCGGGACTTGTGCCCCGAGCTGCCACGGAAAGACCCTTCCCAAAGGCGAGGCTGGAACGAGCGTGTGTTATACTCGGGATTCCCAGCACGGCCAATAATGTGGCATGGCGATTTCTTGTTCCTATTATCCAGTCTGATCGCGAAGGACTTTAAGATCCGCTACCGCAACATGTCACTGGGGGTATTCTGGTCGCTTTTGAATCCCCTGGTGATGATGGGCGTCCTCACCTTCGTTTTCACGAAGGTATTCCGAAGCGGCATCCCGAATTACGCCCTATTTGTAATGTGCGGTTTAGTCCCATTCAATTTTTTTACCGGCGCCTGGCTTTCGGGAACGACCTCGCTGGTGGATAACTCCAACCTGATTAAGCGCGTGCGAGCGCCGCGCGAGATCATCCCACTGGCCGCGGTGCTCTCCAACTGCGTGCATCTTTTCATTCAGATTGGTCTCTTATTCGGGCTGGTATTTCTATTCGGGAAGACTCCCAACCGCCACTGGGTCTGGCTGCCGCTAATTTGGGGTTTGGAAGTGATCTTCGTATGCGGGCTGTCTTTGATCACGTCGGCGCTGAACGTGTATATACGGGACATGCGCTACATAGTCGAGTCGGCCAACACGGTCCTGTTCTGGCTGGTGCCGGTGATCTATTCCTTCGCGATCATTCCCCCAATCTACAAGGACATCTACCAGTTGAACCCGGTGGCGGCGCTGGTAATGGCGATGCGGGACATCCTGATCGAAGGGACGTCTCCAGGCGCGCCGCTGCTGGCCAAGCTTACCTTGGTTTCGGTCTTGATGCTGGCTTCCGGCCTGATTGTGTTCCGATGTATGAGGCAGCGATTTTACGACCATCTGTGACCGGCCATGAGCGTGATTGAGTTTCACAACGTCTCGAAGGGCTTTCACCGGCATGCCGGGCAGATATTGTTGCGCAACCATCTGACGCGGTTTCTGCTGCGGCAGCGCGAGGAGCGCTTCTTTGCGTTAAAGCACGTTTCGTTCACCTTGCAACGCGGGGAGAGCCTGGCGGTAATCGGGCGTAACGGGGCTGGCAAGAGCACATTGCTGGGGCTGGTGGCCGGGCTTTCGAAGCCGGACGAGGGCACGGTGACGGTGAACGGACAGGTGGCTGCTTTACTGGAATTGGGATCCGGTTTTCACCCAAGCTTGACCGGCAGGGAAAATGTGCGGTTGAACGCCGCACTATTGGGGCTGACACGCAAGCAGACGAATCGGGTGTTTGAAGAAATCGTAGAGTTTTCGGGCGTCCGCGATTTTATTAACGAACCGTTGCGCACGTACTCCACGGGCATGGTCATGCGGCTGGCATTTTCCGTAGCAATCCACACGGCTCCCGAAGTTCTGCTGATCGACGAAGTTCTGGCCGTAGGGGACGCGGCGTTTCAGGCGAAATGCTTCGAGAAGCTGCACGAGTTCCGCAATGCCGGGAAGACGCTGCTGTGCGTATCGCACGCCACGCCCATCATCCAAACGTTATGCGACCGGGCCCTATGGCTGGATCATGGCGAACTGATCCTGAGCGGTTCGGTGGCAGACGTCTCGGCGGCCTATGCGGGGCAGCAGACCGCAACCGCGTAATGTGAGGAGCGCCTGGCCGAAAACAGCGAGCAGATGCGTCGGGCGATCGCGGAACTGCAGGAGGCTCTGCGCCGCGCGGATACCCCACCCTCGCGACAGGAACTGTCGACACTGGCCGGGTTTCTAGAAGAAGCTCTGGCGCGCATCGAGGCGGACGAGAAGCAGGCGATCCGCCATTACACCGAGCTGGAGCGGCGGCTCCTGGCCATTGAAAACAGCCGCTTCCTGCGCACGCTGCAAGGGCCGGGTAGAGTGTTGGGGGATTGGAAGGGCCGCTTGGGGCAGTTGCTCCTGCATTCTCCTCTGCACCCGCTGTATCTGAAGCTGATGAATCCGCAGTCCGCGGTAGAACGCTACCGTCTGTGGGTAGAGAGCGAGCGGCGGCCCGCAGAGCGAATACTCGCCAGGGAGCCGCTCATCAGCCTGATTCTGCCGGTATACAATCCACGGCGGGACTGGCTGGAAGCGGCTGTGGAGTCGGTGTTGGGGCAGACCTACGGCTGCTGGCAGCTTTGCATTTGCGACGACGCCTCCGAGCAGGGCTGGGTGACCGAATATTTTGCCGCTCTGGGTAGGAACGAGACGCGCTTCCGCTTCGTGCATTCGAACGGGCACTTGGGCATTGTGGGGGCTCTGAACCGGGCCGGGGATCTGGCCAGCGGAGAGTACGCGGGTTTTCTGGATCAAGACGACGTGCTGGCGCCCTACGCGCTGGCTTGCGTGGCCGAAGCCGTCCAGGATCGGCAACCCGATCTCGTCTATAGCGACGAAGATTACCTGGACAGCCAAGGCCGTCGGGTGCAGCCGATTTTCAAGCCTGCCTTTTCTCCGGATCTGCTGCGGTGCGGCATGTATTTGGGTCACCTGCTGGTGGCGCGGATCGCGAAGTTGCGCGAACTGGGCTGGTTCCGCGCCGGATACGACGGCAGCCAGGATTATGACTTGGCGCTGAGGCTGGCCGATCGGCCGGCGTTAATCCGGCACATCCCGCGAGTGCTCTACCATTGGCGGCAGCACGCGGATTCCACGGCGCTCGATGCGGCCGCCAAGCCTTACACACAAGCCGCGGGGCTGCGGGCGCTATCCGAGACCGTATTGCGGCGGGACGCGCACGCGACCGCGATACCGGGGGCTCTCCCCAATACCTATCGCGTCCGCTGGTCCGTGCCGGCCGGTCTCAAGGCCAGCGTGGTGATTTGTTCGCGGGACGCCAAGCTGCTCCGCCGCTGCCTCGGCGCGATCGAGCGGCGCACGTCACACTGCGATCGCGAGATCGTGGTGGTACAGCACCGAACCGGAGATATAGCGGCCATGGACCGGCTGCTGGAAGGCAGCACGTGCCTGCGTGTGCCGTATACGGGACCGTTCAATTTCGCGGCCATGAACAATCTGGGCGCGGGCAAAGCCACCGGGACGGTGCTGGTTTTTCTCAACGACGACGTGGAGCCGCTCGATTCCGACTGGCTCGGAGCCATGCTGGCGCATGCCTGCCGGCGGGAAGTGGGGGCAGTAGGCGCGAAGCTGGTGTACCCCTCGGGCGCCATCCAGCATGCTGGAATCGTTATAGGGATCATGGAAGGCGCGGGGCATCTGCATCGCAACACGTTTGGCTCCGCGAATTGGAACTGGCTGCCGTTTACGCGCAACGTATGCGCCGTAACCGGCGCGTGCCTGGCGATGCGCAAAAGCGTTTTCGAGGAGTTGGGTGGGTTCGACGAATCGTTCCCGGAGAATTATAACGACGTGGATTTATGCCTGCGCGCGCGCCAGGCCGGCTACGAAGTAATCGTGGAACCGGCGGCCGTATTGCGCCACTCTGAATGCCAGTCGCGGCAGGCCGGGGTCCGGCTGGAGGAGCGCTATACATTCGAGCGGCGCTGGGCCGCGTGGCTGGAGCGCGGGGATCCGTTTTACAGCCCGCATCTCAGCCGCAGGCTGGAGGATGCGGGGCTGGAGCTGCAGGATCTGGCGGAACCGGCGGCGTGGCGGTAGATGCGTGGATGGCTCGCGTCACGGCGCGATCCACGTAACCTCAGCGGAACGGCTTTCTTCAAAGCGATTACAATCGTTTGAGTGTTTGACCAGGGCAGATGAGACCTTCGACAGCCGCGCCCAGTGCCGTCACCGGCAATCTCTTGTACGAGGCTTGCGCCTGGCTATCGAAACACGAAACTCTCTTTGCCACTCTGATCCTAGTCGTAGTGCTCCATCTCTGCTTCTTCCCCTTCATCTGGGGGAACAAGACGCTGCTCGCAGCATCGCGGGGCGATATACCCAGCATCATGCCCAACGGCGCCTGGTATGGGCAGAATCAAGGTCCTGCTATTTATCGGGGGAATGACCCGGCCGCCTCGGCATGGGTACTGGAGCCCTGGGCAGCTTTGGTACACCACCAATACTTCAGCGAAAAAGCGGTTCCCCTGTGGAATCCTTACCAGTCGTACGGAGCACCCCTTGCGGCTAACATGCAGTCGCAGCCGTTTTATCCGCTGTTTATTCTGTTTGCGCTACACCCTGGGCCAAGAACTTATAATGCGTTCATTCTTTGCCGCTTTCTGATTGCGGGCTTATGTGCCTATCTTTATCTCCGCCTCTTCGTGCCGTTTGTGCCTTCCATAGCTGGTGGGATAGCGTGCATGCTGTCGGGCTACTACATCTTGTTCTTCAATATGCCCGAGTTGAGTGTGGATACGCTGGTACCAGCGGTTTTTCTCGTCACCGAGCGTCTTCTAAGAGAACAAAGCGCCCGCAACGTCCTTCTGTCGATTTCGGTCGTCTTTCTTTCGATTGCGGGCGGAATGCCGGAGAGCACCCTGCTGGTCCTGGCTTTCGGCTATATCTATTTTCTCTTCCGCCTATTGAGCGACCCTGCGATGCGGGTGGCGGCCGGTAAACATCTCCGGTACTGTGTGTTCGCAAATGTAGCAGGCTTCGCACTGGCGGCGTTTCTCCTGGCGCCGTTTGTAGAATTCATGCGGGTTTCTTTCGACTTACACCAGCCGGCAAACATCCAGGGAGCCATCACGGGCCTGCGTCACGACCGGTTTGGGCTCTCCATTTTTACATACGTGGTACCCGCGTTATTCGGACCCACCTGGAATACCATTGCTCCCGGTCTCGGCGGGTACAACGATCTGCGTGGTTTCATTGGGACGATCCCGCTCTTGTTTGGCATCGTTGCGATCGGAGGCCTGCTCTCCAGACGCGCGCAATGCTTCCGGGGTGAACGAGCCCTTACCATCTTTTTTTTGGCCTCAGCGGCCGCGATGCTGCTCAAGAGATACGGCGCGCCTGTAATCAATTGGATCGGATATCTACCGTTTTGCCAGCTTGTCTGGTTTCCAAAGTATCAAGAGCCTCTTCTGGGGTTCGCACTTTCCGTGCTCTGTGCACTCGGTATAGCGCAGGTCCTTAGGCACGGTGCAAGCCGGCGCCGGCTGGTGATGTCCGTCCTCCTGGCCTTTACGGTCTTGACCGCTGCCCTGGCGTTTTCGCTGCCCGCTGTTGTGGCGGCAAGGGCACGGCCGCATGAGTTTTATCTCAGCCTGGGAGGAGCATGTGCGGTTCTATTCCTGGCTTCGCTCGTTCTATTTGGACCCAGCGGCTCCGGCCCAAACGCGGCACCCCGGCGGTGGCTGGCGGGTGCGTTGCTGGCACTGCTCGTGGCGGAGACGGCTGGCAGCTACTTTTTTCCGCTTTACTATCTCCTGACTCGGTCCGTAACGGACGACACCAACCCGTATCGGGGCGCGCCCTACATCGACTATCTCAAATCCAGAATTGCGGCAAACGAACGCGTTTTCGCACGCGATGGGATCTTGCATCCGGACTGGGCGGGCAGTTTTCAGATCGCGGACATTCGCGGGCTGGACGCCATGTATTTCTGGAAGTACATGAAGTTCGTGCGGTTCTTTCTGCGTGACGACCCACCCGCTCCGCACGGAGATTTGGTGAACCGCTTCACCGGGCTCAATTGGTACGCGTTTGACAGTCCCCTCAAGCAACGATTTCTGCAACTCTCCTCGGCGAAATACTTTTTGTCTTTAGAGCCATACAGTCCGGATTCGCCGCTGGTAAGGAACATATTCCAGCAGAACCATAACCGGCTGGCCCCGGGACATGAAAACTTGATAGAAATTCGGGCGTTTACGATAGCGGGAGAGACGAAAGGCGTTTTATACGAGCACCCACCCTACGACCGATTGCCTTTTCAGACTCAGATCACTCCGGCCACGCGGCAGTTCTTCTTCAATGTTGCGATGGACCCAGCAGTGTATGACGGATCGCATCCGATCTGCGGAGACGGCGTGGAGTTCCGGTTGGAAATGCGGGACAGCCGCGGCCGGATTGAGCCATTGTATTCCCGTTATATCGATCCGAAGCACAATCTGCCGGAGCGGAAGTGGATTTCCGAGTCGGTTGACCTGAGCAGGTACATGGGCCAGATTGTCGATCTGCTTTTCACGACAACTCCAGGTCCGGCGGGGAACAGTTGCATGGATTGGGCAGGCTGGGGCGATCCGCATTTCAACGGAGACGCCGGGCCGCGTCCGGCGTTCACCCTGGTGTACGACCACAAAGTCAAGATTTACGAGTATCGCGATGTGCTTCCACGGGCGGCCCTATTCTCGGACGTGGAGTTGGTTGCAGATGACGAAGCTGCGCTCGCCCGGCTGGTGTCGCCAACTCTGGACATATTCCAGACGGCGGTGGTTTCCGCAGCAGGCTTGAGCGCCCCGGATGTGGCCGCCATTCGCCGTCTGGCTAGCTTGCCGCATGCGCACGTGCAGGCCGCCAGGATTTTGTCCTACACCTCGCAAGAAGTGAAGATCGACGCCTCTTTGGAGCGGCCGGGCTTATTGGTGCTGAATGACAGCGCCTATCCAGGTTGGAAGGTGGATGTCGATGGACGTAGGTCCAACTGGATCACCGCAGATTATCTCTTTCGCGGAGTGCTGCTGGAGCCGGGCAGGCACAACGTCCGATTCTTCTACGCGCCCGATTCGTTTGCAGCCGGCGCGGCTATTTCCGGGACCGGGCTGCTAGGCCTGATCGGATTCGTCGTTTGGAGGAAGAAGGAACGCGTGAGGCCGGCCGGAAACACGCAGAGGATGGCCTCAACAGGGCCTCGTAATCGTTCAGGTCGCATTTGAGATCGGCATTCCTGGATCAGCACGAAGTCGCCAGCGGCATTGCGGAATCCCTCGCGTATCTCGTGACGTATCAGAGTCCGTCGAATCGGCGGTTCCCGCATGGGATTGCCGTAGTCCGCCCGCTCAAAGCCATGCATCCGCAGCCGCGGTAGCGCCCGACCGGCATGCTGCGGACCACTAAGAGAAAGGGCGAACCTCTGCTCGCTGCAAACCGGCTCGTCCGGCTGCGGGGCGAAAAACTCCAGCCGGCAGTCCGGGCAGGCCTGCAAAGCGTAGTCCCCGATGGCGCAGCGAATATGAGGCGCGGGGCCACCAGTTACTCGTAAAGCCTGAGGCGCCGCAACACGCCATTGGGGAGCCAGTGCCGCCCCAGACTCTCTTCCAAAGGGCGCACGTACTCCGGGTCCATTTGGAGCGCCCGGGCGGCCTTGATTACAGAGCGCACCAGCGCGCGCCGGTCCCTGCCGCGGATATGCGGAAAGTTGGCCAGCACGTTCGTGCGGGTCTGGCAGATGTGCAGGACAAAGTTGGTCGCTGCGCCGCCCGTGGCGTCATCGATGCAGGTCCTGGCATTCGCCCATCGCAGCAGACCCGCCCGCACCGTATCGATTAATGATGCATCCAACCCGTACCTCCGCTTCGCAAATCGGAGGAACCACTGCAGGAATTCGTACCGCTGGCGGGAGGTCAGATCCGGATAAACCAGCCGCACGTCGGGGGATTGGTCATAAAGGAATGCCGCCAGGTTGGATACGGGAAGCCCTTGGTAGAGACCTCGCCCCTCCGCGTGGCAGGGCTTGTTGGCCCAGCACAACAGTCCTGCCCGCAGCGAATCGACGAATACCCGATCCAGACCATATTCGGTTTCCGCATAGCGCAGGAACCACTGCGCGTATTTGTAACGGTCGCTGGCAGTCAGATCCTGGTAAACCAGCCGGATATCGGGCCGCTGGTCGTATACGAATGCGGCCAGGTTGGAAAGCGGCAGTTCTTCGTAGAGACCTCGCCCAGCCGGCATGCAGGGCAGGTTCAGCCAGTCATAAAAACTGGTCGGTCCGGTCGCCGCGAGTTGCCGCTCCCAATGCGCGCGTTGCCCCGCGTTGGCCCAGAAGAAGCATTGAATCAGAATCGGTGCAACCGGCACGCCGTTTTCGAAGCGCTCGAGAATGGCCATCGGATGGCGCGGCCGGGATGGAACTGTGCGCGTGATCGTCGGGTCGGCCGCGTCCATGGAATAGCCGAGCGCCGCCATTTGGGCCGCATACGGAGCTGTCGAACGGAGCGCTTCGATTACATCCGGCAGCAGGAGTTCTCGCCAGCCGCCTATGCGGCCTTCCCGGAAGAATCCGCCGAATTTTCCGGCCAATTTGCGCATCAAATCGAGATCGCACATCTCGATGGCGGCCTCGATGCGCTCGTCGGTGGCGGGACAGATGCGCGAGGTCAATTCGCGCAATGTGCCCGCCGTGTCGGCCCGCAGATCTTCGTAGCGCACGACATGCGTTCCTTCGCAGGCCATCCATTCGAGCGAGCACGCCAGATCGGCGGAAAACGGCTGACCGGTGGAATCGGCGACCATGTTGGTACGCTCGAATCCCGTCGACAACATGCGCCGCAGAAAGTAGGGGTCGAGCGCCTCGGCGCGGAAGTTATGCAGATGGTGATAAAGCGAGATCAGCACGTCTCCGGGATGCCGAATCGTGGTGATGACCACCGGACGATGCTCGCGAATCCAGGCTAACAATGGCGGGCGCGGGCGGATGTGGTGGTGCGTAACCCACCGGTCTCCCGCTTTGTCGAGCGCCGCGCAGTCGAAGCACGACGGCAGATAGATTTGCGGCAGGTGGTAGACGCCCGCCAGCAGGTGCCGCAACCAGGTATTGCCTGTCTTCGGCGTACACAGGATCAAAATGCGGAGATTTGTATCCGGCATCGTGTTAGGGCGCGTATGGCCGCCGCGCCGAGACGCATCCCGGCAAGAAGTTGTTACCACACCCGGCAGCAGGGCTACTCGCGCACCACGCCCTGTTCGGTGTGGCGGTGTCTTCCAGAATACCCTAAAGGAAGCGCGCGTCTACCCAGCGCGCCGTTTCTACGCGCAGGTTACCGCGGGTCCGGAACCTTCTTTCACCCCCTCATCCGCACTACGCACGCGCTGGGACCAGATAAGGTATCCAGCACCGGTCAGCAGCAACGGACCCAGAATGGCGCAGGCCAGCAGCAGCGCGCACACAATGGAAACAAGCCGCGGCCGCGGTACCCCCCAGAACCGGACCAGCATGGCTTGCGGTTGCGCAAATTCGCGCAGATCGATGCTCTTGTCGGGCGGAAGGTCCGGGGGACGCTTGTACATCCAGAGATGCGTGGGCGTCCACGGGACTCGGCCAGGCGGGTGTTTGAGCCAGACTTCGAACAGCCGCGCATTGAACTGTACTTGATTCCAGACTGGATCGCCTACCAGTTGTTCGGCGCTGTTCTGTGACGTTCGGATCGCCGCAAAATGCAAAACGCCGTAGTAATAGATCGCGCCAAGAAAGGAGACCGCTACGCCGAGCGCCGTCAATGGAATGAGCAGCGCATCCCGCCGAAGCGAGAATCGCGTCCGGCTTGCACCAATGATGAGCAATAGAGGCGCCACGCAACAATGCAAATAACGAGGTCCCCACACCTCGTCCGCGAAGAACCGAAGAAAGGCAAATCCGCACATCACGCCTCCCACAACGAGCAACGCGAAGGCGGTTACGTCGCGGTGCGCCCGCCAAGCCTTTGGAACTGCATACACGCTTACGAGCAGCGGAGGCGCAAACAAGAACAAGCCTTTGGTGGGTGAGCCCAACATACCAATCATATTGCTGAAATACGCAAAGGGGCTGCCGATGAACAATGGCCGCAAGTTTCGAAATGCGCCACCTCGCGCGCTCCAAAACTGAGCGCGGCCCAGTGAATTTAGCACCCAGGCGACACCGATAGCGGAAACCACCAAAGCACCGAATCGAATCCGCTGACGCCTGGGCTCACGGAACTGGATATAGAAGAGATACGCGACTGCGGGCAACAGAACGATACCCGTGGACTTCGCGCTTATCGCGATGGCGCAAGATATACCAAACAGGAGCGCTCGGGAGTAAGAGCGAATAGGTCCACACGCCAGCCCAAGATAGCCCGCCAGGATCAGGAAGAACGATTGTTTGAGTTCCAGCCCAATATATGCGTACGGCCAAAACATGGTCCCGAACGCGCCCGCCATCGCCAGCAGAAATGCGAGCCCGTTGCAGGTCAGCTTTCCGAGCCAGACAAACAGGAGTGTAACTAGTAGTGCGGTAAACAAAACGGGCTCGAAACAAAGCGTGAACTCCTCTGAAACGACCCACCTGCCGAGCGCCAGAAAGGGCAGGTCCAGGATAACCGGCAGAGGGCCGTGCCGGGACCATTTGATTGCCTGTAGCGGCTGCCCCGAGAGGATGGCCCGTGGAATCGCGAGCATGCTGTCGCCCGCCTGCATTTCTTCGCCGGTGTAACCCATGCCGGCGATCGCGCCCGGCGTCAAGGACGCGTATGTGGCGCATAGACCGAAAAAAATGAGGAGGGCGATTGCCCGATTCGCCCCGGAAATCAACTTGTCCCACATGGCGTAGCGCGGCTAAACATCTCTAGAGCCGATAGCCTGATTTCACCGCATCGTCATAAAACATTCGCACGGTCTCGAGCGAGTAGTCCCAAAGATCCTTCCCCACCAGCTCGAGCTTCGACAGAATCCCGTTGGTTACCGTTATGACGTGACATCCAATGGCATCCGCTTGCCAGAGGTTCAGCAACTCGCGAGGGCTGGCCCAGATCAATTCGACGTTCGGGTACATGCTAAGCAACTCGACTGCCGCTGCCATGAGCGGCACCGGGTCGCGCCCCGTATCCGCTATACGCCCGGCAAATACCGAAATGAATGCAGGCGCCCCGCCGCCCAGCACAGCCGCAACATCACGCACCTGATCGAGCGTCAGCATGGCAGTGACGTTAACCTTGATTCCCGAGTGGGCCAATCTGCAGATCGAATCCAGCGAAGGTTCTCGCCGGGTATTCGTCACTGGAATTTTCACATAGACATTATTGGCCCAGCTCGCAATCTTCCGGGCCTGCCGCTCCATCTCGGGAAACTCGTCGGCAAAGACTTCCAGGGAAACCGGGAGATCCGGAACAATTTCCAAAACTTTGCGTGCGAAGCATTCGTAGTTGGTAACACCGGCAGCCCGCATCAAGGTCGGGTTGGTGGTGAAACCGCGAATCAGCGGATTGGTACGCGCGCGCGCAATCTGCGCGGCGTCGGCTCCATCGGCAAATAGCTTGACGCTTAGCTCGGAAACGGCTCTCATGAAGCTCCGGTAATGATATCAAAGTCGGCCAGGTCCAGACCGATGTCCTTTTGAAAGAACGGCCAATCGCCAGATACGCGGCCCCGGCGCCACTTACCCGTGCCGGTTGAGAATCGGAAAGGCCGACTGGATTTCGAGCGGGCCATTCGGCTGCCCTGATCCAAACGCTGCTACAATCTGGGAGTTATTTCCACATTCGCCATCGTGTCTCCTCCTTCTTGCCCCGCCTGCCAACGGCCGGCCGTGCCGCAAGGCTCGATTGTCCAGGGCTATGCGTTGCACGCTTGCCCGAAGTGCAGGGTGGAATTTCTCCACCCGCAGCCAGACGAGACCGTGCTCGCGGCGATCTACAGCGACCACTACTTCCTGGGGGAACAGAGCGATGAGGCTGCCGAGCGCCGGTCACGAATGAAAAGCGCCACCGGGGCGCTGTATATCGACGCGCTCGTCAGGCTGGTCCGGCCGCAAAATGCGGAGCTCCTCGAGGTGGGCTGCGGTCATGGTGAAGTGTTGATGGAAGCAAGGAATCGTGGGTTTGCGGTTTCAGGGATTGAAATCTCTCCGCACGCCGCCGCCGTGGCGAACAGCCGCTTGGGAGTGCAGGCGGTCCAGGTGGGATCGATCGAGGAGGTTTCATTACCGCCAGGACATTTCGACGCCATCCTCGCCGCGGACGTTATCGAACATGTCCGCGATCCAAAAGGATTCCTGATGCGGGCGCACGCACTGCTGAGTCCCGGCGGCGTTGTGGTGCTGATCACTCCCTCGCTGGATAGTTGGACACGCCGCATCCTGCGGAGCCGCTGGATGGAATACAAGGTCGAGCATCTATACTATTTCAGCGCCAAGTCGATGCGCCGCCTGTTGGAGAACTGCGGCTTCGGCGAGGTCGGTGTTTTCCCGAGCCGCAAAGTGCTGACGTTCGATTATGTCTCGCGCCATTTCGATCGGTTCAGGGTTCCGTTGTTAAGTCCGCTGCTCGGTATATTGCGCCGCACGATGCCGGACCGGTTGGCCTATCGCCATCTGCGGCTTTCCGCCAGCGGTTTGATCGCGGTCGGCAGGAAGGCCTCCATGGGATAAGTCGAGGCCGCACGGACCCAGATGAATTGTGCGATTTGTGGCGAGCAAAATTTCGCGTACCTCTTCGTTGTGCGAGGACTGCCGGTTGTGCGCTGCAGGGGCTGTGGATGCGTTGCCCTAGGCGCACCGCCGACAGCGGCAGACTACAGCGCTTTCTATGCGGGCCAGGCGCCTGAGCCGGAGAACGGCGTGGTCTCGACGGACCCCGAAACGGAGCGCGATGCGACTCTACGCTACCTGGATGCTCTCCGGCGACGCGGCGTGCAGACCGGCTTGTTGTTGGTGGTCCGCGGCGCCGGCCCGCGCGTGAACACTGAGACTTTTCTTTCGCAGGCAAAGGCGAACGGTTTTCGAACTGACGTTCTAGACCTCTCCGCCGGGGCTGACCTACCAGAGCCCGCGGTGTACGATGCGGCTGTCATGTTGCACCAGTTGCAGACGCGGCAGGCGCCTGGCGAACTGCTGAACCGTGTTCACGCGGCTCTACGCCCCCGTGCCCCTGTACTGTTTACGCTTCCGCGCGTCAACTCCTGGCCGGCCAGATTTTTTGGCCGCCAGTGGACAGAGTGGCGCCCCGAAAACCGCTGGTACTTCGACGAAGCGACCATCCACCTGCTGCTGCTACGGTACGGCTTCGAGGACGTTCTGGTCCGCCCGGACCGGCGCTTGTACACACTTAGGCACATCCATCAGCGCGCCTCCGGCTGTCCGCGGACCGCGCTGACGCGTTCGATCTCGCTAGTTCACACGTTGCTTCCGCCGGCGCGGGAAGTGCGGGCGCGGCTGGCCACTTCCGGGATCATCGTTACAGCCGTGCGGGCCGAACGGCCTGCCCGCACAAAGTGCTCGGTCATCGTCGCGGCGTTTAATGAAAGCAAGTCGTTTCCGATTCTGATGGATGAACTGCTGAAGAAAGATTTCCCCGGTATCGATCGCGAAATCATCATTGTCGAGAGTAATTCGACGGACGGCACGCGCGAACTGGCGAAGCAGTACGAAACTCACACGGACATCAAGCTCGTGTTCCAGGACCGGCCGCGGGGAAAAGGCAATGCTGTGCGGGAGGGGTTCCGTAATGCCACCGGCGACGTCATACTCATCCAGGATGCCGACCTCGAATACGATTTGAACGACTACGACGCCTTGCTGGCGCCGATCCTTTCGAACCGCGCGCTTCTGGTCCTCGGCACCCGGCACGGCGGCAACTGGAAGATGCGGAAATTTGCTGAGCAGGAAGGCTTGTCGACGGCCCTCAATCTCGGCCATGTCTTCTTCACGGGCCTGATGAATGTTCTTTTTGGCCAGCATATGACGGACCCCTTCACGATGTTCAAAGTGTTCCGCCGCGATTGCCTGTTTGGGCTCGAGTTCCAGTGCAACCGGTTCGATTTCGACCACGAACTGGTCATCAAGCTGGTCCGGAAGGGTTACGTGCCGCTCGAAATTCCTGTGAACTACTCCTCGCGATCCTTTCGCGAAGGTAAAAAAGTGCGCATCTTCCGCGACCCGCTGACCTGGATCTGGATAAACCTGAAATTGCGGTTCACGCGTTTGTTTCCGAAAGACCTGGCGTAGGCGGCTGGGATGCAGGCCCGTCCGCAACCGCCCAGGCTATGGGATGCGCCGTTATCTTCAACCGGAGATTGGTAAGCCGGGCCAGGATGCCCCATGGCAACAACCGCTCCCATGCCGCCCGGTGGCGGACACCCAGGCTCTTGAGCGCTTTGAACCGGATGATACCCGTGAAACCGGAAAGGTAGCCGGCGAACTGCGGCTCGAACTTCGTCTGGGTCAGGGCCCGGCGCAAGGTGCTTGGCTCATAGAAACTGATGTGGACCTCGGGGTACACGTACCGCCATTCCAAAAACCGCGCGCGATGCGGCGCGGCATTCCCGGTCGTGTAGAAGAACAATCCACCCGGTTTGAGCAGCCTTCGGATCAAGCCGAGTGTTGCCAGCGGGTCTTCCAGGTGCTCGAGAACCTCGATTGCAGTAACCACGTCAAACGTGCCTTTCAATGGCTCGAGTTGATCCCTGTTCACGAGCGGAATACCCAATTCCGCGGCCTTCCTGACGATGGGCCCCTCTTCAAAACCGAAGATTTGGCAGCGTTCGTGTTGCCGGCAGTACCTGACCAGCCCGCC
>JBEKUO010000001.1:0-97251 GCA_049514955.1 Bryobacteraceae bacterium | reverse complement strand
CGTAATCGGCGGGAATGCTGCGCTGGACTTCGGCCATGAATTGCCGGAGCATGCGGCCATCTCGCCTGCCTTGGAAGAGGACGTAATATGCACGAAGCAGGATTTCATCGGCCACCTTACGGATTCCCAAACGGCGAATCCTGCGCCAGAGAAAAGGGACCAACCAGTCGCGAGTTTTCTCAATAACAACGAAGCCATCAAAGGAGAAGTGGGCTGCGGCCCAATCCGCCTTGATGTATTCGGTCCACTTGTCGTGGAAGAGAAAGTAAGTCTTCATCGAGGGGTGTGCGGATTCGGAAAAATGCCGTGGAAAGAGTTCTGGGCCAAGGCCACCCAATCATAGGCCCCGGCGGCTTTGGCGCGTGCGTCCAGGGCCGTGTCGGAATCGACCAGAGACAGGCGCGGCAGCAGCCAAGCGCCTGTGCCAATGGCCGCACGGCTAATGCGGGAGGTGCAGGAACATCGATACCCGGCTTCGCGGATGAGAGCTTCGCTCCATTCGGTGTAGGCGCCATACGGCCGCACGCCATAAGGATAGGCGAAGTACGGCACCTCAATCCCCAGGCGGTTTTCGAGGATTTCCTTGGACTCCCGAATTTCAGCGCGGACGTCGGCCTCCGGCAGATTGCCGACCATGAAATGATTCAGCGAATGACTGCCGAGCCGCAACCGCTTGCCGGCGATCATTTCCTGCACTTGCCGCCATTCGAGAGGCCGGAACTGCGCGGCGTTGACCGCATACTCCCGCAGCAGCGCGGCATCCTCTGAGTGCCAGGGTGGCTGTACACGTCCTTCCAGGAAGTTCACCGTTACAAACAGGGTGGCCGTGAGGTCTAAGTCTTCCAGAATTTGCATGCCGGATTCATAGACGCTGCGGTAGCCGTCGTCGAACGTCAGGCAGAATGCCGGCTGCGGGAGCGGCTGCTGACCGGTGAGGGCGTGAAGCGCTTCCGGAAGGTCCAGGCAGCGATAGCCCGCCTCGAGAAGGCCGGTTAGTTGGGCGCGCAGCCGGGCTTCGGTGACGGCCATGTCGCTGGAGGCTTTGGCTATGGTGTGCAGGGAGAAAATGGCGAACCTGGTGAGGGAGTGCTCATCGCGTGGAAGACACCGCATACGCAGGCGGGCGGCTTGGCGCTGTACGACATAGAAAGCTTGCTTGACGATGGCGCGCATGGCTAGAGGGCGCCTCGCATGACGTGATCGAAGTACGCCGCCACCGCGGGCCAGCCGTAACTCTGTTCGACGAGTTGGCGCGCGGCGCGGCCCAGTTGCTCGCGGCGCTGGGGATCGCGCAGCAGATCCACAACTTGGCGGGCAAAATCAGCGGGATCGTCCGCCAGGATGATGTTCTCGCCATGCCGCACGGGAAGACCTTCGGCTCCCAGGGAAGTCGACACTACGGCCTTGCCCATAGCCATGGCTTCGAAGATTTTAATGCGGGTGCCGCTGCCGCTGCGCAACGGCACGACGCACACCTCTGCTTTGCCGAGATAGGGGCGGATATCCTCGACTGCGCCAGTCACCACCACATTGCCGGATGCCAGGGCTTCGAGGCGCCGCGGCGGCCGGCGGCCCACGGCCCAGAATAGCGCCTCGGGAATCTCGCGCCGGATCAGGGGCAAGATTTTCTCCACAAAGTAGGCCACGCCGTCTTCGTTCGGCATCCAATCCATGCTACCGGTGAAGACGGTGGTGTTGGGCTGTGCGGGTCCGGGCATGGGTTGGAAATACTCGGTATCCACGCCCGTGGGGATTACAGAGATGCGCTTGTGATCGACATATTGCGCGAAACAGGCGCGGTCGTTTTCCGAGACGGTCAGAACGTAGTCCGCGAGTTGCACATAATGGCGCTCGGCGCGGTTCAATGCCCGGGATTCCAGCCAGCAGGCCAGCTTGACGAACGGATTGGAAGCGATCTTGGAGTGGCGCTGCCAAACCTGGGCCTCCACGTTGTGCGTGAACAGGACCTTGGGGGGTGGGTTTCGCCAATCGATCTGAGGAGCCGGGAAAATGAAGTCGCAAACGATCAGATCGAAAGCGGACGATTCGCGGAGCGCGGCGTAGCGGCGGCGCACCTCCGGGTAGAAATACTTGTCGATGGTGAAGGGGCGCCCGGCCATCAGCATGCGGGCATAGCGGACATACTCGGCGAAGCTGCGGCGGGGCGGCAGCGGCAAGGGCACGGCGATTACTTTTGCGAAGATGTCCGCACCTTGGGCGTGCAGATCGTTGGCATGTTCCGGGTAGAAGGTGAACAGGGTGATCTCGTGCTGGCGCGCCAGTTGCTTGAGGATCTGGAAGCTGCGAATCTTGCCGCCGGTATCGGGCGGGAGCAGGCCTCCGGCTTTGACCCACAGGAGCTTCATAGCGCGAATTCTTTGGTACCGTCCGGGCCAATACTACGATAGACCAAGCGCGCGTCGGCAGTGGGGGCAAACGAGAACTCGTGAGAGCCCTGCGGCTCTTCGTAGCGATAAACGCCGGGAGCTGATTGCGTGAATATTCCGGCCTCGCGCGGCGCTAGTAAAACGGCGAATTCGGCGGGCAGCGCGGCTTCCGTGCTGAAGCGACGGACGAAGGCGGGTTCTTTTTTGCCGTAGACCGGCGACCAGTCCCAGGCCGCGATCGATTCGGACCAGTTGTGCCCGGCTGGCGGCAGGATGGCGAGGTCGCGCTCGTCGAGGAAATGCCAGTGACTGTCGAGGCGATGGCGACCCGGGCCTGTGACCGTGTCGCGCACCAGCCAGAATTTCGATTTAAGGCCGAAGACCCAGCGATGGTGAATGATCGGCGCGTAGCCGTTGTGATGTCCGGCGAAGAAATCGGACGTTTCATTGGTGACCCAGCGATCGACCGTGGTTTCGGGCATGCCGGTCCAGGCGAAGGGGCCGGCGGGCTTGGCTTGGTCGCGGCCATCCACCTGGAGCGTGTTGTGGGCAGCGGTGCCGCGGGACCGATCCCGCTCGGGACAGGTATAGCAGAACGTGCCGGAATCGATCAGCACGGGGCGACAGTCCATGACTAACTGGACGCTCAGGGCGTCCGCATGGCTGTGGCCTCCTGCGAAGACGCCCTGCGGGCCGGCATCGATAAAAAGTTGGGAGTGAGGGTCGGTCATGGCGTAGATGCCGGAGGAGGTCAGAGCGATACTGCGGGAAGGCTGCTGAGCGGGCGAGGGGGTGAGCGGGCGAGCGGGCGATCCTAGGGCGCGGCCGCCAGCAGACGGGAGAATGTTCTCGCGGGGCGGGCGAGCAGGCAAAGGGGCGAGCGGGTCGGGCGAGCCGTCAGACGGTAGGGCGATGCTTCGGGAAGGCTGCTGAGCGGGCGAGCGGGTGAGCGGGCGAGCGGGCGATCCTAGGACGCGGCCGCCGTCGTCGTCTCCGAAGTTGGGCGCGAGGCCGGCTTGCGAAATGGCTGCGAGGGCTTCGCTCATCTTTTCGATAGTGCGATCGAAGGGGGCTGGAACAGGGATGGCGTTGCGAGCGGCCAGCGTGCGTGCGAACTGAAAGAAATCGAGCGCGTAGACATGGTAGTAGACCGATTGTTCGAAGTGGAAGCCATCGGGGCGGACCTGAACTTCGGCCTGGCGCAGGACGATGTTCCAGCCGCGCTCCTGCCACCGGCGGGCGTCGCGGATTTGTGGGCAGAGCACGCCGATCGCGAACAGCGCCACGCCTTCGCCGAGCAGGTGCGTATTTGGGGAGAAGTAAGTCGAAAGAAAGCGCTCGATGTACCAGCCGTGGAGATGGAGCGCGGGGAGCAGGTCATCGTGGAAATCCCCGATTATGTGGCGCACCCAGAGCCAGGACAACGCGCGAAAGGCGACCTCCAGCGTGCTGGCCCAATTGATACCGATGGGATAGGGATTTTCTTGCTGCCAGTGAGTCCATTGGGCCAACATTTCGTCGCGGAAACCGGCTTGGGCAAGCGTGACGAGGTGCTGATGGCGGTTCAGCTCCCATATGATTTTGTGATCGCCGACCAGGTTGAAATCGAGGAAGGGGATTTGATACCAGGGCTTGCGCGGGGCGCGCTTGTGGTGGACGGGGTCGAGATGCCAATCGATCGGGGAGCCAAAATCCAGGGCTTCGTAGCCTAGGAGATCGAAGCGATGCTGGCAGATTTTCTCGGCGTCTTGCAGTGTGCACAGTGTGGGTAAGTCTGGAAAAACGGGCACGGCGGAAGACGAGATTAGGTGGCAGGCTGGGGGGCTGGCCCAGCGTTTTGCTAAGGCCTGTTGGGCGCGGGTGCGGATTTCGTCCGGGCGCATGCTCAACAAGCGGGTGAGATTCATGCGGGGCAGGCCAGGAGGCCCGCCTTGCTGGTGATGAAAATGTTGCCCCAGAGCTGCAGGTTCAGGAGACGCCAGATGCGGTCGGTGGCGTCTTCGAGGCCGCTTTTGTGGCGGGAGAGGAGATCGTTCAGATAAGTGAAATCGATATATTGCGCCAACAGGCCATCGCGGTCCTGGATCTGGGCGATCAGGGCATCGGCGCTGGGATCCATCAGCCATTGGCGGAGCGGCGTGGGGAAGCCCATCTTTTTGCGATAGACGATGTCGCGCGGGAGGATGTCTTCGACGGCACGCTTCAGGACGTATTTGCCAACGCCGTCGCGCAGCTTGAGCCGGTCGGGAACGCGCGCGGCGAACTCGACGAGTTGGTGATCCAGAAAGGGAACGCGACTTTCGATGGAGCAGGCCATGCTCATCTGGTCCTGCTTCATAAGCAGCTCGACGAGGTAGGTTTTCTGGTCCGCGTATAGCATGCGGGAGAGCGGCGCGGCATCCGGCTGGGAGTTCCAGTAATGCAGGAAGGAATCGTAGGTTGCATGGGATGGCGCGCCGCGTGTGAGCAGTCGCTGCTGTTCTCCGCGGGAGAAGGCGGCATAGAAGTTATCGAGGTAGAGGGCATCAAGATCTTCACCGCGTCCCAGGACGGAATGCTGCAGCTTGCGGCGAATGTTTCCGGTGAGCAGGCGTGAGCCGGCAATCCGGGAGCGGAGGGCATCGCGCAATCGGCGCGGCACCGCGCGATAAGCTTTCATCCACTGCTGGTTGAGGAGGTAGAAGCGATAGCGGCCGTAGCCGGCAAACAGCTCGTCGCTGCCTTCGCCGGTAAGGACGACCTTCACCTGTTCCGAGGCCAAGCGCGACACGAAATAGAGGGAGACGCTGGAGGGCCAGGCGATAGGCTCATCTTCATGCCAGATGAGTTGCGGCAGGGCGTTGAAGAAATCGTCCATACCGATGACGACCCCGTGGTGCTCTGTGCCGATTTTTCGGGCGACCTGGCGGGCGTAGGCCAGTTCGCTGAAGGCCTCCTCGCGATAGCCGACTGCGAAGGTCTTGACGGGCCCATTCGACATCGGCTTCATAAGCGCGGCGATGGCGCTCGAATCGACGCCACCCGAGAGAAACATGCCCAGGGGCACATCGCTCATCAGCCGCGTGCGCACGGCCTCTTCGAGGCGGCTGCGGCATTCGGCGATCCAGTATTGATCGTCGCGGGAGTTGGCAGGCGAAACCGCCTGCCCCACCGGACACGGAATCTCCCAATACCGGCGGATTTCGAATTGTTCCGGTGTCAGCCGGAGCCAGTGGCCCGGCATGAGTTTGCGTATACCGGAGAAGAGCGTCTGCTCGCCGGAGCAGTAGCCGAAGCTGAGGTACTCGGAGAGCAGCGATTCTTCGAAGCGCGGAGAAATGGCGGGATGCTCGAGCAGCGCTTTGATCTCGGAGGCGAACGCGAATAGGTGGCCGTCCCAATAGTAGTAGAAAGGCTTCTTGCCGAGGCGGTCGCGGGCGCAGAACAGCGTGCGAGTGCTCTTGTCCCAGATGGCGAAAGCGAACATGCCGCGGAAGTGGGTGACGCAATCGGGTCCGTATTGCTCGTAGGCGTGGAGGATGGTCTCGGTATCGCACCGGGTGCGGTACCGATGGCCAGCCCGCTCAAGGATGGGGCGTAGGTCGGCATGATTGAAGATTTCGCCGTTGTAGTCGATCCAGAGGGTGCCGTCCTCGTTCGACATGGGCTGATGTCCAGCGCGGACATCGACGATGCTGAGACGGCGGTGGCCGAGCGAGGCGAACGGATCGCGGTAGAAGCCCGAGGCATCCGGACCGCGGTGGCGGAGGCTGTCGGTCATGCGGGTGAGGAGTGCGTCCGGCGAGGCACTGGGTGCGCGGGTTACAAATCCTGCGATGCCACACATATGGGATGCCGTTCAAGCTACCTTCCTGAATTCTCACACAAGACGCAGTCGAAACCCCAATCGGTCGGGGTTGCTCGTCGACGTGGCGATGGGCAGGCGACCGGGTGGGCCGGTGTGTCCCCGCTGTTGTACGAACAAAGCCCAAATAATTGATTCTAAATGATCCAGATTGGCGGCTTTGACATTGACACAGGCTACGTGCGCACGTATTATGTGTATGTGAACCTCACTCTATCCATCGACGACGAAGTGATCCAGGAAGCGCGGTGCCGCGCCGAGGCGATGGGCACAAGCGTCAACCAGCTTGTGCGCGAGTACCTGGAGCAACTGGTGGGGAAGACCGATGCGAATAGCGATGCCGCGGAGTTCGAACGGCTCTCGCGTCTCGCTCAGGGCGACTCGCGCGGGTGGAAGTTCAACCGCGAAGAACTGCACGAACGACGATGAGCGGGCTTGCCTTTTTCGATACGAACGTGTTGGTGTACGCTGACGATGCTTCGTCGCCGGAGAAACGCGAGCTGTCGATTGCGCTTTTTGCGGATCATCTTCGGCGCGGAGCGGCTGTGGTGTCGTTGCAGGTTCTGCAGGAATACTTCGTCGCAGCGACGCGCAAGCTAGGATTGGCACCGGAGATGGCGCAAAGGAAGGTCGAGATCCTGGCTCGCGGCAGGGTGGTTCGATTCGACGCAGGCGATGTCATCGCGGCGATCGAACTGCATCGGCTTACGCAGATCTCGTTTTGGGACGCTTTGATCGTGCATGCCGCGCGGTCGGCGGGAGCGGTAGTACTTTACACCGAGGATCTGCAGCCTGGCGCCGTGCTGGGCGGGGTACGCGTGGTGAATCCATTTATGGCATAACGCCCCTTCAAGACGAGAGGCTTATCCGGCGAGCTTTTCTCCATCGGCTGCGCGGACTATGCTGCGGCATTACGTGCGGTTGGCAGAGGCTCATCTGGCGAGCTTTTCTCCATCGGCTGCGCGAGCTTCGTGGAGCAGCCTTTCGAGATAGGTCTGGTAGCGCACGCCGCGCGCGGCGGCGAGTGTACGCGCGGGGGAAATGTCCTGCGGGTCGAGCCGAATAGTCGCAGTCGGGGTGATGCCAGTGGCGTGCTGGCGGGCGAGGCTGGCGGCTGAGCCGGTACGCAAGTCGCCGCGGGCTGGGCGGAAGCGGGAAACCCGAAAAACACTGGCGGGGGCTATCGCATGGCCACGGCACGCTCCGCTGTGCGGATCGCACGCCTTCTCCGCACCCGTTGTGGCTGCAGGCCGTTCACACGTCGAGCCGAATTTTCGATGCTTGTTCTGTCTATAACTTGCGCGATTTGACCGGCCAGTTCCTTCCGGCAGCGTGCTGGACTTATGACAGGAGTGGCACTCGCCCTGTCAGGGCCTGGCGAAAACATGCACAATTCCAAACTTCCGATGAGCCTCCTGCTGTGGACGGCCTTCATCGCCCCGGGGCGAAGTCAGACCCTCATTGATTTGCGCACGCAGTCGAAGAGCGTCGATTTCTCGGCGGCCGGATCTACAAAACCGATGCAGACGGGAAGCAGCCTACCTTCCACTTGCGCGGTAGGACAGTTCTTTTTTCTGACCACGGCGCCTGCGGGGAGCAATGTTTATGCGTGCAATCCGGCGAACACATGGACGGTGGAAGGCAACAGCTTGTCGGTGAATTCGGGCACCACAAACGAAGTGCTGTCGAGCAACGGGAGCACTATCCAATGGCTGGCGCTAGGCGGAGACATATCGGGCGCTCCGGGCGGACTGACGGTGAATCGACTACAGGGCCGAAGTGTAAGCAACGCGGCCCCGTCCAGCGGCCAGGTATTGCAATGGAACGCTGCCACGAACCAATGGCAGCCGGCGCCGGCCGAAACCGGCAACTCCTCGTATGCGTTCACGGCGCAAGTCAGCATCACGATTCCGGGGACTGTACACCAGTTCGGAACGGTCAACCTGGTTGTAGATTGCTATGACAATTCGACGCCGCCACAACGCGTAGAGCCGGACAAGGTTCAGATCAGTCCGACGACGTACAACGTCACGGTAAATTTCAGCACCGCGCAGACCGGCTATTGCGTGGTGAACGGCGCGGGCACGGCGTCATTGGCCGGGGGAGGCGGTGCGGTCGCCAGCGTATTCGGCAGAAGCGGCGCGGTTATGGCGCAGGCTGGCGATTACAGCTTCCCGCAGATCGCAGGCATGATCGCGTCCGGTCAACTCCCCGCCGCGAGCGGCGATCTGGGTGGAACGTTGACGGCCGCCACGGTTACCGGCATTCAAAGCCGGTCAGTGGCGAATACCGCCCCTGCCAGTGGCCAAGCCCTGCTGTGGAACGGATCCCAGTGGACGCCGGGCGCAGTATCCGGCAGCGGGGCAGTTACCAGCGTATTCGGAAGGAGCGGCGCGATCACGGCCCAAACCGGAGATTACAGCTTCGGACAGATCGCCGGTTTTCTCGGTTCCAGCCAACTCCCCGCCGCGGGCGGCGATCTTGGCGGTACACTGACCGCCGCTACGGTTACCGGCATTCAAAGCCGGCCGGTAGCGAACACGGCTCCGGCCAATGGCCAAGCCCTGCTGTGGAACGGATCCCAATGGGCGCCCGCCACAGTTTCCGGCAGCGGCGGCGGAGCGACCATGGCTTACCAACTGGGAGATCTCGCGGTCGTACGCACATCCTCTACGGTGCTCAGCATTGGCGCCAACTGCTCGCCCACCTCTCCCTGCAACGTCCGCTTCGGATACCAGGTGTACACCATCAGTAATAGCGCCACAGCCACCATTAGTGGAAGCGCCACAGGCGCGGCATATGTTTATGTGAACGGTTCCGGAACCCTCCTGGTAGGGCACAACTTGACGGTAGCCTGCTCGGCGGGATGTGTTCAACAGTCCGGAGTCACTTCTTTTCCGGCCAATGTGATCCCGGTTTATACCTGGACGGCGACGACCGGCACCTGGGACACGCTTGGCGGCCGCGACCAGCGCGCCTTTTTGACCGCGAAGACGCTCGCGGGCGGCCAGGGGATCATCATCACGGAGACACCTGGGCAGAGTGCCATAGCGGTAGACAATGGCGTAGTCCCCACATATCTGACCAATTCAGCGGCCCTTAGCTTCCCCATCATCTCAGCCGGGGCTTGTGCGGCGGATCTTACATTGACCGTAAACGGCGCGAATACGGGTGATGCCGTAGCACCCGGATGGCCGGCTGGACTGCCTTCCGGACTCATTGGCATCATGCTGGTGAGCAGCGCCAACACCGTGACAGTCCGGCTCTGTAACTTGTCGGGTCTTAGCGTACAGCCAGCCAGTGCGACATACCGGGCCACCATCGTGAGGAATTACTAGACATGAAGCCATCAGCCAGCAGCTTTCCTCTTTCAGTTCTTCTACTGGGGATTCCATCTCTCCTAACAGCGCAGACAACGGTGAATGGGGGTCGTGTGCAGATCGGCTCCTGGGATGCGTCCGGCGCCACGCACACCCTGCCGTCGAAACGCGGGACGACCGCCCAATTGCCGGCCGTCTGCACGCAAGGGGAAGAATATTTCGCGACCGACGCCGTAGCCGGACAGAATAAGTACTACTGCACGTCCACCAACATCTGGACTCAGCAACTGGGAGGCGGCGCCGGCACGTTCCTACAGTCAGGCGCCGGCGCTGTGACCCGCACCGTGACGTCCAAGCTGCAAGATGTAGTTCACGTCAAGGATTTCGGGGCCAAAGGCGACGGCGTCACCGACGACTCGGCGGCTTTCGCAGCCGCGCTGGCTTCCGGAGCGGGCGAGGTTAGGGCGGATGCCGGCGCCTACGTCATCAACAGCGTAATCACTCTGGCGAAGGGCCAGAAGATCTATTTCGGAGTCGGGACCCACACAGTGGGAGGCATCCGGTTCAGCGATTCCACTACGGACCAATCGGGCACCGGCAAGATCGAGTGTGCCGGGGCCGGCCAGACCACGCTCATACTGAAGAATGGCGGGAATCAGGATGTGATCTCGCAGACCAACTTTGCTGCGCTGACCGGCCAGAACAGCAAATATGGGCTGTTCCGCGGTGAGATCCGCGGCTGCACGATCGACGGCAATAAGACAAACCAAACAGGCGCGAGCTACGGCATCCGGCTGTATGGTCATGGCCTACAGATGACCGACGTGATGGTGCGCAACGCGTACTCCGACGGGATCTACACGGAGTGGGGCGTGGATTCGACTTTCGCTACACCATCCGACGACCTAGAAGGGTATTTCTACGGCGTTCGCTCGGCTTTCAATAACGGGAACGGCTGGACGTTTCGCGGCCCTCACGATTCCGATTTCGTGAACACAGTACTTTATCAAAATGGCGGATGGGGGCTGCAGGTACAAACCTCCAGCGCTTACAACGGCAACGGCCACTTGGCCAATATCAATGCGTTCCTCAACACGCTCGGCGGCATTTACAGCAACAGCTCGCTTGACGGGAGCCAGATTGCCGCCACCACCGGTTCCGGATGGGGGATGCTGATCGACGCCGGGGCCGGCAGCCATAATCTGACGGCCACCGAATTCAGCGGTCCCACGGGCCTGGAGGTCAGGGCTCCCAGCCAGATCATCTCCGGAAACATCGCGAACACCACCACGGCCGGTTTGCGGCTGAATGGAGGCTCGGGGAACTTCAGCCTGCAGATGTTCAACAACACGGGCTACCAGGTGGATTTCGCCAGCGAAGTGGGGCCCAGCGTGATCTTCGCCAACTCCGCCAATCCAGTTCCCGGAGCCATGTTCAACGGCACGCCAAGCCAGCTCGATTTCATCTTCATCGATTTTGGCGGCGCCGCCTCCAATCGTTACATCTCGTTTCCGGTGCAGACCGTACACGTGGCTGGGTGGTCGCCGCAATTCCCGCAAAGCAACGCGGTAATGGCCGTGGTCAACGACGCGTCTCAGACCGGCAATCTGCACGCTACGAATCTGACGCTGAGCAGCTCGGCTCAAGTGGGCAGCTTCACGTTTGCCAATCTGGGCAGCGGCGCGAACGGAACCATCTTGTATTGTTCCGACTGCGCGCAAACAACTCCCTGCGCTGGAGGGGGAAGCGGGGCGGTCGCCAGTTACGTCAATGGAGCATGGTCTTGTGGAACGGCAGGCGGCGGCACATCCTACACCTTCCGCGACGACCTGACTAATACCTCGGGCACTGTGGATTTCAATCCGTTCGATCCTACTTTCTTTCTGATCGACGAATTCATGCCCAGCTTCCGCCCAGCGTTTGGAGTAGGCGCTCTGGGGTGGAGCACCGCTTATATAGTCGGCTCCAACGGCTCCTATTATTTCACTCCAGGCCAGGCCAATCATCCCGGTATTTTCGGTATGACCCCGGACAACACCGCCACACACGGCATTTCCTTGTCGCTGACCGATACCTACGACAGCCCTTCCGGGGTGATGTCCATTGCCAACCTGGGCAGCGCTGGAGCATTTACCTATTGGGAAATGCAGTCCATCGTGGAGACCGACACGTCCGTAGCGCATGCCAAGTACTTGGTGGGATTCGCGGATAGCATCACCGCGTATCACCCGGCTGGTGGGAACTCCATCGTGGTGCGGTATGATTCCGCCGGCGGCGGTTGCAGTTCCGGCGAGAGCACCGTCGATTGGGTTTACGAGGTGGTGATAGCCGGCACTCAGTATTGCCTGGACAGCGGCGTGGCGGTTGCATCTGGCACTTGGTACAAGATCCGCATTTACAGCTCGACGCCAGGCACCATCAACTTCCAGATCGGCGTATCCGGGGGCGCATTGGGAAACAGCGGAACCATTGCCCAGGCTCCTACGGTAAATCTTACGCCGGAGTTTATGTCGATCACCACGGCCGCGGCTTACCAGTATCTGTGGATCGACCGGTGGGCAATGAAGATTCGGGGGCTAAGCCGGTGAAACACTCCAGCGATCATCGAACGTGGGCTGAAGCCCACGGCGGAAAGCTAAAGCTCGCGCCACTGTTGCTGGTCACGGCGGGGTGCGCGTTTTCGCAGATTACGAACGTTCGAGTGTTGGGCTCGACGGCCACACAAGCCGCAGTCGCCTATACGGCGCCGAACGGATCCGCTTGCTCTCTCACTGTCAGCCAGACCGCCGACGGCAACGGCAACCCACTGGCGCCGCTGGCCCACGACGTGGATACCAGCCTCTTCCCCGGCGCAAACCTGGACAGCCGCACCGGCAATGCCGTTACGGGCCAAGGCCGCATCTTCGTGATCGGCAAGCGCGACGCGGAGACCGGCACTGATGGCCGCTACTATTCCCGAGCCCTGCAAGCATTCACGCCCTACTATGGCGGAATCACGTGCGGAAGCAGTACGGCCTTATTCACATTTCAGACCGGCAACATTCCGCTGGGGATCGGGTACTCCGATCCTTGGCCGGCCGATCCCGCGAATCCCGGCAACTGGCCCGTACCCTCGTCGCCAGGCAGCATCGTCAACGAACAGTTTGTCGAACCGCAGACCGGACTCCGCGTACAGCATCTCACCTATCCGGGATTTGGCTATTCCCCGTACCCCAACAATGCTTTCAACACCGCCTACAACCAAGGACAGAACCCTTGCGATACCGCGGGACCCTGGTCCAGCCCCTGCAACTCGATTGGCAGCAACGGTTATGCCTCGGTAGGCAACTCCACCGCCTGGCTGGTGATGCGGCCCAGTAACATATCGATCGCCTGGGGAGGAACCGATCCCACCTACGGAGACTCGCTGCTTCAAGTTCAAGTAGGGCTAATGGGACACTGCGGCTCCAGCAATTCCAGCGTCTGCCAGGTAGACGTCTGCCTGTCCATGAATGCCGGGGCGTCCTGCGCCAATGCCATCCAGACCGTCACCCTGCCGCCGACGACTGACACCACCGTCACGGCGGGCACCTATAATCCCGGAGCCATGGGCATCGATCCCTGGCTGTTCGACAGCAATCCCAAGATCAGCCGGCCGGAGAGCTCCACTCATCAGGGAACAGCAACGGTCAGCGGTGCGTCTGTAACGCAGACCGGCGGAGATTGGTTTTCCAGTTACTGGACTACCGGCGGGCAAGGCAGAATACGCTTGTCCAACACCTCCCAATCGGACGCCTGCACGGCTCCGCCAGCCACCGGCAGCTCCATTGAAGCGACGATCTCCAGCGGCTTTGGAGCCGCACTTACTCTGACAACTTCTCCCGGCTCCTATTCCTACTTCTGCGCGCCCGACTTCGCCTTGATGATCCGGCGCCACACTCCGGATACCGCCAGCTCTATCTATGTTCAGGCGGCTAATTTCTCCTATGTATCCGGCGAGCCCGGCGAGTGGATGGATACCGGTTTCACGGACATCTGCTCAAACGTGCAGGTCAGTGGCGGGTTCCTATGTATGCTCCCCACAGGCGGCGGTTCCGTAGCATTGGCTTGGATCAATCCAGCCGGTGGAAACGTCAATCTGATCGGCCCCGCAATGGCCAATGCCAAAAACACCGGGACCGACCAGTGGGCGTCCGCAAGCTGTCCGCTCTTCGCACCCGAAGCCTATCAGACGATCGACGACACCAAATCCGTTCCCACCTGGTATTGCATAGCCACTTCTGGTGGCAAGCAAGTGGTTCTCCAGATTACCTATACGGGATCATATACCTCGAACCGAATCTTCTCGAACTCCGATTCGATTGGCGTGGGGGCGTCCACGGCTAGCGACAATTACAGCATCACCTTCCCGAATGCCGTGGTTACCGATCTGACACCCGCTTCGCTAGGTAAAGATCTGCAGAGCATGATTAACGCCTACATCGGGGAAAACATGGACCAGTATGCCGGCCAACCTGGCGACGTTGCGTTCACGTGCGACAACGGTCCGGTTCAGCAGGGCAACCTGCTGGTCTATTGTTACCGGGGCCAGGGCACCATCGCCTGGCTGGCGGTATTGAGCCCAGGGGACGGGGTACCGGACCACGCCGGCCAGCCAGGCGGACCTAATATTATCGCTGCCCTGAATACCTGGAGCTATGCAGCCTCGCGATGGAGCGACGATCATTCGACTCAAGACTACGGCCACAGCGGATACTTCGGCTATGGCGCCGACACGATTGATTACAATTCCAGCTATTTGTTGGGTGGCACGTCCAGCATCGTCACCACTAACAGTCTCATCGCCGCGACCGCTTCCGACTGTTCCCAATGGGGCAACCCGATGGGAATTTCGGGAACGAACTGCACGCTCATCCAGATCAACGCCAACCAGGGATCATACGAGCCATACTACGTAGCGCCGGTTCCTCCACAGAGCCAGACCCCCGGGGAACTGAGCACCGCGCAGGTGGGCGACATCTGGTGCATCAGCAACAGCCAGACATCCTGCAACTGGATCAACGGCACCAACGAAATCGTCATGCTGATCCAGAAAGGCGCCAACGGCCAATGGATCTTCGAGCGTAATGCCGGGCATTGGCCGTATGGGCCAACGGCCATTGCAGGTACCGGCGTAAAGTATATGTTGGCCCTGTCTACCTCTACCAATCTGTATTATTACGATCCCAACTACCCCACATTCTATGCAGCAGGATGGGGCAGTAACGTACTCTGGGACTACGCGAGCGATCCGCGAGGACAGAACGCGGTCATCGATCCAGGTTTTTTCGGTGCACACGGATTCCAACGCCAGACCATCGTTGTTGAAGCCGCCACTTATCCCTATTCACCCTACGCGGGCGTCTACCGCGTGCGGCACGCGGCGAATTTCCCGCAGATGTTTACCACACCTGTGCAGTATGTTTCAGCCAATCCATCGTTCGCCGGACTTGCCGGAGGCACGCTAACAAACATCTGGCAGTCCCACGCGTCCGGAAGCGGCGACTCGGCCAGCTCCTACGAGGGGCAAGCGGCCTTCGACATCCGCCCGCTGGCGGGTGTGCAAAGCACCTCGCCAGGTTCTCCCAACGCTTTCACGTTCGTGAGCGGCCAGCTCTGGATGACGACGTTCCCGCTCACCGACCCGGACGATATCGGAGCCCTGAACCGGAAGGTGTTCGCCACCGCGGCCAGCTCGGGATCCCATCCTCTGGTGGACGTAAGCGCGCCTGGTTCAGCGATCTCCAATGGCCCGGCCGGTTCTTACCAATACTGTATCCCGCGCGTGACTGGAGAATGCTGGCCAGGCAGCGTCGTCGGCCAGGTTTACGTCAACGCGCCCGGCATGGTGTATCCCTGGTGCTATGGAAACCCGGTCGTTGCGCAAGGCAACCCTCAAGTGAACGACATCTGCATTAGCAATGCGCCTTCGGCCGGCCAAGGACTAGTCCAGTTTTCGACCTTGCAGCCGGATCCGTTAGGAGACTTTCAGCGGATTCTGATCAAGCCCATGAATGGGAAGCTGAAGCTTACCAGTGGATTCGCCAATTCCAGAGTCCTGCCGGATAATGCCTGGGTGATGTTCCAAGGCAATTACCTGGATTCTCTGAGCCGCAACGACTACATGGCCCTGCTGCCGCCCTTCGCGGCGCCCGACTCGATCGCGCGCGGCGCCTTTGTGGCGGTTCCCATCGCGGTGCAGCCGCCGGCCGGAGCCTTGGTAAACAACGCCATCGTGGAGTTCGGCTATCAGGAATACGGCCTAAATTGCACAACACGCAACGATACCTGTCTGGCCAACGCGGCCGCCATCCCACCCGGGAACGCGCCCTTCCGATTCACCAGCGAAAGTCCCTCGGGACTCGCCTGTTCCTCCGGTTGTACGATCGACATTCCAGCAATCTCACAGCGGGTTCTCTACTACAGAGTCAAATACCGCGACGCCTCGAATAATGTTCTGTCTGTAACCCCCTATCAGGTGATGGTCGTCCCTTAATTCCCCAACGCATTTGGCAAGGTGCGGCTGCAAGGGCAATCATGTAAAATGAGCCTTTCGCGAAACGCCCTCAGTAGAGTTGTGCCGAACCATCTATGCGCGTGCTGATCACCGGAGGAACCAGCCATGCGTCCGGTCGCTGGGTAGAGCCTTCCGCGTGTGCCTTGGCGCTTCTGGCCCTCCGGCTTGTTCTGCTTCGATTCAACACGGATCTTTCGCAAGCCTTCAGCCACGACAGCGCTTATATCGCAATCGTGGCCCGCAATCTATTGAGTGGGAAAGGATGGGTCAACGATGCCAGTTGGCTGCTCTTCCTCCACCCGGCCCACTTACCGATGCCCTACCACAACGCGAATCCGTTGTATCCCCTCTGGACGGCACTGGCGGCAAGGGCATTCGATATCCAGGTGGTCTCCGCGGGCCTGCTGGTCTCCGCGCTGGCGAATGTGCTACTGCTGCCCGCTGCGTTTTACCTGGTTTCTTACTGGGCAAAGAATACCTGGACCGCCCTGCTCATCTCGCTGGCCGTGACGTTCTTTCCTCCGCTCTGGGAGGATTCGCTGCGGATGCTCCCGGATGCCCTGCACTTGACGCTTCTGATCGGCGGCATGGCGTTGTTTGTGCGTGCTGAAAAATGGATGCTGTGCGCCGCCGCTGGCGTCTTCTTCGGCGCTGCCTGGCTCACCCGATCCACGGCCAGTTTGATTGCCCCCGCTTTGCTCCTGTATGCGTGTGCGGTATGGGGGTGGCGCAAGGCCGCTATGCGCTTGCTCCTGGTTGCTGTGACGGCAGCCCTGGTGGCCGCTCCGTGGTGGATTCACGCTGCACGCGTATGGGGCTCTCCTTTTCGTAGTGACGCCTCTTACTATGCCTTCCAGGATCTTTATGCGCGCAGTTACGGTGGCTCTGTCGATCGTTATTGGCACAGCCCCACTCCGCCACCGTCTCCTAGGGAGCTATTCCGGACCGATGGCCTGGCCGTTCTCAGCCATACCGTTCTCGGCATACCGAAGGTGCTAAGAGCCTGGCTCAGGGCAGGCTGGGAGGATGTGTACCTTCCGCGCATCGTATTTGTAATTTTGCTCGTTGCCATGGCCCTGATATCGAGGCGTCACCTGGCCACAGCACCGCTGCTTGCGAGCGCGCTTTATGGCGCCCTGCAGATCGCCGCCATGGCCGTCCGCGCCGACTCGCTGGAAGCCCGCTATCTGGCGCCCTTCACGGCGCTGACCGTGATCTGGTTGGGGTATGGTATAGCCACACTCCTGGCAAAATGGCGCCCTCCCAGGTTCACCGGCTATGCGCTGATTCTCGGCTGCGTGTTCTTTGCTGTTTACGTGCCGGTCCAAGATGGGCGCCTGGCGCGCCAGCTCTCGGCGCAAGATGCCGCAGCCGCGCAACGCCGGCGGATCAGGCGCTCGATCAGCGCCACAATTACTCACCAAGACGCTGTGATCGTTTACGATCCCTATTACTATAGCTACGATACCGGTGCGCAGGCTCTATCCATCCCGGAATCCAACGACGCATACCTGATGCGATACATGGATCAATACCATTGCCGCTGGGTCATCCTGTCGGATGACGAACTGCGGTTTTGGAAGCCGGATTGGCCGGCCCAACTTCCGTCCTGGCTGCGCATACGCGCAGTCATCGGCGGGAACACGCTGCTTGAACGGGTTCCATCATGATTTCGGTGGTCGTTCCAGCTTTCAATGAAGGCGCCGGTATCGCGCAGCTTCATAGCCGCATCACTGCCGCCGCCTCTGCCTGGGCCGAGGATTACGAGTTGATTATCGTGGACGACGGCAGCCTGGACGACACTCTGGCAATCTGCAAGAACCTGGCGCTTACCGATTCGCGCCTGAAAATCCTCAGCCTGTCGCGAAACTTCGGCCATCAAGCGGCGCTGTCCGCCGGCTTGGCATACACAGCCGGCGATTGGGTAGCGGTACTGGATGCCGACCTCCAAGATCCTCCTGAGCAACTGAAGCGCTTCATCGACCGGTGCGAGGAAGGTTTCGATGTGGTTTACGCCATCCGGATCAAGAGAAAGGAAGGAATCTTCCAGCGGGCAGCCTACTTTGCTTACTACCGGCTTCTGCGGAAACTGGCGTCGATAGAGATTCCCCTAGATGCCGGCGATTTCTGCGTGATGAGCCGCCGGGTGGTCGACCAGCTCAACAGCTTGCCGGAGCGGCGCCGCTACCTGCGAGGCCTGCGCGCGTGGATCGGTTACAGACAAACCGGGCTGGAATATGAGCGGGAAGCGCGTGCGTTCGGGGAAGCAAAGTACACGTTCTCGAAACTGGTGCGCCTGGCGCTCGACGGCGTTTTCAATTTCTCCTATAAGCCCCTGCAAACCCTCATGCTGGCTGGAATTTTCATCGCCCTCGGAACATTTCTTTTGGCTCTGTTCATATTTGTGCAATACGTGGGGAACATCACGGTCTTTGGATACAACCCGCACCAGGCCAGAGGTTGGACATCGCTCATCCTGGCGGTGCTTTTTTTTGCCGGAGTGCAGTTGATTGGGATGGGGGTGCTGGGAGAGTATGTAGGACGATTGTTCGATGAGGTGAAGGGGAGGCCGATTTTTCTAGTGAAGGAGGAGATTAATTTTGCGCGCCGACAGGCCGATTGACAATCGGCCGCAGGTTGACAACCTGCCCTACACGGCGAGGCTTGCCGTACTCGGTTTGGGGTACGTTGGCTCCGTTACCGCGGCGGGACTGGCGCATCTCGGCCACCATGTCATCGGCGTGGACCGTGACAGCTATAAGATCGAGAGCATCGAAGCGGGACGGGCGCCGTTTTACGAGCCGGGTCTGGAGGAGTTGATCCGCGAGGGACGCGCCAACGGCAGATTGTCAGCCACAGGCGCGCTCGAGCCGGCTCTGGCGGATTCCGACATTGCACTCATCTGCGTGGGTACGCCTTCCGAGCCGAACGGCAATCTGGGGCTCGATCAATTGCGCAGGGTGTGCCGCGAGATTGCGCGGTGCTTGCCCGGACGTTCGCGCCGTCTGATTGTGGCCGTACGGAGCACGGTCTTTCCGGGTACTTGCGAAGAGATTGCGGCTGACTGTCTGGAGAGTTCATTGCAACTCGTGGTATCCAATCCGGAATTCATGCGGGAAGGCAACGCCGTGCGGGATTTCCTAGAGCCCTCGCTGGTGGTGGTCGGAGGCGAAGACCGTTCCGTGGTGGAGCAGGTGGCGGCGCTATACCGGCCTCTCCATGTGGACCCCTGCCTCGTTTCCCTGCGCACGGCGGAGATGATCAAGTACACCTGCAATACTTTTCACGCGCTAAAGATAGCCTTTGCCAATGAGACCGGCACGCTGGCTGCGGCGCTCGACGTTCCCGCCGGAGAGGTCCTGGAGACGCTTTGCCGGGACAGCAAGCTCAACATCTCGCCGGCCTATCTTAAACCCGGGTTCGCATTCGGCGGCGCATGCCTGCCGAAAGACTTGCGCGCGGTGGTATACCGGGCGAGCCGGTTGGATCTGAACCTCCCGCTTCTGGAAACCGTCCTGCCGAGCAATGCGCAACACCTTAGCCGGGCCGTCCAGAAGGTCTTGGAATTGCCCGCTGAGCGTATCGGGGTCTTCGGACTGGCCTTCAAGGAGAATACCGACGATCTACGGGAGAGCCCGGTGGTGAGCCTGCTGGAACAGTTGATCGGAAAAGGCCGTAACGTCCGGGTGTTCGATCCGCATATACGGCTCGAGGGTATCTACGGCAGCAACCAGCGCTTCCTGCTGGCCGCCATCCCGCACATCGGCAACCTGCTCGATTCCGATCTGGAAATTACGCTGGCCTGGGCGCAGCACTTGGTCCTGACACAATCGCCGACGGCCGCAAATGCGGAGGCGATCCGGCGCAGCGGTCTGCCCGTACTGAACCTCGCGGGCGCAAACTGGTAGATGAAACCGGCCCTCTCACTGGCATATTTGCTCAGCCAATATCCCGCCATCAATCACCCGTTCATGTTGCGGGAAGTGCAGCGGCTGCGCGAACTCGGATTTCGCATCCTGGTGGCTTCCGTGCGCCCGCCCGACAGGCCTTTCGACAAGCTGACGCCGGTGGAACAAGAGGAAGCGCAGGCCACGTTTTACATCAAGACCTGCGGGTTGGGAGGCGTGCTGCGGGCGCACTGGGCCACCCTGTTTTCGCGTCCCGCCGGCTACTTTCGTGGATTACTCTGCGCGATGGGAACTGGCAGATCCGGGATATTGTATTTCCTCGAGGCGGTGATCGCCGGCCACTGGATGATGCGCCAGCGTCTCTCCCATGTGCACTGTCACTACTCTTCGACAGTCGGGTTGATCGCCGCGCGCATTTTCCCGATCACCATGTCCATCACCTTCCACGGTCAGGCGGAGTTCGTGGATCCGGCGGGTTTCCAGTTAGCGGAGAAGATCCGGGCATCGCTGTTCTGCCGCGCCATCAGTGTCTACGGGCGCAGCCAGATGCTCAGATTGACCGATTACCGCGAGTGGCCGAAGATCGAAGTCATTTTCCTGGGGGTGGACCCGCGGGAATTTGCGCCGCGGCCGTTCCGGGACGCGCCCGATCCCTTTCAGATCGCCTGCGTGGGCCAGTTGGCCCCGGTGAAGGGCCAGCATCTGCTGCTGGCTGCGATCGAGCTGCTGGTGCGCGAAGGCCGGCGTGTGCGCTTGCGGATCGCCGGCGACGGCCCGGACCGGCCAGGCCTGGAGCAGGATCTCGTCCGCCGCGGCTTAGCCGGTCACGTGGTGATGGAAGGCTTTCTCAACCAGGACAAACTGCGCGAATTGTACGCCGAATCGGATGTGCTGGCGTTGCCCAGCTTCTCCGAGGGCATTCCTGTGGTGTTGATGGAAGCCATGGCCATGGAGATTCCCTGCGTGGCCTCCTGGATCACCGGGATTCCGGAAATCATCCAGCACGAAACGGACGGCCTGTTGGCGCCGCCGGGAGATCACGCGGCGCTGGCCCGCGCCATCGCCAGATTGATGGACGACCCTGAACTGCGGCGTGGCATGGGACAGCGCGCCCGCCAAAGAATCCTGGAGAAATTCGCTCTGCACCGCAATACCGAATACCTGGCGGAGGTGTTCCGGCGGTGGTTGGTGAGAGGCTGAGAAGCGCACGCTTTAGCGTAATGCCGTGGGCTTCAGCCCACCGTCTAGCTGTCATCGGAAATGGCTAGCTGAAGCTCGCCACAGGACGCTAAAGCGTCGCTAAAGCGTGCGCCCCGATTTACTCCCGGCGACATGTGATAATCGGGGTTTCGCGATGCAGAAGTCCGCGCCGGCGCTGCTGGTTCGCAATCTTCTGAACGGCTATCGCGTCGTTTACGACAATGGCGCCTACCGCATGTACGAGCGGCCAGACCCGCACGCCATGGAGGTTTCCCTGAGGGGACGATGAAACTGTTCTTATTGGCTTTCGCCTTTGCCGTGCGCTCTATCGCCCAAATCACCGGCATCACCGTGTCCGGCACGACCGCCACACAAGCGGTGGTCACTTATACGGCTCCGATCGCGTCACCGTGCTCGCTGGCCGTCAGCGAGACCGCCGATGCGAACGCGAATCCGCAACCGCCGCTCGTCCATGATGTGGACCCAACTCACTTCCCGGGGGCTGACCAGGACAACCGGGCCGGCAATATCGGCAACGGCGCCCAGCGGACTTTCGTTATCGGCAAGCGGGCAGCCGAGAAAGGCGCCGATGGCCGTTACTACTCCCGCGCGCTGCAAACGAACACCCTCCATTACAGCAAGCTTACGTGCGGTACGGATACGGCGCTCTTCCACTTCGAGACCACGAACATTCCGCTGGGTATCGGCTATTCCGACCCCTGGCCTTCCGACCCTACCGCGCCTGGCGAGTGGGCCGTGCCTTCGTCGCCCGGCAGCGTCGTGAACGAGCAGTTTATCGAGCCGCAAACCGGCGTGCGCATACAACGGGTCACCTATCCCGGTATTGGCTATGCGGCCATTTCCAACGTGACGTTTGGTACCGCATACAACCAGGGGCAAAACCCATGTGACACAAAGGGTCCTTGGTCTACTCCGTGCAGCGAGAGCGCTACCACGGTAAGCAATTCGACTGGGTGGCTGGTGCTACGGCCGAAGGACCCAGGATTCGGATGGGGCGGCGCGTCCAGTGGCTATGGCTATTCGCTCAACCAGTTTCAAGTGGCTTTGAATGGCCAAGGAAATTCTCGCGATGCCAACTTCCGCACGCTGGACGTTTGCCTCAGCATGAATGCGGGAGCTTCCTGTGCCAGCAAGATCAAAACCGTAACCTTCGGCCCGAAGAGCGGCACAGTCTTCGTAGGCACGCACCAGCCCGGCGGCATGGGTATCGATCCATGGTTGTTTGACAGCACGCCGCGCATCAATCGCCCGGAAGCCATCTTTCACAAGGGCGCCGTAACGGTCGATCGATCTGTCGTCATCCAGACTGACGGCGATCTCTTCAGCGAAGCCTGGATCGCGGGCGGCAGCGGACGCATCCGACTTTCGAATGTTTCCGCCGAGGATGCCTGCGCGGCGCCTCCCTTCGCCAACCGGTCCATTGAAGCCACCATTGCAAGCGGCTTCGGCAAAATCCTTACGCTAACCAGTTCTCCTGGATCTTACCGGTTCTACTGCGCGCCGGATTTCGCGGTAATGATCAGGCGCCATACGGCCGACGACAGCAGTTTTATTACCGTGCACCAGGCCACTTTCTCGTTTGTTTCCGGGCAGTCCGGCGAATGGCCGGACGAAGGCTACGATACACTGTGTTCCAACGCTAAAGTCGGTAATGGCTATGTGTGCATGGTCCCGGTGGGAGGCGGCAGCGCAGCGATTGTCTGGATCGATCCGGTAACCGGAACATCCAACATGATCGGCCCGGCCAAAGCCAATGGCAACCCAGACGGACCCGACAAGTGGCCCGATACTTCATGCCCGATGTTCGCGCCAGAAGTTTTTCAAACCTTTGACGATACCAAGCCCGCGCCCACCTGGTACTGTATGGCGCAATCGGGCAAAACTCCCGTCATTTTGCAAGTCACTTACACAGGCTCCTATGCCTCCAGCAGGCCGTTTTCGGACAGCGAATCGATTGGCACGGGCGCGGCGCATGGGCAAGGCAACTATTCGATGAACTTCGCGAACGCGGTCATCACTAATCTGACGCCCGCCTCAAGCGGGAAAGATCTTAAAAGCCTGCTGTCCGCCTTTGAGCCAGCCTTCGATCAAGCGATGAACTGCTATACCGGCCCGGTTCAGCAGGGCAACCTGCTGATCTATTGCTATCGCTCGCAGGATACGCTCGGCTGGTTTGGGGTTTTCAGCGCGGGTGATGGGAATCCGGCCCATGCCGGCCGGCCGGGCGGGCCCAATGTCATTGCCGCCATGAACACCTGGTCACACGGAGCTGCCCGGTGGGGCGTCAACCACTCGGCGCAAGACTACGGCTACAGCGGCTACTTTGGCTACGGGGCCAACACCATGGTCGCCGGGTCTGCCGCTCCGGGAGCCACCGCAGTCGTGATTACTACGCATACAGCCGTGCCCCGAGGCGGCTCTCCATGCTCCCAATGGGGCAACCCCATGAACATTACGGGTTCCAACTGTACACTGCTGCAGATCGACGCCAAGGATGGATCTTACGAGCCTTATTACTGGAAGCTGGTTCCTCCGCAAAAACAGACCCCCGGAGAGTTGAGCACGGCACAAGCCGGCGACATCTGGTGTATCAGCGACAGCGAGACTTCCTGTAACTTCCTCAATGCCTCCGCCGAGGTTCTCGTGTTAATCCAAAAGGGCCAGGATGGGCAATGGGTCTTTGAGCGCAACGCCGGACACTGGATGCACGGACCCAAGGAAATACCGGGCACAGGCGTCAAGTACCTCTTTGCCATGTCCGGCGCCACGAATCTGAATTACTACGATCCCGAGTATCCGGATTACTATGCGCTGGGATGGGGCGGCAACGTATTCTGGGACTACCTGCACGATCCACATGGCCTGAACGCCACGATAGACCCAGGGTACTTCGACGCGCACGCAACGCAGCGGGCTGCTATCGCCGTGGAAGGCAGCTCGTATCCGCATCCACCCTGGGGCGGCGCCTACCGGGTACGGCATGCGTCGAATTTCGCGCAATTGTTTGCGGCGCCGGTGGCCTACGTGTCGGCCAATCCGGCGTTTGCCGGAGCGTACGCCGCGGCAATCAACAATGTATTTCAATCGCACCCTTCCGTCAGCGGAGAATCGGCAACTGCTTCCGAGAGCCAGGCAGCGTTTGACATTAGGCCTCTGGTGGGCAAGTTCACCAGCGCACCAGCGCCGCCGGACTTGTGGACCCTGGTTAGCGGCCAACTCTGGAAGACGACTTACCCCGTGAAAGATCCCGATAATATCGGCAACCTGAATCGCAAATTGCTGCCCACTGCGGCCAGTTCCGGATCTCATCCACTCATCGATGTCAGCGGCCCGGCTTCCTCTCTTTCCGACGCGGTCGCTGACTCCTATAAATACTGCGTTCCCCGGTCCGCCGGAGAATGCCGGCCAAATGGCGCAGTGGGAGAGGTTTATGTGAACGCGCCGGCGGTCATTTATCCGTACTGTTACGGCGCAGGCGTTACGGGCCAAACGAGTCCCGCAAACGATATCTGTCTCGATAATATGCCGGCGCTGGGGCAAGGGCTGGTTCAGTTCTCTACGCTCCAGCCGGATCCATCCGGACAGTTCCAGCGGATACTGGTTAAGTCCATGATTGGAAAACTGAAGTTTACCAGCGGATTCGCCAACGCCCGGCCGCTGCCGGACAATTCCTGGGTTATGTTCCAGGGCAATTACCTGGACTCCGCGCGGCGGGAGTTGTACATGGCCAAGCTGCCCCCTTTTCCGGCGGCAGGTGGCGTAAACCGCAGCGCCTTTTTGCCGCTGCCGGTCACGTTAAGCCCACCCGCTGGATTAGGGGTGACCAATGCCGTGGTGGAGTTCGGTTACCGGGAATTCAGCGGGAACTGCACCACACGGAACGAGCCCTGCATCGCCAGTACGGCTTCTGTGGGCACCGTGCCGTTTCAGTTCGCGGGAGAGAATCCGGCTGGGGCGCCCTGTGCCTCCACTTGCACCATTGCCGTTCCGGCGGTCTCGCAGCGGATTCTGTATTACAAGGCGAAATACCGCAACGCCACTAACAGCGTAGTGGCAGAGGCACCGCTTCAGGTGGTGGCCACACCTTAGATCAGGAGTCCATGGTAGAACTGGATGGTGCCGATTCGCGGGGTGGATCCGGACGCTTTAGCCTGCCTACGTGACACTCGCACTGCCGGCCACGGTCCGCCGCCAGGCGCGCTGCCCAGTCGAAAGCCCTCCGTATCGCGCAAGCGATCTAGTATACTAGGCCCTTTGGTGTCCTTCCAACAGGCAAACTCTGGACGACGCTTAATTGCGTGAGCCATTCCGATCGTCAAAACGCATCATGGGAGGAATCGATTGTGCCGGCGGATCGCGGAGGTTAGGTCATTGTTGAAGCGCCTTAAGCTGCTAGTCTTGTCTGCCATGACCCGAAGCGGCTTATCGGCTCTGCTCCTTAACAGCCGCTGGCGGAGCAACCGGCTCTTGATTCTTGGGTATCACGGGTTCTCACAGGACGACGAGCATCTCTGGAATTCCTCCCTCTACATGCCAGCGGCAGTGTTTCGGAGCCGGCTTAGCCATCTAAGGGACAACGGCTGCAACGTGTTGTCGCTAGCGGACGCGTTACGGCGACTTTATAGCGGTACGTTGCCGGAGCGCAGTGTAGTGCTGACGATAGACGATGGCACTTATGATGCTTACCGCCTAGCATTTCCGATAATTCAGCACTTTGGGTATCCAGCCACGGTGTACTTGACTACCTACTATTGCGACTTCCAGCGGCCCGTATTCGATGTCATGGCTAGTTACTTGCTGTGGAAGGCTCGCGGAAGGACTACGACACTTCCGGGGATCTGCCCTCATCCGATATTTTTGGACGATAAGGGCCGGGATTCAGCAAATCGTCTGATCAAGCTGTTCGCGCAAAAACACGGACTTTCGGGACGCGAGAAAGATATCCTGTTGACGCAGGTGGCCGCCCGCCTGGAGCTGGATTATGAAGCTCTGTGCCGGAAGCGGATGCTCTACATCATGACGCACGAAGAAGCTCGTGAATTAGCGCAGGCCGGTTTCGATATCCAGTTGCATACGCATCGTCATCGTCTTTCCCGCCGCAGGAACAGAATGCTGCAGGAGGTCGTGGAAAACGAGCGCCGCATTACGGCCTTGCGCGAAAGTCCGGCGCGTCATTTTTGCTATCCGGGCGGCGTGTACCTGCCCGAGTTCGAACTGGCACTCGCAGAGTGCGGAATTGAATCTGCGGTAACGTGCTGGCCGGGATTTGCGACCGGCCGCACAGGCCCGCTCCGGCTACCGCGCTTGTTGGATAGTATCCGCTTCGAGCGTCTGGAATTTGCCGGATGGGTTAGTGGCGAGGCCTCACTTCTGCCGCGGCGGAAGTTCATCGCAGGCGAAGGCCAAATGGTGGAATAGTTGACAACCGTGGTTCGGCTCTATCTGGGGCGAGACGCTGAACAGCTTTTGGACTCGCCGCCGTTCCTGCGCGAATGGGCGGCTTTGTACCATGCGTGCTCTTGGGCGACATGCTTTCAGGACGCGCCCTTTGTGACGACCTGGTATCGCTGCTATGCGGAGGATTTTGAGCCGGTAATCGTCGCAGGTGAAACGGATGGCCGGCTTTCCGGCCTATTCACTCTGGCGACCGACAAGAGGAGCGGGGCGCTTTGCGCTGCGGGTGCTCACCAAGCCGAATATCACGTCTGGTTGGCGCTACCCGGGGACGGCGCCCGGTTCATTGAGGAGGCCCTGGACGAACTATCGCGCGTCTTCCCTCGGGGCCACCTCCAGCTCCTCTTTGCTCCTCCCAAGACCCCGGTCGAATGGACCAAGAGATGGTCGGGGCGCTGTTACCTGCGCCCCATTCCGAAGCCGCTGATGGTAACTCGGCCGGCCGATTCGGCGCGAGAGTCTTTGCGCAAGAAGAGCAACAAGAGCCGGCTCAGCAGACTAGAGAAGGAAGGCCCGCTGAATTTCGCAAAGATCACCGGCGCCGAGGGGTTCCGGGCGGCGTTGGAGGTTATCGGCGATCTCTCCGATTTCCGCCAGGGAGCTGTGAACGGCGTGCTACCGTTCCAGGCAGATCGTCACAAGAAAGCGTTCTACATCGCGTTGCTGGAGCAACCCGGCCTGATGCATGTGACCGTACTCCGAGTTGGGCAGCAGATCGCGGCTGCACACATAGGCCCGTGCAACAGAGAGGAGGTCGTCCTTGGGATTCTGGTTCATTCGCCGTTCTTTGCGAGACACTCGTGCGGGAAGCTGCACTTGCTGCTGCTCGGGTTGACCCTCGAACAGGATGGCTTTCGCGCACTGGACCTGACTCCGGGAGGCGAGTTCAAAGAACGTTTTGCCACGCGGTACGACGAAGCGTCGGTGCTCGATATCTTCTTTTCGCGGTCCGCTGTCCGCGCCTTCCGGTGGAAACGGGCGTCGATTGGTTTTGGGAAGCGCTTCGTGTCGACAAACCGGGTAAAGCAAGCGTTGCGCATGGCACGGCATAAGGCTTCGCTGGTCCGCCCGCGGAGCATCTTGAACAGGCTGTTACGGCCCATCAGACGGTTCTGCTATGAGCATCGCGAATATCGGGTTTATCGGTATGCGGCGGAGGCGGTTCCGCAACCGGTGGCGAAGATCATGCGCCGTGACTGCCTTCCCGATCTGACGCTCTATATGCCGGCCGAGGCCTGGCAGCCACCCCTAGATGAGTTCTTGCGCGAGGCTGCTAAGCGTCTTGAAGCGGGTGAACATGCCTACACATTTGCGCAAGACGGACGGTTGGCGCACCACGGCTGGCTGATAGAGCGGCAACAGGAGGCCTTCATTTCGGAGGTGAGCCAAAAGCTGCGGCTGCCGCCGGATTCTGCCGTGTTGTACGACTTCTACACACGCCCGGAACACCGCGGCAAGGGTTTCTACCAGCGAGCACTGGCGCAAATGACCTACGATGCCGCAAAGGTGCCCGGTATCAGGCACATTTATATTGGGGCCTTAAAGGAAAACCTGGCGTCCTGCCACGCGATCGAGAAGGCCGGATTCGAACATCAGCAGAGTCTGTTCGAAACCAGGCGGCTAGGGAAAATCAAGCGCTGGTAAGCGGGAACTCACAACCGCCTTTCTACGGTAGCGGCCCTCGCTGCCCCTCCGCACCCGTTGGCGGTGGCCCGGCGTCAGGCCGGCGCCGGTAGATAGTGTAACCGGCATTGTGGAACACGGCATCGTACTGACGCAGCATCTCCGCCACGTAACGGTGCGCGCCTGGCTTGGTCTGCGCGTTGTGAATGAATTCGTCCCGATAGGCATCCACGTCCCAGACGATGAATTGCGGCACGCGGTGGGACTCGTAACCGAGCAGCGGGTCATCCCGGAAATTCGCTTCAAAGCCATAGCCGAAGCCAAAATCGCAACTGGCCAAAACCAGGTCGTTGGCGGTCGCGTGACGCTTGACATAGGCCACCGCGGGCGCGTACTCGGTGCCGTAGGTGTCGATGCGAATGCGCCACAGTATTCCCCCGGCCTCAACCGCCATCACGGCGGCTAAGGCGCTCGCGGTCGCCCACTTGGGTATCGCGCCGGCGCGTCCCAGCCAGACGGCGAAGATCCCTAGCAGTATCGCGTACAACGGGTCGATGTGGACCAAATAGAAGGGGAACTTGATGCCCTCGAAGAACGTCAGGTACAAGACGTGGACGGCCGTGAGCAGCAGCAACGTGCGGCCTCCGGGATTCCGGCGGATCTGACGCACGGAAAGGCAGCCCAGAACGCCCACCAGGTATGCCAGCAAAGGGACCGCTTTCAGTTGAATGGGTCCCCCGCTCCCGGCCGAGTGCTGAGCCGTAAGACCGAATCCCGGGGCGTACCGCAGCAGGATCTCGCGCTTCAGCGCCTGCCAGGGCTGTAGGATCGCCACGCGGCTATATGAATTATTCCGGAGCTGCGTCAGCGCGCTTTGGGGGTCCTGCATCAAATACGCGCTCCACACGCATGCACCCACCACGTAGGGGATCGCGCAGAGCGCTACTTGCCGCAGGCCGATCCTACGCCGGTCGTAGTAGAGGACCAGCACCCAGAGTCCGATGAAGTAAAGCAGCCCGTTCGGGTGCGTCGTGCCGCATAGCATCACAGAGGTGTTGGCCAACAACAATGCGAGGTTCAGATTTCGCTCGCGCAACGCCAGATAAAGGACATAACCTCCGAACCCGAGCGCCGCGACCATCGGATCGTACCGGCCGAAAGAGCCTGCCACCATGATGTGATAATCCAGGGCCACCAGCGCCGTACACAACAGCGCCGTGCGCCGCGCGCCCGAAAGCAGCACAACCAGCCGGTATACCGAAAACAGCAGCAGCGCCGTCCAAAGCATGGAGAGCACCCTCTGCTCGATCAGACCGAAGCCCACGATCTTGAACCAGCCCGCCAGCACCACCAGATTCAGCGGGAACATCGTGTAGATATGCCGGGCTATATTCGGCCATGCGGTTGCAAACTCCTCGACGGGGCATCCCAAATAACCTTTGGTAATAAGAGTGAGCGCCGGATCGGCGAACATGGCCTCATCGGTCCACGGGCGGCGCGTTGCGGCTTGCGCTACCAGTAAAGCGCTGTAGAGCAGCACGAGGATAGCCCCCGCCGCATACCAGCGTTTTGCGATTCTCAGATGAATGTTCCTAGACGGGCGGGGACTTGGGGAAGTCATCGCGGTATATGCAGCAGCCGCACACTACCCACTTAACATACCGTAAGGGTCAATTCAATGGACCGTTTGCGAACTTTCCCGAAGCATTCCCCAGCTATACCGCCGCGCTTCCGAGCCAAACTCCTATGGAACTGTGTTTCCTTGGCTGAGACACCGCCAGAATGTTACATTGGATCTGATCTTGCCACCACCCCGCGTTGCTGAACATCCGGTGACCATCCCGCCTTCTTCGGCCGCCACGGCGCACCCTCCGGCGTCCTGGCATCCGGCCCTTTATCTGGTGATCGCCTATATATTTATCACTTATACCCGACTTCCTGAGATCCTGCTGATCGTCACCGGCCATGGCTTGCGCCTCGGCCTCATCTCAGCGATTCTGGCGGTTTTGGTGGTCTTGCTGAGCGGCGGTATTTTTCGCATTTTCTCTTCGAAGATCGTTCTGGCCCTGTTGTGCTTTACCGCCTGGCTTTTCCTTAGTACTCCGTTTAGTGTCTGGCGGCACGGGAGCTTTGATACGCTTGTCTTCTGGTCGGTATCTCTAATTAGTCTGATCCTGCTGGCGGGATGCATCGACGGCCTGGAGCAATGCCGGAAGGCCATGTACGCCATGGCCGTATCGGTGCTGGTCATTGAGGCTCTCAGTTTCGTGCTGGGCGTCTCGACCGCGACGCGCGACCTGGGACGCTTCTCGCTGGTGGCCGGCACCTTTGGCAATCCGAACGATTTCGCTACCTTGCTGCTCCTGGGCCTGCCCTTTTGCCTGCTGGCCGTGCGTACCCGTTCCGGGCTGTCCCTCTTGAGAGTGGCTTGCTTTCTGGCGCTGGTTCTCGTTCCCATAACCGTGGTCCGTACCGGTTCCCGTGGAGGCCTGCTGGCCTTGCTGGTCATCTTTCTGCTCTACTTCTTCTCCGTTCCACCCCTCCAGAAAGTCCCGCTGGCAGTGGGCGCCCTGCTGTTGGCTGTGGCATCCGTGCTCGTCTCCAGCAGCGATGCTTTGGAGCGCTATAAGACCTTGTTCCTGAGCGGGGACACGCCTTACGTCGCCAACTCCGCGGAAGAATCCGCGGTGTTATCTACACGCGTCCGGAAGGAAATGTTCGAGCATAGTGTGGAGTTGACGTTCCAACATCCCATTCTGGGAGTCGGTCCGGGGATGTTCGCGGTCGCCGATGCCAAAGATGCCGAGGAGAAGAAGCGGCCCGCCGCTTGGCGCCAGAGCCACAACACCTTTACCGAGATCTCGTCGGAAGCCGGATTACCGGCGCTGTTCTTCTATCTCGCGGCTCTGTTCTTCTGTTTTCAGACCGCCCACTCCGCCCGAAAATACGCCGCTCGCGACCCGGAATTGCGCGCTTTGGGCGACATGGCGTTTTGCCTACGGCTCTCCGTTCTCGCCTTTGCCATCACGGCGATTTTTGCGAGCAACGCCTATTACTTTTACTTTCCCTTGGTGGCGGGCCTCTGCGCGGCTTTCGAACGCTCCATAAATTCGGCTATGCAGGCGCGCGCCAGCAGCCCGGCTGGTTCCGCGCCGGGGAAGCCTGTGGGGCGGGTGGCCCCTGCTCGCCAGCGGTTGCCAGAGTTCCGTCCGATCGCAAAATAGACCAGCGGAATCAAGCGGCTTTTTGTAACACGGCGATCAGGTTGCTGCGGTAATTCTGGAAGCGCTTCGCCTCAAGCAGCCGCAGATATAGCAATTCCACAATCGCCACCGGCCCCAACAGCGCCGTGACCGCGGAGGTGGAGATCGAGCGGAACTCCTGCACGCGGAAGCCGCTCGCCGCAGCCATTTGCGAGATGGCCGCCAGGGAGTTCATCCGGTAGAAAGTCTTGAAGACGTCTTCCTCTCTTCTTCCTTCGAGGAGGCGGGCCAGAAAGTTCTTCAGGAATTGCGGCATGCGGGCGGCAACCCGCAGCATCGCCGCATTGCGATTCGGCGTATGAAAGATGAACAGTCCGCCCGGCCGCAGGACGCGTTTGACTTCCTCGAGCATGGCGGCCGGGTTGCGGAGGTGTTCGACGACCATGTTGGCAGTGGCTACGTCGAACACCTCGGCGCGAAAAGGAAGACTCTCCAGGGCCCCAAGAACTCGCGCGGAAGCGAACGGATTCGCGCGTAATGCCTGCCAGTCGAGATCGATGCCTGCGAGCATGGCCGCCCGGCCTGCCAGTGCCCGTTCTTCCTCTCTCATCCAGCTTGCGAACATCTGGTGGCCGCACCCGAGATCGAGCCAGGCACATCGGTCGGGAATAGCGCCCTTCAATGTCTCGTAATAGCGATACTGAGAATACTTCAATGCGGGAAAGAATAGTTTTTCCAGCTTCCAGTAAAGCTTGAATAGCAAAGACCGCATGGCGGGGACCGCAGATACCCCATCATACTACGCGTCCGACAGCAGGTCCCCGCCTGCCTCGCTACGATACTGTTTCGGCTGCCGTCCGCGCGAAAACGAATTCGTTGCAACCAAGCGAACCGCCACAAGCAACTAGGCGCCGTAATGTAAAACCCCGGCGGAGGCAAAAATCGACGATGGCTTCCGGCTTAGCTACCTCAAAAGGGTAGCCGCCCACCCAGTCGATCAAGTCCCGCCAGGGAGACATGCCGCGCTCCTTGCCATAACTGCGCCAGGTCTCGAAAGGCCTGAGCCTCAGGAGATCTTTCAACGCCGGGCGCCATTGGAGATGTACCAGCACCGGAATCGTTATCAGAAAGCGCAAACCTTTCGGCAGGGAGTTGTACGAACGCTTGATCGCGCGCCAGCGGTCACTGATCTTACCCTGATCGTTGTATATGGCGACAAACAACTTTCCCTTTGGCGCGACCATTGCGGCAGCATTGCCCAGAGCTTGCCATAGAGCGCCGGTATGATGCAGGACGCCCCAAGAGTACACCACATCGAAGCGACCCAAGCTGGCGAGATAGCCAGTATCGAGGACCGACCCTTCCTCTATTTCCCAGTACGCGTCTGCCGGGAAATAACGCCGGCGCAGTTCCTGGGTGCAGGCCACCGATTGCGGGTCGAAATCGAAGGAATACACACGTGCGCCCAAGCGCCTTGCCGCCAGGCCGAATAGACCGCTGCCGCAGCCGATATCGAGGAAGCTCTTGCCCGTCAAATCCGGGACTTCCAGCATCCGCCGGAGAGAATCTTCCGCCTTTCCTATGCGGCCGTCATCCAGGATGGAGAGGAATCGCCGCCAGTTTTCTCCAAACGCAAAGCGCTCGCCGGCAGCAATCTCCTGTTGGGAGGTGGAGCGCATCAACCTCAATGTACCGCAGCCCGGCAAGTCGCCGGCGTGCGGATCAAGCGATGTTTCCACGGAAGTAAGGGGCAGCACTGCGTTTCAGAGCGGTTGTGCAATTGACTGTTCAATTCGCTCCGCGCCTCTGCGCGCCCTATTTGCCGCAACAGCTCGTATTCGAAATGAATGGCGCCCTCTTCGGCGTCCGCCAGCTTCGCTACCATAAACCCATGAGCGCTCTGGGGCGCCCGCCTCTCGCCAGCCATGAGCCGGTGCCCGACCGCCGCAGCCGCGCCTACTGGGCCGCCAGCGGAGCGGTTCTGGCACTATACCTGGGGTTCGCCATCGGCCTGAGCCTCACCAGGATACCGATATGCGACGAAGGTTGGTCCACCAGCCCCACGCTGAGCCTAATAACCAACGGTGGCATGGGCTCGCCGGTACTCGAGAGCGCGGGCACTTACCTGAGGGGTATTGAACAATACACGTACTGGATCATGCCGTTGCATGCCCTCATACAGGCGCCCTGGTTTCATCTGTTCGGCGCCACTCTGTTTTCTACCAGGATGCTTTCGGTGGCGGCCGGGTTTGTGGCCTTATTCTGCTGGTTCTACGTAATTCGCAGCGTGACGGGCGATAGAGCTGTTGCGCTCCTCAGCCTCGCGCTAATTTCGATCGATTCGACCGTCCTGATTCTGGCTTCCACGGGGCGATCGGACATGCTCAGCGCTGCTTTCGGCGCCGCGGCGCTGGCCGCGTATTTGTCTCTGCGCGAGAACCATTTCCGCTGGGCGCTCTTCAGCGCGCATGCATTTGCGGTGGCCAGCGGACTGACGCACCCGATCGGCGGCCTGATCGCCGTGCCCAGCCTGGTCTTCCTGCATTTCTACTTCGATGGCCGCCGGCTGCGCTGGCCGGATCTGCTGCCTATCGCGGCGCCGTACCTGATTGGCGGAGTTGCCTGGTCAGCGTACATTCTCCGCAGCCCTGAAGTTTTTTGGGCGCAGTTCGCCGGAAACTCCGCCGGCCGTCTTTGGCCGCTGAAGGCTCCGCTAGCCGCTCTCCAGCGGGAGTTTACGGACCGGTTCTTTCCCGCTTATGGGTTGTCACCGGGAGCAAATCGTGTTGCAAAGGGGCGCGTGATGGTGCTGTTCCTCTATGCGGCTGCTGTGCTGGGACTGTTGGGGCCGCGTTCCCTCAGACGGACGCAGACGGCCAAGGTCGTCGGCTTCCTGATCGCCATCGTTCTGTTCGTGCTCACCTTTTTCGAGGGCGCCAAGCAGCCCTGGTACCTGATTCACTTGACGTGGCTGCTGGCGGCCGCCGTGGCCGCCTCATACAAATGGCATGCCCAGGCGCGCCCTTCCTGGCGGCCCGTATGGATCGGCATGGTGGCCGGTCTCATGCTGCTCGAAACCGGCTACGCCGTTGCGCTGATCGCCGGACGAAAGTACGCCACCATCTACCAACCCACGATTGCTGCGCTCCAGCGCGACCTGCAGCCCGGCCAGTCGGTAATCGGGAGTGCCGAGCTGGGCTTCGGCCTTGGCTTCGACCGCGTCAAAGACGACGCGAGCCTGGGTTACTACAGTGGCAAGCGGCCGGATTTTATCGTGATCGACGGCAACTACCGGGCACATCTGGCCGATCTCGCGCATACGCGCCCCGTGGTTTATGCCTCTCTCCGGAACATGCTTCAAACCGCATACCAGCCGCTCTATGCCAATGCGCTCTATACCGTCTATGCCCGCACGAGGAAAGCCACTCCCTGACAAGCCGCATTGCATGTCGATTTCGTCACTGTATCTTCATTCCCGGTCGCAGGCAAAGCCGCTTCGCATCGGTGTGCTGGTGGACAGGTTTCGAATCACAAAGGCGGCCCGTCAAGTTCTCCTGGATGTGCAGGCGTCGGACTTTGCTCGGCTGGAGTTGGTGGTCGTAAACCGGCAACCGCCGGCCGCTCCCGCCCCTTCCGAAAGCAGACTATCGCGGCGCATGCGCCTGTTACGCGAATCTCGCTTCCGCCGGCTTCTGCTTTACAGTCTCTACAACAAGCTTGACAAACGCTACGTGCAGCATCCCGACCCTCTGGAGGAAGTTGACTCCGCCGACATTTTGGGCGGCATTCCCAGGCTGGACGTCATCCCTATCGCGAAGCGGTTCGTACATCGTTTTCCACCAGAAGCGATCGCCGCGGTGCGCTCTCACGATCTGGATGTGCTCCTGCGCTTCGGCTTCAACATTCTCCACGGCGAAGTTCTGACCAGCGCCCGATATGGAGTCTGGTCGTTTCATCATGGCGACAATGATTTTTATAGGGGCGGGCCGGCTCTGTTCTGGGAGGTTGTGGAGGACAATCCGTGCTCCGGTGTGCTTTTGCAAGTGCTGGACGAGCAGCTCGATGCCGGGCAGGTCCTATGCAAGTCCGTGTTCTCAACCGTCCGCGGGCTGTCGCGAAATCGCAACGTTTTCTACCCGTACTGGGGGTCCAGCCACTTCGTAATCCGAAAGCTCCACGAGCTCCACGAGTGCGGCTGGGAGTCGGTTAAGCAGCACGCGGTGCCGCCGGCGCCCTACCGCGGCAAGGTGAAAATTTATCGCGCCCCGGGCAATTCGCAGATGCTGAAATGGATCGTGCCAGCGATTGGCCGCAAGCTGATCACGCGTCCCTTTCGGCGCGACACGCTGTATCATTGGCGCATCTGCTTGCGGCACGCCGATTCCTCCCGGTTGCTGACCGGCCGGGCCGGCCCGCTGGCGAGAGGGCCGGAGCATCCATGGCTGCCGAGCCCGGCTGGGCATTTCTACGCGGACCCTTTTCTTCTCGAGCACCAGGGTCAGCTTTGGCTCTTCTTCGAGGACTACCGGTATGACGAAAACCGCGGGCGGATCGCCTGCGCCCCCATTGAAAGCGATCTTTCCATCGGCCCTGCCAGGACTTGCCTCGATCTTCCCTACCACGTCTCATACCCGTTTGTGTTTCATCATGGCAGCGACGTTTTTCTGATTCCAGAATCCGCCTCCAATGAATCGGTGGACCTGTACCGCGCGACGGCCTTCCCCTTCTCGTGGAAGTTGGAAAGGACGCTATTCCGAGGGTGTGCCGTGGACACGACACCGATTCTCCACGACGATCGCTGGTACTTCTTTACCACCTTGTGCGAACCTCCCCATAACGCCGTGTTCGGAACTCTGTTTTCCGCAGCCCAACTCAGTGGCGATTGGGTCCTGCACCCAAACAGCCCTATTTCCACCGACGTCCGCAACGCGCGTTCGGCAGGCCGGATTCAGAGGCTGGACGGCCGTCTCTTTCGGCCTGTGCAGGATTGTAGTGAGAGGTACGGCCGCCGTATCCACGTGCAAGAGATTTTGGAACTTACCCCATCCACATGCCGGGAGCGCCGCCTTCACTCCATCGAGCCCGACTGGGAGAAAGACCTGAAAGGCACACACACCTATGACTTCTCTGCCGGAATCGAGGCGCTGGACGCGGTGACCGCGCAGGACCGCCGCCTTGTGGCGCCGGCTCCGTGATGTGACCCCATGTTATTCTGCAATCGTTGTCCACCCCGATCGAGAAGACCGGCTCTCTAACTTCTCACGTCTCCTGGCTGGTGTTGGCCAAGACACTCTCGTTTGCGCTTGCCCTGGCTCTGCCGCTGGTCCTGGTGCGGCGCTTGAGCCAAACGGAATTCGGCCTTTATAAGCAGCTCTTTCTAGTGATCGGGACGTCGGTGGTAATCCTGCAGGTGGGCTTCGGCATGAGCGCTTATTACTTTCTGCCGCGCGAGCCGGAGCGCCAACGTCAAACCGTCATCAACATCGTCGTTTTCAATCTGGCGATGGGCTCGCTGTCTGGGCTGGTGTTGTTCTTCTATCCGACCTTGCTGGGAGTCCTCTTCCGCCAGCCCGGACTGGCTGCCTATGGGCGATTGGTCGGCTTGGTGATTCTGCTCTGGATTGTCTCTTCATTCCTGGAAATCGTGCCGATCGCCAACCAGGAAATTAAAGTGGCCAGTGCCGCCATTGTGTCTGTGCAATTGAGCCGTACGGTCTTTTACCTCGCGGCCGTACTGATCTTCGGAACCGTGCGCGCGCTGGTGTATGCCGCAGTGCTCCAGGGTGTGCTGCAATCGATCCTCCTGCTGGTATACCTGCAATCGCGCTTCCCGGGGTTCTGGCGCTGCTTCGACCTGGCCGTCCTGCGCCGGCAGCTTTCCTATGTCTTGCCGATTGGTGTCGGCGCGCTTTTGCTCAACCTGGAGACTGACCTGCCTAGCTACTTCGTCTCGAACCGTTTCGGCCCCACCCTCTTCGCCGTGTATGCCATCGGCACGGTGCAGTTGCCCTTTATGAATTTGCTGCAGGAGGCAACCAACTCGGTGATGATCCTGCGTGTCACCATGCTCCAGCAACGCAATGCCACCGGCGAGATTCTGCGGATCACCGCCAGCGCCATGCGCAAGCTGGCCGCCGTATACTTCCCGGCGTACACCTTTTTCTTGATCTTCCGGCACGAAGTGATTACGTTCTTATTCACTGCCCAGTATACGAACAGCGCGAATATTTTCGCGATCAATTTGCTCCTGCTGCCCATGGCAGTGCTGTTATACGATCCCCTGTTCCGGGCTTATATCGATCAACGCTTCTTTCTGTTGCGGCTCAGGCTGGCGTTGTGTTCCATGATGGCCGTGGCCCTGTGGTTCGCGACCGGGCATTTCGGCCTCATGGGCGCCATCTCCGTGGTCGTGATCGTCGCCGCCGCGGAGCGCACCCTCACGCTAGCGCGCATCTGCCGCATTCTCGGCGTGCGTGGTACCGACATCCGGCTGTTGCGGGACGTGGGGAAGTTGGCGGTGGCCGTGGCTTCCGCCGGGGCCGTTGCGGCTCTACTCCACGCGCTACTCGGACGGCTGAAACCGATCTTCGTGCTGGCCGCCGGTGGCGCCGGTTTCGTGTTCACGTATGCCGCCGCGGTCTATGTTTTGCGCATCGTCACAGCGGAGGAAAAGGCTTTCCTCCACGACAAAGTCGCGCTCATGTGGCGGCACTGGGCGGCGCGGCCAGCGCCGTAGCTTGGGACTATTTTCGATTGTGCCAGGACCCGCATATTCCATGTTCACCTATGCGATACTCAGCACATGGGTCACCGCGCGACTCCTGTGGCCGGCATTCTCTCCGTGGAAGAGCGGTTCCAGTTCCACGGCATCGTGAACGGTTTGTTTCGGGGGAACATCAAGCCGGGGTATCTGAAGATCATCGCGGGCGGCCACCCCGTCGAGGGTAAAACCAGCCCGGGGCACTACGATTTCGCCGGCCGAGCACGCCAGGGCGCGATCCGCTTAGTGCATGCCTAGCGGCTCTGCGCTCGTATTTCTGGTCTCGCTGAGCTTCACGGTCTATATCCTGCTCGGCTATCCGCTGCTGCTGGCGGTGCTTGCGCGCCGTGATCGTAAAATCGATAGACATTTCGAACCGAAAACCGTAAACCTCCTTCTGGCTGTGTACAACGGAGAGAACTGGATACGTGACAAGCTCCTGTCCATCCTCCGCCTCGACTACCCGCGGGAGTTACTGCGCGTTATCGTGATCTCAGACGGATCCAGCGACGGGACCGACGAGATCGTGCGCGGATTCGGGCGCGACGGCGTCGAACTGCTCCGAGTTCCGCGCGGCGGAAAAGCCGCCGCTCTAAACGCCGGCCTGCGCGCCGCGGACGGCGAAATTCTGTTCTTCACCGATGTACGCCAACCGCTCGATGCCGGGTGTCTGAAGAGTCTGGTATCTTGCCTTGGTGATCCCTCGGTCGGCGCAGCCTGCGGCCATTTATATTTTCTCGGCGCTAAGGAAGAGCAACAACAAGCCCACATGGGTCTCTATTGGCGTTACGAGAAATGGATCCGGCTCAACCACACCCGCATCCACTCGATACAGGCGGGTACCGGCTGCATTTACGCCATGCGCCGCGAGCTGGCTTCGCCCATCCCGCCGGATACGCTGCTGGACGATTCCTATCTTCCGCTTTGCGGTTTCTTCCGGGGCTACCGTTTCGTTTTCGACACGGGCGCCATCGCCTACGAATACCCCACCACGCTGGATGCGGAGTTTCGCCGGAAAGTGCGGACGCTGGCTGGGATCTACCAACTGATCGGTATTTTTCCGGCGCTCATCGGGCCGGGCAACCGCATGTGGCTTCACTTTGTGTCGCACAAACTCGGGCGTTTGCTGGTGCCATTTGCTCTTCTGCTGATGGCCGGCTCGAGTTTTGGGCTGCCGGGTGCATGGCGGGCCGTAGCCGTCACTGCGCAGGCGGCTTTCTACCTTTTGGCGGCGCTTGACTCGCGCATCCCCAGGAGTTGGCCCATAAAGCGAATTTCCTCGCTGGCCCGCACCTTCGTCGTGCTGATGGCCGCCGCGCTGTGCGCGGTTGCCATCTTCTTTGTCCCGGCGCGTAAATTGTGGAAGGAAACTCGCGCTGGTCAATAGCTGAAAGGGGGCAAATCCTTGTGCGACCGTAGTTCCTGGCCAACCTACGTGCCTCGCTGGGATTGGAGTGCGCGGCCTATCAGGCGAGGCTTTCCGCGGAAGCGAACGGTAGTACTGCCTGCCCGGCGCGCTTGCGCAACAGCCATTTGCTGTAAGGCGGCACCTCGTTCTTCGCAAGATCCTGCAGAATCAGGTCTGTTACTTCACGGTCGCGCACTTCCGGCGCCATTCTCTCCAACCGGCCTTCGCGCCGGAGCAGTTCCGCTTTTTCTTTTCCAAGAACCTGCTTTGCCGATTCGCTGAGTTGCTCGAAAAGACTCTGTGCAGTGGCGTGCCGGAATTGTTCGTATTCCAGTATGACGGCGCGTTCTTCGGCTTCTTGATTTTGCCGCAGGATAGTACGCTCGCGTTGCCGGTACCGCTCCTTAGCGGCGGACTCCATCTGTTCGTCCAGCAACCGGGTGCGCGTGGCCGGATCTTTTATAATCTTGACTAGCAGCCCGGCAGCGTTTTTGAGGTTCTGACCGGTGTGCTTCTTTTGTCTGCAGATCTCCACTGCCATCTCGCACCAGTCGAGCGCTTCCCTGCCCTCGCCCGATGCCGCGCCCAAGTCGAGTGCACGCGATACAAAACTGGTAGCCACATGCGGCAGCACGCCGTCTTGCTTCATGGCCTGCACAAGGTATGCAGCGCGTTCTAACGCGTACAATTCTTCTGGCGTCTGGGCTGCTTCGCTCCAAGTCATGGCTGGTTTGTACGCGAAACCCGCTTTTTCCAACATACTCTGGCAGTGGGCGCGGCTTAGCTCTGGACCAACTGTACTTTGCAGCATCAGGCTCTTACGCTCAGGCACGTAAGACGGGTGCCTGTGCATCGCGATCCGCCAGTCTTCTGCGGAAATTACGTTATAAGATCCCAACACCTGGATGCGGACCAACTGGTCGAATGCCGGTTCGAGAGTCTGCATCAACCGTGAAAAATAGTGTGGTGGGTTCAGGATGCCTACATGCTCCATCGCCAATTTGCGGGCGTCCATCACAATCAGGTCGGTCTTTTCAAAGGCCACGGCAAAGAAGCGGTACAAGTGCTTGGCCGTAATTCCATCAAGCTCCATATACCGGCCGGCGTCCAGCACTCGAAAGAAGCCGTTGTTGATAGATTGGATTAGTTTGTCAGTCCAGGTAACGCTGCCGGTGCAGCGACCGCTTTCGCGATCCAACAAAAAACTGGCTTCCTGAAATACGTTGCTCCACTTGACTTCTTCTTGCTGGTCTGTAGCGGTAAGCGCCCGGAAACGCAACGGAATGAAACGATCCATGGCCAGCTTCAGCCGCTGATAGAACTTGCCGTGTACGGAGTTGATATTCAGCATTCGGGCTATCTCCCGCCCGCTGAACGTCACCGTCTTGGCAAAGTTGTTACGGAAGGTCAGCACACCCAGCGCAACAAAGATATCAAGGTCTTGCTCGGTCGGCAGGCCCAATTCGTTGTTGCCCTGTATCTGCCAGACGACCTCCATCTCCCCACCGTTAGGAAGGATCTTCGTGCCTTTAATCTCGATCTTGCCAACTCGTTTGCCTACCCTTCGCTCCAGCACCGCAAAGGGAATGGCTGCGAGGTTCTCTTCCTCAACGGACAGGTTGACCAGAGAAGGCTTGGTGATATGTTTGCTCACGTTGTATGCCTTAGAACGCAGACTGCATCATCTGTTTTTTAACATTTCTTCGATGTTCTGTTCTAGCGATTTACGATGAAGCCCGTGGCTTTGCGGTATTTTTATTGGTAAGCACACGCCAGCCATCCACAAACAGCCTTGTACACCGCACCAGTGCTATCTTCCGTTAGGGTTACCAAACCATAAGACCATTCCATATACATGCGTCGCCGAGATAGAGATGCGAGGACAACTACTTTATTTTACAAACACTTACAGTGAAAGCAAGCGTTTTTGTGCCGTGTGTTTGACCGTAAGCGCCATGGGTTTGATCGTAAAGAGTGTGTGCCCGACCATAAGAAGACCGTAACCCGTTCAAAATGAACCTCATCCAGGAGTGGGTTTGAGCGTAGCGAAAGAAACCTTGTATTTTCAGTAGCTTGGCAAAGCAATGCACCAGTTCGAGAGCGTGCTGCTTACGGTCAAGCACATAGATTGGGCCTCCTGGTTACGCTTGAGCACACGCTACGACGCCCTGGTTTACGCCGAAGCACGCAAAACCGCCATACGTTTTACGATTGCCCCCACATGGATTTGGCCGGCGTGTGTGTTTGATCGTAACGATCCGGCGATGCTGGTCGCTTCCGCTCGAATTCACGGAACCATAGCTCTAGCACCAGTAGCGACCATAGCCAGTATGAATTATCGCGCCGGGCGGATTCATGCTCGTCGAGCATGTGTTGCACGAAACCGGGCGACACGACACCCCGCTGCTGGAACGCGGTGCTGCCAAGGTGATCCCATAGAAACGAGCGCAGGTCCCCGCGAAACCAGACAGCCAGGGGCACGCCGAATCCCATCTTGGGGCGCTTCAAGAGCGCCGGTGGCAGGCGGTCGCCAAGCGCCTGTAAAAAGATGTATTTGCCCTTCCCATTACGGATTTTCCACGCATGCGGGATAGAAGCGGCCAGTTCGCCCAACTCGTGATCCAGTATTGGACAGCGCACCTCGAGTGAGTTCGCCATCGACATCCGGTCCACCTTCACCAGCAGATCTCCAGGCAGATTCTGCGTGGTTTCAAAGTATAGCGCCTGCGAGAGAAGATCGGCATCGTCCGGTAGCAGGAAGTGTGCCAATGTATGCGTTAGATAGACACTATCGGCGGGTAGCATCCACTCGGGTTGAAACAGCGCCTTTCGCAGAGGCCAGGGCGAAAAGTTGCACTCGAAATAACGTTCCATAGCGGTTGGGCGGGTCATCCCGTGCAAGTAATTTTTGCCGTAAGCCGAATACGGCAAGCAATCGGCAACCCAGGAAACGAACCGCTGCATCGCCTTCGGCACATGATCTGCCATGCGCAGCTTAGCCAGCGCTCGGAATCGGTCGTAGCCCGCGAACAACTCGTCGCCGCCATCTCCGCTCAGCGCTACTTTCACGTGCTGGGACGCAAATTCCGAAACGACAAACATGGGGATGGCGGAAGGATCGCCGAAAGGTTCGTCGAAGTGCCGCAGCAGGCGGGAAACCAAGTCGACCGCGTCAGGACGGACCATAATCTCGTGATGCTCAGTGTGATACTCTTGGGCCACCAGCGCCGCATACGACAGCTCGTTGAAGCCGCGCTCTTCGAAACCAATGGAGAACGTGCGCACCGGCTCCGGCGATGCCCGTGCCATCGATGCGACAACCGAACTGGAATCGATGCCGCCGCTCAAGAAAGCGCCCAGCGGAACATCGGCGATCATGCGGATACGCACAGCTTCGTCGAACTTGTTCCGTAACCGCGTACAAGCCTGGGCCTCCGAGAAGTCCGCCGGCGTCTCAGCCACGGGTTCAGGGAACCGCCAGTACTGTCCTTGGCGGACTCTCCCGTCCCGGTCGTACATCAGCCAGGAGCCCGCGGGAAGTTTGCGCACCGCCTGAAAGCACGTAAACGGCTCCGGAATGTACGTAAATTGAAAGAACAGCCGTAGCGCCTCGGTGTCGATTTCGACTGGCACGCCCGCGACCGGCATGCATTTCAACTCGCTTGCAAAGTACAATCCCTCCGGCAGCACGGCATAATACAGCGGCTTCTTGCCGAAACGATCGCGAGCCAGAAACAGGCGGCGATGGCGCGCATCCCAAATGGCATAGGCAAACATCCCACGCAACCGCGCGACACCTTCTACGCCGTCTTCCTCATAGAGGTGCACAAGAGTTTCGGTATCGCTATTCGTAGAGAAACGGTGTCCCCGTGCAAGCAGGTCGCGGCGCAATTCCCGATAGTTATAAATCTCGCCGTTGAACGCCACCCAGACGGATTCGTCCTCATTGGCCATGGGCTGATGACCTGTACTGAGATCGATAATACCCAGGCGCCGCGCGCCGATCGCGCAGCCGCCCGCGACATGATAGCCCTCGTCGTCGGGTCCCCTATGGCGGATCTGGTCGCACATGGCGCGCACGACAGGGAGCTCTGCATTTCCTTCGCGCAAGTAGAATCCGGCAATGCCGCACATGGATTGGAGACCGCTCTGCCCCTTACTGTAGCATCCGATGGGAGGCGGACCGGCGCGGCCAGGGATCAGTTTGCCCGCTCTCCTGCGCTACATTGAGGAAGCATGCCCATCCCCACCCCCGTCCTGCTCATGGTGCGCGCACTCGACCTCGGCGGCAGCGAGCGGCAACTGGCGGAAATGGCTATGTCGCTGGATCGTTCTCAGTTCGATGTACGGGTCGGCTGCTTCCATGCGGCAGGCCTGCGAGGCGCGGAATTGCGGGCGGCCGGCGTACCCATCGTCGAATTTCCCGTCCCGTCGCTCGCCAGCGTCAAAGGCGCCCTGCGCATCGCGGCCTATATCCGTGAACAAGGCATCCGCCTGGTCCACACTTTCGACACGTCCGCGAATCTGTATGGCGTGCCAGCCGCCCGTATGGCGGGCACCGCGCGGGTAATCTCCAGCCAGCGGGCCGACCGCGCTTTGATGCCGCCGCTCTACCGGCACGGGTTGCGCGTCACCGACCACCTGGTGGACGCAATAGTGGTCAATTGTGAGTTCGTGCGGCGCCACATGCTTGAGGAGGAGAAAGCACCGGCCGGGCTGATCCATCTCTGCTATAACGGCATCGATACCAGCGTGTTCCATCGGGTGCGCGGCGCCAGGCCCCGGGTCTTGCGGGACGCCTCGCTAGTGGTGGGCGTGGTCTGCGCGCTACGGCCTGAAAAAGGGCTTGAAACGCTGCTGGACGCCTTCGCCGCCATGCGCGGCCTCGAACCCGGCGTAAAGCTGGTGCTGGTGGGCAGCGGACCTTGTCTGGGCAATCTACAGCACCGCGCGCGGACGCTGGGCATCCCGCCGGATTGCCTCTTTGAACCGGCCTCGCCCCGCGTCGCCGATTGGCTGCAGGCGATTGATATATTCGTGCTGCCGTCGCTTTCCGAAGCGCTCTCAAATTCGCTGATGGAGGCTATGGCCTGCGGTTGTTGCGCGGTGGCTTCGCGAGTGGGCGGCAATCCGGAGTTGGTGGCGCACGGCGAAACCGGCATGCTCTTCCAACCGCGCGACACGGCGGGGCTGGCCCAGACCCTGCGTCTGTTGATCCGCGAAGGCGCCCTGCGCGGCAAGCTGGCACTACAAGCGGCGCGTGCGATTCGGAGCCGGTTTTCGCGCGAAGCGTCCGCGGCCAGAATGGGCGAGATTTACGCCGGCCTTCTCGGATGACGCGCCTTGACTGCACCAACCGAATGAAAGCAAGCCCCGTTCACAATTGCTGCCGAGAAGTCGTGGTGCGCGCCCTACCACAACGCCAGGGGCACGTCTCCGGGGCTGAAGGTCAACCCAAGCGTAGCTCGGTATTCTGTACGCAGGAACTGGTTGCCGGGGATGTCGTAGTGACGGGTATCGAGACGCAGCACCGTGTGGAGGCCCTTTCCCAAGTCCCTGGTAATCCCGATTCCTCCACCATAACTCGAATATGCACTCAGCGTCTGCACCAGCGCGTCCATACGCGCATAAGCGGCGTTTGCGCCAAAATTCCAGTGCCGCACACCGGTGTAAGTATAAGAAACGGTTTCCGTCTGACTTCGGGAGGCGAGGTAAACTCCATTGCCGGGACTGATCCCATTGATATAACTCGCGTCAAACGTCGACCGCCGAAAAGTGTCGGTCAACCGGGCCATAATGTCGGGCACATAGCTGATCTGATGGGCCACTTGTATACCCACCGACTCGCCCAGCAGGGCCGCTACTACGGGGTCGATTTGTACCTCCGCGAGGCTCAAGCTTTGCACCCGCGCGCCGCCAATGCGCGCGGACAGTTGCAAATGCCGTGTCAACTGCGTGCTGTAATTAAGCCCCACGGAGTGGATATCCGTGTTGCCGAAACCCTTGGTGTACGAGTAGTACGTGAAACGATAGTCCACTCCAAGCGTGGAGTGCCGGGTGACCCGGTATTGCATATCGGCGCGTGCGGAGCCTTCCGTACTGCCGTAAAGGGCAGTCGATCGGCGCCGCACCAGATCGCCTTCCCCGCCGATATCGAATGATAGCCGGGCAGACTTGTGGAACGTCAGATCGGCGGCCGTGCTAAGAAAGATGACCGGGCCATAGAATATGTCGTTTTGCGGAAGCTGCAGGTAATTAGTATCCACAATGCCCGGTGGGGTGGGCAGACCGTAATTCTCGGAATAAGTGCCGGCACTGTTTCGCAGGGTGAACGTTATGCGCTTGCTGGGCGCATGCGTCAAGATCAGCGCCAATAACTGATCGGTGCCGTCGTAGTAAGTTTGTTGCGAGTAGTGCCGGAAATTGCCCCTGTAATCCACGCCCAGCGTGGTGTGTTTCCACGAGCGATAGGTGTAGGCGCCCAAGTTCAACGCCACGCCATACACATCCGGGCTGGGTAGTTGGCCGGTGGGAGTGACCGAGACGGGCACAATGCCGTTGTCGAAAATCGCGCTGAGGCCAATGTACGGCCGGAAGGCGATCGGTGCCGGAGACAGCATGGCAGGGGTTTCACCGCGGCTCAAAATCGCGGGTCCGCCATACTCCGGCGCTGGCTGCGCATCCGGGGCTTGCGCGTCCTGGGCGGGCTGCGCGTCCTGGTCGGACTGCGCTAGGAGAGCCAGCGCGCAGCCTAAAAACAGGGTCGTTCGTACAAAAAGCAAAGAGCGCCTCCGGGATTTCGGTAATCGAACCATGATCTTGGGCAAGCAACGAGCAAACATTCACTCTGACGCGCCGCAAGCAGCGGTGTCAAGCCAGGAGGTGGCCGGTCTGCCGTCCGGCCATGCCGGACCTGCGACAGACAAGAATTTATCCAAGGTACCAGTACAATCCGGAAATAATTGAAAGCATGTGTCTTGACACGTAGCGCGGCGTGCGCCACCATCAGGAGTGGCTGGAGGTTTTGGGTGCATTCGTTGCTCTGGTTGGGATTCAGAGCATTTATTATTTCTTTGGTGCTGACCCCGATTTGCCGGGACGTTTTCCGGTCTTACGGGGTCGTGGACCAGCCCGATCCCACGCGTAAGGTCCACCGTTATCCCATCCCGCGCGTGGGCGGCCTGGCGATCGCCGTTTCTTACCTGGTGGCCTACTTACTGGTTCGCCCGGAAGAAGGCAGCCCGCTGGCCCAGCAGATCTCGCTCGTCTGGAAATTGCTCCCGGGCGCCGCCCTAGCGTTCGCGATTGGATTGCTGGACGACCTGTTCAACCTGCGGGCCTGGCAGAAACTTCTCGGACAGATCGCGGCCGCCAGCGTGGCCTGTTGGGGCGGCGTCCGAATCCTCTCCATCCACGGCGCGGACACGGTCGCCTGGTGGAATGTGCCGCTGACTATTATCTGGTTGCTGGCCTGCATGAACGCCTTCAACCTGGTGGACGGACTCGACGGCTTGGCTGCGGGCGTGGGGCTCTTCGCTACCCTGACTGTCTTCGCCGCTGCCCTGATGTCGCACAACATGGTGCTGGCGGTGGCCACCTTCCCGCTGGCGGGCGCCCTGCTCGCGTTTCTGTGCTACAACTTCAACCCGGCAACCATTTTCCTGGGGGATTCCGGCAGCCTGCTGATCGGTTTCCTGCTAGGCTGCTATGCGGCCATCTGGACCAATAAATCGGCCACAGTGCTCGGCATGACCGCGCCGCTGATGGCTCTCTCCATTCCCCTGCTGGATGTAGCCTTGGCCATTGTGCGCCGTTTTCTTGGGCGTCAGCCGCTCTTTGCGGCGGACCGTGGCCACATCCATCACCGGCTGCTCGACCGAGGGCTTACGCCCCGCCGCGTCGTGCTGGTGCTCTACGGCCTCTGCGGACTGGCGGCGGCGTTTTCTCTTCTTCAAGGCGTGGTACATAGTTTCGCGGGGGCGCTCATCCTGCTGTTTTGCGTCTTCATGCTGCTGGGCATTCAATATCTGGGCTACGCCGAGTTCGACTTGGCCGGCCGGCTGCTGTTCAGCGGCGAGTTCCAGCGGACCGTGAGCGCCCAACTGGACCTGCGAAAATTCCGCGCCGCGCTGCTGGCCGCTGGAACTCCCGGCGAGTGCTGGGAGGCGATCCGGGACGCCGGCGTCAGGTTCGGATTCCAGCAGGTGCGGCTCTCGCTGGGCGGCGAGATTTACGATTACTGTGGCGACGATCCCGAAACTCCCGCCTGGACGCTGCGCATACCGCTTTCCAATCGGGACTACGCCGTGCTGTCCCGGCCCTTTGCATCTTCCGTCCTGCCGATGATGGTCGCCCCGTTCGTGGACCTCCTGCGCCAGACCCTTGCCGAAAAATTCCCTGAGTCTGCAACCGCGGAAGCCGGCTCGGCGGTATCTTTAGCGCGGGAATGAGGCCCCGGGCGAGTTCTTGGCAGAACTCGCCCAGCGCGGCGGCCCGCATGGCTCAGCGCCGGTACTCGCAGCCCAGCAGCCACTGCCGGGTCAGGTCCCAGGATAGATCGCGGAACACGTTGACCCCGTACAGGGTGCAGGCAAAGCCCCGTCCATCAACGAACTTGACGTCGTATTCTCCCGGCGTAATCCCGGTGAGAGTGTAGTAGGAACCGGACCACAGACGGTTCTCGCGAAGCTGGTCCGGGCCCCAACGGCCGGATTCGCTGGTCGACATGTAGATGCGGTCGATTCGCAAACCCGAATAGTTGTTGAACGTCAGGGAGTAACGGCTGCCCTGGGCGCTCATAGGTGATGGGGCGACAGTGATCAGCGCCAGCAGCACGGCCAACGCTACTGCGATTTTGGGAAGCGAACGATGGAACATTTTCCTTCTCCTTTTCGAAAGTGTCAGGCGGCTTTGACCGCCTGCAACCTTACAGGCGACATGGGAGGAGCGGAGGGGCCAAATCTGGCGCGAAAGTGCGGTAGAATTCCGAAAAACGCTCTTCTTTCAAGAACCTGCATATGGAATCGTCTCCTGGAGAAATCACACGGCTGCTTGCCGGCGCTCAAAAAGGGGACGCGGAGGCGGTTCAGAAACTGGTACCCCTCGTGTATGGGGAGATGCGCCGGATCGCGGCGCACTACATGAGACTCGAACGGCCGGAGCACACGCTGCAGGCAACCGCACTGGTCATGAAGCGTATCTCAAGATGGTAGGCAGGGCGAATTTCAACTGGGAGAATCGCGCGCATTTCTTTGCGGTAGCCGCACGGCAGATGCGCTGTATTCTGATCGATTACGCGCGGGGGCGCGGCCGCGACAAACGCGGAGGAGGCCAGTCGAAGGTCCCGCTCGACGAAGGGTTGGTGTTTTCTCCCGAGAAATCCAGCGAGCTGATCGCCCTGGACGAGGCCCTCCAGCGCCTGGAGAAGCTCGATCCGCGGCAGAGCCGCATCGTGGAATTGCGATTCTTTGGAGACCTGTCGGTCGCCGAAACCGCCGCGGTGCTGGGCATTTCGGATCGGACCGTGAAACGGGAGTGGAACGTGGCGCGTTTGTGGCTGCACCGGGAGATCGCGCGTGCCGTCTGAAATGAGCCCGGAGCGCTGGGCGCAGGTCAGGAAGATCGTCGACGAAGCACTTGAGCGCGATTCCCGGGAATGGTCCAAATTCCTGAGTTGGGCCTGCGCGCAGGCGACGTACTGGCAGGCCGGTTCCGGATCGTGCGCCGGCTCGGACGCGGCGGTATGGGAGACGTATATGAGGGGGAAGATCTGAATCTGGGCGGGCGCGTGGCCCTGAAGACCATACGGCCGGATATCGCCTCCAATGCGCAGGCCACTGCCCGATTCAAGCGGGAAGTGCAGACGGCCAAGCAGGTCACGCATCCCAATGTTTGCCGGATATACGATCTCCACATCACGCCAGGAAACCCAGCATCCGGGGAACCCGGAATGATGTTCCTCACCATGGAAATGCTGCAAGGTGAGAACCTCGCCGACCGGTTGAGCCGGGGGCGCATGAGCACCCAGGAGGCGGGCCCTCTCGTCATGCAAATGGCTGCGGCCCTCGATGCGGCACATGAAGTGGGCATCGTACACCGGGATTTCAAGCCCGCAAACGTCATGCTGACGCCAACGGGCAAGGGAAACGGGATCCGTGTGGTGGTCACGGATTTCGGACTGGCGCGCAGCATGGAGGATACCGCCGGCAACGTGACGATGGTCGGCCATATCGTCGGCACTCCAGCGTATATGTCTCCCGAGCAACTTACCCTGGGCACGCTCACACCAGCGACGGACATTTTTGCGCTGGGCATCGTGATGTATGAAATGGTCGCCGGCCGGCGACCGTTTCCGGAGGCGGCGTACGTTCGTCCGCAAGCGCCTCCGCCCCGGCAGTTCGTTCCGGACCTGGACCCGCAATGGGAGAGCGCGATCCTGCGCTGTCTGAAACAGAATTCAGAGGAAAGATTTCAGACCGCCGCGGATCTCATTGCGGCGCTCTCCTCGCCCGCGGTCCAGGGGGGCGGCGTGTGGGAGGAAGAGAGCCCTCCGACAAGACAGACGGTGCCGCCCGTCGCGGCAGTTATGCCGACGGCGCCAGTAACGGCGGTCGTACCGGCCGTTCCCACGGTGCAGATCACGCCCATCGCGCCACCAAAGCCCCGCAAGACCGGAATGTGGCTGGCTGCGGGTGTGGCGGCGTGCCTGCTGTTGGCCGCGATTGTTTGGATTTTCCTTTTCCGGTCGCATCAGCCAACGGCGCCTGAGTCGCACCCGTCACCCGCCCCTGGTCCTGCGCGGGCGGGGAGCCTGGGTGAAGTGCGGACCAACTCAAAAGACGGCCTGCCGTACGTGTGGATCCCGGCAGGGACTTTTCGCATGGGGTGCTCGCCGGGCGACGCCACGTGCGCCGCCGACGAGAAACCGGTGCACGAAGTCAGCATCAGCCAGGGATTCTGGATGGGGCAGACGGAGGTGACTGCGGGCGCATACCAGCGCTATACGCGCGCCACGGGAACGGGAGGAGGAGATCTTCCCGCAGTGTCGGTGACCTGGCAGGAAGCCGCCGGTTATTGCGAATGGGCGGGACTGCGTTTGCCCACTGAGGCGGAATGGGAGTTCGCGGCACGGGGCGGAAATGTGCGATCGCGATACGGAGCTCTCGACGCTATCGCCTGGGACGGAGATAACAGCGGGAATGCGCCGCAGCCGGTCGCCAAAAAGAAGCCGAACGGGTACGGCTTGTACGACATGCTGGGGAATGTGTGGGAGTGGACTGCCGACTTCTACGGCAGCGGCTACTACCAGGCGAGCCCCGGAGCGGATCCCAAAGGTCCGGACGGCGGCGCCGGGCATGTGCTGCGCGGCGGGGCCTGGGACATGCGTGCGGACGGCGTTCGCGTCTCGGCCCGTTCCCAGGGTGCGCCGGAGAGCCGCGCCAGCGATGTGGGGTTCCGTTGCATGGGGGAGTTACCTTAGTCGGGACGGAGTCAGCAAGCTCGCAGTTAGCCTGCGATCGGGCCCGTCAGTGGTAGAGTCGAGGTGGAGAGACAGGAAATGCTTAAGAGATTTGCGGCGTTCGTCATTCTGGGAGCCGTTGCGGCCACGCCCGCGCTGCCGCAGAACGCCGACCCGCCGCGGCGCGCCGCGCGTCTCGGGTATTTCGAAGGCACGGTTACCTTCAAACCCGCCGGCGTAGACGACTGGACTCCGGCGGAGCTGAACCGCCCGATGACCACCGGCGACGAGTTCTGGACCGAAGACAACGGCCGTGCCGAATTGCAGACGGACAATGCCGCCATGCGCTTCGGAGGACGCACGGATTTCGCTTTTGTGGAACTGGGCGACGCGGTTACCCACATCAAAATTGCGAGCGGCATCCTGAACGTGCGGCTGCACGATCTGGCTGCCGATGAGGTCTTTGAGATCGACACGCCGCAACTTTCCTTTACCTTGAAACGCTTTGGCGCCTATCGCGTGGAGGTCAGCGAGCAGGGCGATACCACTCTGGTCACGGTGCGGATGGGCGACGCCGAGATCAACGCCGGCGGCCAGATTACGCCGGTCGCCGAGGGCAAGCAGGTGCGGGTGACCGCTGCGAATACCGAACCGCTCGACGCGCCCGCCACCGATCCGTTTGACGCCTGGTGCATCGAACGGGACGGGCGCGAGGACTCGTCGGCCACGGCGACAAACATTTCGCGCGACATCCCCGGCTACGCCGATCTGGATGCCAATGGCAATTGGCGCACCGTCGACCCGTACGGCCCGGTTTGGTTTCCCAACGTAGATGCGCAATGGGCCCCGTACCGCGTGGGCCATTGGGTCTTTGTGGATCCGTGGGGCTGGACCTGGGTGGACGACGCGCCCTGGGGTTACGCGCCGTTTCATTTCGGGCGTTGGGTGCAGGTTGACGGCGCCTGGGGCTGGACTCCCGGGAAGCCCGAGACTCCCGGGGTGTTCGTAATTCGCCCCTACTACGCACCCGCACTGGTGGCATTCGCCGATTTTGGAGCGGGCGTCGTACTGGCCGACGCGGTGCTCGGCTGGTTCCCGCTAGGCCCCGGCGAAGTGTGGGTGCCGGCGTACACCGTAAGCGCCGGGTACCTGGAGCAGGTCAACGCAACCAACGCGGTGCCCGTGGATCGCAAAGTGCTGGCCCACCCGGATGCGGCGCGGCAGCACTATATGAACCGCGCATCGGCCCTGACCGCTGCGCGGCGCAGCGACGTCGCGAGTGGACACCCGGTCGGCAAGGACTCTGTGCACGTTCCGGCGGCGGCCAACGCGAAGGCGAAAGTGGGCCCGCGGTCCAATGTGGAGCCTACGAAGGAGGCGCGTCTGGGGCCGCACGGATCGGCGCACGGCGCGCCGTCTAAGATCGCGAGCCGTAATGTTGTGGCGAACCGGACGCCTTCGACGCGGCCCACGTCTTCTGCGCCGCGCACACAGACGCAGCAGCGGACGCAGACCCAGCCACAACGCACGCAGAATCAGCAACAGCGGACCCAGACGCAGCCGCAGCGCACACAGAATCAGCAACAGCGCACGCAGACTCAGCCGCAGCGGACGCAGACCCAGCCACAGCACACGCAGAATCAACAGCAGCGGACGCAGACCCAGCCGCAGCACACGCAGACTCAGCCACAGCACACGCAGAACCAACAGCAGCGGACGCAGACCCAGCCGCAGCACACGCAGAATCAGCAACAGCGGACCCAGACCCAGCCGCAGCACACGCAGAATCAGCAACAGCGGACGCAGACCCAACCACAGCGGACGCAGACCCAACCGCAGCGGACGCAGACCCAACCACAGCGCACGCAGCCGCAGCAGCGCATGCAGCCGCAGCAGCACACGCAGCCGCAACGCGCGCCCGCGCCTCCGCCGAAAGCCCCGCCCAAGAAGCACTAACGACACATAATGGAGAACGGATTATGAATCTCGAAACCATGTGCGTCAGTTGCCTGGAAGACGATTCCGGCAGCACGATCTGCCCCAAGTGTGGGTCACCCTTCCATCCCACTGTCAGCAACACCCTGATGCTGCCGCCGCGCACGGTTTTGCGCGATCAATACGTGATCGGGCGCGCGCTCGGCCACGGCGGCTTTGGCATCACCTATCTGGCCTGGGATATCGGCCTGCAAACGCGCCTCGCCATAAAAGAGTACATGCCGAATGGCATTGCCGGCCGCACGGGGCAAAGCAAAGTCCTGCCGTTCTCCGACATAACCAAGCCGGAGTACGAATGGGGACTGGAGCGCTTCCTCGAGTAGGCGCGCGTGCTGAAGAAGTGCAATCACCCCAATATCGTGGCGGTCGACACCGTTTTCCGCGATAACGGTACGGCTTACCTGGTGATGGAGTACCTCGAGGGCATGACATTCGAGGAGCTTCTGCGCCGCCGCGGCGGAACGATCCCTTTCGAGGAGGCGCTCCGTATCATGCTGCCGGTGATGGACGCCTTGAGCGCCGTGCACGCCGAGAACATCCTGCATCGCGACGTCAGCCCGGACAACATCTACATCCCCAGGACGGGCAAAGTGAAGCTGATCGATTTTGGCGCGGCGCGCAATGCGCTCAGCCAAAGGAGCCGGAACCTCTCGGTGATCATGAGAGGGGGATACTCTCCGGAAGAGCAGTACCGGTCGAACGGCATTCAAGGCCCATGGACCGACGTGTATGCCACTGCCGCCACGCTCTATCGCGCCGTCACCGGGAAGGTCCCGCCAGCTTCGATCGACAGGCTGGCTGCGGACACGCTGGAAAGCCCCTCCCAACTGGGAGTCAGCATTCCGGCTTCCGCGGAGATCGCATTGATGAAGGGGCTGGCCGTGCGCGCCGGCGACCGATTCCAATCGATGGAGGATTTCAAGAGCGCCCTTACGGGCAATCTCCCCGTCCCTCGTCCTGCGCCGGTAACTGTTCTGAGTGAGACGCGGGCATTGGATGAGACCCGGCGGACACTGGTTGAGACGCTGATACTGGCACCAGTGGCCCCCGCTCAGCCACCGGCTGTTGTTCCACCGCCAGGGCCGCCAGCGCCGCAGGTCATAGCCGGCCCTGTCCCCGCAGCGCCTGTGGCGCCGCCACCGCCGCCACGCGTCCGCCGGACGTTGCCGAAGTGGTTGGTCCTCGCGCTTCTGATTGCAATCGTCGCGCTGGCAGCCACCGGCGGCTCTATCTACTGGTACCGTCATAGGCACCGGCCGACAACCACGGCAAGTTCTACAACCCCTGAGTCGGGTTCCACGACCCCTGCGCCAGGGGCTACGAGCCCTACGCCGGCCGCAGGGTCCACACAGTGGCCGACCCAAGCGGCAGGCATTCCGCAAAGCGACGAGGAGCGCCAGCGCGCGCTCGAGGCGCAGGCGGAGAATCCGGTGGCGCCGGAGCCACAGCCGGTAACAGTGGAGAAACCGGCGCCGCCGGCACCAGCGCCGGTGGTCGCCGTTACGCCTGCGCCCGCGCCGGTCGAGCCTGCGCCCGCGCCGGTCGTGCCGCCACCCGCGCCAGTTGTTACGAGCTACGACGAGCTGCTCAGGCAGGCGGAGGTGAAGATCAACAACGTCCTATATACCGACGCGCAGACACTGCTGAACAGCGCGATTCAGGCGAATCCGTCGCGCTGGCAGGCTTACAACGCACTCGCCAAAATCGAGCTCTACTACCTGAATCAACCGGCAGATGCATTTATCAACTATCGTGCCGCGCTTGACAAGGGCGGAGTGGCGAGTTTTTTGGTGTATCACGATCATAGTGACAACTTTATTACTACTTGCCAAGGATGGCTGAGCGTCTCCCGGGGGAAGGCCAGTTTCAAGGCCAACGATGGCGTGCACACCTTCAGCACCACCGCGGTAAAAGACGCGAAAAGGAACAAGACCGGAATGTTCCAGGCCGGAAGGGCCCGGCATGCCTTCCACATCCGCCTGATGAGCGGCCCGAATTACAATTTTGCGCCAAGCAGCGCGCAGCCGGGTCAGGAAGTGGACTTCATCGTTGGAGCGGTGGGAAAGTCGTAGATTCGGCCTGAGAGCTATGCTTCCCGGAAGGGCATTTCCATCAAGCTATGCAGGAGGATGTACGCGTCCAGCGCCGGAGAAACATGCTTGATGTAATACAGGTCGTACTCCAGCGATTCCCGCGCGTCGCGTAGCCGGCCATAGTCGCAGTTGAGCTGGCTCCAGCCCAGGATACCGGGTCGCACCGCATGCCGCTGCCCGTAAAATGGCATCTGCCGCAGCAACTCCGGGATGAATTCTGGACGATGGGGCCGCGGCCCCAGCAGGGACATCTCGCCACGGATCACGTTCAGCAGTTGGGGCAGCCCGTCCAGATGCAGGCGACGCAGCCATCGGCCGACTGGCGTGGGGCTGCCGTCCGCGCGCCGGCTGCGGAAGCGGTAAAGCGTGAACGGGACCATGTTCAGCCCCAGTCGTGCATGCCCCTCCAGGACCGGGCCGCGTGAAGACAACTTCACTGCCGCGGCGATCGGCAGCGCCAGCGACGCCAGCAATGCCAAGCCGGCCAGCGCCACTATGTTCGAGTAGATGGCCTGCAACGCGATGGCGCCGCGACGGGCCCCCAGTTCGTCGGAGAAGATCAGTTGCGAGGGCAGCAACTCCGCCAGGCACACGCGCTCGCAAGCCGTTTCGTACAACTCCCCCACGGGCTGGATTTCAATGCCGCGGAACTGCAAGTCCAAGAGCTCGCGCCACGGCATGTTCTGGCGGCGTTCGGTAACGCCCACGACGATACGGTCCGGATGCGCCTCGGAAACCACCCGCGCGAAGTCCGCGGCAGAGCCCAGCACGGGCGCTCCGTGGAGCGGCGTGCCGGCAGCCCGTTCCTCGTCGATGTAGCCGATCGTCGAAAGGCCCAACTCGGGATGTGCGGTTAGGCTACGGCTGGTTTCCATCACGGCCGTATTCGTCCCATAAAAGAGCACCCGTTTGGTCCCGAAGCTCTTCCACAGCACCGCGCTGTAGAACACGCGCCAGACGAACAACACCACCAAGGCCAAGCCGCTGCCGACCAGCATGATCGCCGGCGCCAGCACCAGCCCCGGGTTCCGCAGATAGCTCAGCAGCGATTCCAACAGGAAGGTCACGCCCATCGTCAGGCAGATTTGCTGCAGGAGCAGTATCTTCGAGCGCACGCCTACCTGTACGTACAGCTTGTTGAGTTGCAGTCCGGCGAGCACGCCCGCCACCACCAGGGCGATCTGCAGCAGCCCATTGTCGTACAGCAGAAATACGGAAGGGTCCACGCCTCCGGACCAATAGGCGGCCAGAATATAGCAGGAGAAAATAAGAATCGTTTCCGGAACGATGAGGCTGAGGATACGCGTGGAAAACAGGCTCTTGAGAAATGTAAACATCGTCCTGTACGCATAGTACACTGGCACGGAAGGGCAATGCGCGAACTGAATTGGAAGCGGGATCAACTCGTCGAACTGCACGTGTTAGGCGACGGGGCATGTGCCGGGTCCGCGCGCATCGTGGAACTTTCCGGCAAACGCCTCCGCCTGGCCGCGGCATTACCGGTCAAGAAGGACGGCGCTGTACGCCTGGAATGGGAGGGCCAACTGCTGCTGGGCGAGGTGCTGAATGTCGAGCCGGGCGGTTTCTGGATCGAAATCCACCACATGCTGCTGGACACCGCCGAGGCGGCCTGGCAGAAGCAGGGCTGGCTACGCGGATAGGCCTGCGAAATGCCTGCTAAAGCGCAATGGCTGCTGCGCGTCCCCGAGATCCTGGAAGAATTGCGAACGCTGGATGTGCCGGTGGTGGATCGCGCAGTCTGCGAGCGGCTGTTCCGCCTGCGGCGGCGGCGCGCCATTGACCTGATTCACTTCTTCGGCGGTTACCAGGCGGGCCGGACGTTCTTGATCGACCGTCCGAAGCTGGTGGCGCAGTTGGAGCAGATCCGCGACAGCCCGGATTTCAAAATGGAGTGGCGCCGCAAGGAGCGCTTGGCGGAGCGGCTGGATGCCATCCGCCGCTTGCAGGCAGGGGCGCGGGTGGCCATCCCGGTGGAGCCGGAGGTGTTGAGCCAACGATTGCCGGACCTGCCGGCAGGCATCGGCCTGAGTCCCGGGGAGTTGCATATTCAGTTCCGGTCGTCGGAGGAGTTGCTAAGCAAGCTGTTCGCCCTGGCGCAGGCGATCGCGAACGATTATGAGGCGTTTGAGAAGCGGACGACGGGGGAGTGATTAGGCCTTCGGGTCATCAATGGTAAAGCCGATGCGTCGTTTTGGAGGAGTCGGAGATGGCTGTTTTAGCTTTTTGATCTCTTCAACTACAACGGCAATGATCGAGCCGTGCTGCTTCTGGGCGGCTTCCAGCTTTTCCATTCGAGCGGCGAGGTCTTTGTGCGTGGCAAGAACCTCGCGGAGCTTGACGAACGCGCGGATGATGACGATGTTCATCTGTACGGCCTGCTTACTGCTCAGAACCGAAGACAGCATGGCCACGCCGTGCTCGGTGAATGCATAAGGCAAGTAGCGACGGCCGCCGTAGCCTGAACTTGAGGTTGCAGATTGCAACCTCAAGTTTTGGAACTCGTCCTGGGTGAGCTGGAACATGAAGTCTTCAGGGAAGCGGTCGAGGTTGCGGCGCACCGCCAGGTTCAAGTTCTTCGTGAGTACCTGGTAGAGTTCAGCGAGATCACTGTCGAGCATGACCTTCTGGCCGCGGATGAGGTAGATCCGCCGTTCAATGACTTCAGCGGGTACGGGCAGATTCCCGGTTGCGGAGCTGATGGGGGCTTTGGCCATGGATGACTCAAATCCCCGGCAAATCTGGTTGCCGGGAGAGCATTGCCAGCCGTTGCACCCAGGCCGTGGCCCACCGCGGTAGCGGGTATCCCGGCCGTGTCGCCAGAAACCCCCCGAACAGTCCCAGCAGACCTGCCAGCAGCGCTCCGGCGGCGAACAGCGCTCCCGGCCTCCAGTGAATCGTTAGACCAAGGCTGGCGCCGAAGGCCGTCAGCAGCCACAAAATCCAGACGACCTGGCGCTGATCGAGCCCGAGCGAGGCGAGCCGATGCGAGCTGTGGTCGCGGCCGCCCACCGAAATCGGCCGCCCGGCGAGCTTGCGCAAAATTGAAACCAGCGCCGTGTCGAAAATCGGATAGGTAAACGTCAGCGCCGGGTAAAAGAATCCCGCCATCACGAGCCCTTTAGGCGGCGCCGGGCCGGCCAGCGTCAATGCGCCCAACGCGAAACCCACCGGCAGGCTGCCGCAATCGCCCATGAAGATCCGCGCCGGATGGTAGTTGAAAAGAAGAAAGCCGGCGAACGCCGCGGCCAGCATTACGCACAGGTTTGCGTCGGCGAGGTGCCCGTCCGCGGCGAGCAGCCAGAAGCGGAACAGGCAAATGACGATGACTACTCCAGCGCATAGCCCATCCATGTTGTCGATCAGGTTGAAGGCATTCGTAATCATCACGATCCAGAACATGCTGAGCGCGACGTTGGGCAAGTGCCACGAGGTGAGGGGAAATACTACGCCACCCAGGACCACGAACCCAGCGGCGGCCACCTGTGCCGCGAGCTTCAGTGCCGGACGCAGGCCCAGCCGGTCGTCTAGAAATCCGAAGATCCACAGCGCGGCCGCCGCCAGCGCGATTCGTGGATATCGTCCTGGACAGGCCAGCCAGTAGGCGGCCGCGCAGCTCAGAAAAATCGCCAAGCCTCCGCTCGAAGGCGTAGGGAGGGCATGCCAGCGGTCCGCCCGTGGCGCGGCCGTGAGCCCCAGCCGGGAGTTCATCCGGATTTGCAGCCACGTGAGCAGCGCCGAAAGCAAACCTGTCAGAAGGATCGGCATCTCTACACTACGGCGGCGAGGGCGCGCCTCGGCATCCTGACCCATTCGTAATCCACCACGCGCCGCACGATGGTTTCAAGCGGAGTCGCCGGGCGATAATGCACCAGGCGCTCCAGCTTCTCAAGACATGGAACGCGCCGCGGCATGTCTTCGAATCGCGGGCCGTAGGCCTGCTCGTAAGACATGTGCTCCACCGCCGACGGGGAGCCGGTGATCTCCTTAACGAGCGCGGCCAGCTCGTTGATGCTCACCTCTCGATCGCTGCCGATGTTGATGACCTCACCGACGGCTTTCGGTGTTTGCGCGATACGTACGAGCGCCTCGACCACATCGCCCACATATGAAAAACAGCGGCGTTGCTCACCGGTGTCGTGGACGGTCAAAGGGTCGCCGTGCAGGGCCTGGCGCACGAACGTCGGCAGCACCATGCCGTAGCGGCCGGTCTGCCGCGGGCCTACGGTGTTGAACAGTCGCACAATAGCCACCGGCAACATCTTCTGCCCCCAGTAGGCCAGCGCCCGAAATTCATCAAGGGCCTTCGAGCAGGCATAACTCCAACGCCCGATATCCGTGGGGCCGAACACCAGGTCACCGTCTTCGCGGAATGGCAGGTCCGTGCTTTTGCCATAGACTTCGGAAGTGGACGCGAACATCACCCGCTTGCCTTTCTTGGCGGCGCACCGGAGAACCACCTCCATGCCGTGTACGTTCGTCTCGATCGTGCCCACAGGGTCGTTCACGATTCTCTTCACGCCTACAGCCGCAGCCAGATGAAACACCGCGTCCGCACAGTCCACCAGCTCGGCGACCACCGGCTCATGAAAAATCGAATCGATCGTATAGGAGAAGTTTGGTTTGGCCTTCAAGTGCGCGATATTCTCGAACGAGCCGGTCGAGAGATCGTCGACGATGGAGACCCTCCATCCCTCGGCTAGGCACCGTTCCGCGAGGTGCGATCCGATAAAACCGGCCCCGCCGGTAATCAGTACGTTCATAATTCTCCCTTAAGCCGTGTGGAACCACAGATGAACACAGATGGACAGAGATGCGGTTGCAGAAGCACTGAGAAAATATTGGTGCGAGGCAGCCCGCCGCTTATCTCAAGAAATAGTAGTTTCAGGTCTGGTTAAATCGATGGATTCAACTTCTTGCGTATCAGCTCGCGGTACAGTGCATCTACGTTTCCGACAAGCAGTTCCTTGCGATGCCGGCTGTAGGCGAAGGCCCGCCCTTCGCATCCCATTCGCGCCAGCCGGAGCCGGTCTTGTGCCAGAGCTGCCAGCGCTCCGGCTAGCGCCGCGGCATTCGGCTCGGCCAGGACGCCGTTGGCGTACCAGCGCGCGCCGTCGCTGGAGCGCTCGACGGCACCGGAGACCATGTCCACCACTCCGCCCACAGCCGTCGATACGAACGGCCGTGCCGCGGCCATCCCCTGAATGAGCGCCACCGGCGTGCCTTCATTCCGCGAAGTCTGCAGCACCACATGGCAGCGGGCCAGCACCGGCAGGATGTCCCGTTGCCAGCCGAGCCATTCCACGCGCCCGCCGTAGAGACCGGCAACACTCTCCAGGGCACCGCGGTCCGGCCCGTCTCCGGCGATCACAAATCGCAAATTTTCGTCGCGGCGCAGCGCCTCTTCTATGGTTGCGAGGAGCAGCGGTACGTTTTTCACCGGAACTAGCCGGCCGAACCATCCTACCGTCAGCGGGCCGGGGCGAGGCGCCGGCGGGGGCAGGTCGAAAAAGGGCTGCAACTCCAGGCCGAGGGGCACTACGCGGAATTTGTCAGGCGGCGCGATGTGAAACTCCTCGCTCAACTCTTTGGCCTGTTGCGGCGAGACTACGCACAGCACATCCGTGAATCGCGCCAATAGCTGCTCGATGCGCCGGAACGCGCCCGCCTGAAAGCGCGAAAAATACTCGTTGAGACTGTTTCCATGAAACGTGTGGATGATAATCGGCGCGCCGCTGAGCACGGCGGCCAGGCGGCCCAAGCAGCCGGCCATGGCCGTATGGGTGTGCACGATATCGGGCAGCTCACGCCGCATCAGCCGCCACAATCGCCACAGCGCTTTCAGGTTGCGCCACGGCCGCACGGAGCGCGACAGGTCCGTCACCCAGCACAGGGGGTCGTCGTCGCGCACCAGGTACCGCATGTCGCCGTCTTCGGCTTCGCAGCTTCCCGCAACCAAAACGGTGCGATATCCGAGCGCGGCCAAATCCCGCGTCAGGAGCAACGTGTGAATCGCCGGGCCGCCTATATTCAGCCGCGTGATGACGCGCACGACTTTGGGATGGCTGCGTGGTCCAGCCGCGAAATTGCAAAGCGGAACTTCCCGTTCGCCGTGCGCGGAATGCGAGCGGTACACTCGAACTCCAGGTGTATGCTCCGCCCCACTCGGGCGCGGAGGTTGGTTTCCAGCATCCGCAGGTCTTCCGCGGTGAAGTGCAGCGCGGGCACGAAGCGTACGCGTAACACATCCAGCGATTCCTGCTCGAGCTGGCTCTCGACAATGTTGCGGACGCCCTTCAATACCGGATCGAGGCGCCCCAGAAAACCGCGCTCGCGCGTGAATACGAGATCGTCGAGCCGTCCGCCGATTTCCTCGATGACCGGCATTGCCCGGCCGCAGGGGCAGGGCTCGGCGGCCCAGCAGGCGGTGTCGCCCACGCGGTATCGTACGAGCGGCATGGCGTAATTGACGAAGCCCGTCAACACGACTTCGCCCAGCTCGCCCGGCGCCGCCGCAGTGCCGTCCGGCCGCAGGATCTCGGTAACACCGGCGAGCGGATGCGCGTGCATGCGGCCGGCTTCGCACTCGTACCAGAAGCTTTGCATCTCCGCCTGCCCGTACTGGTCAAAGACGCGCGTGGCGAAGGTCTCTTCGATGGCGATCCGCTGGTGCTCCAGGAGCGTTTCCGCGGATGTGAGCACTGCCTTGAGGTGCGGCGCGGCCCCCAGGGCGGTTCGGCCCGACTGCCGGTAGAATTGCGCCAGCACGTATATCGACGATGGATAGCCACACAGATACACCGGCCGGAGACGCTCCAGCGCCGCGGCGTAGTGCGGCAGATTTTCCGGCAGCAGGTGAACGCTCGAAAGCAGCAGCGTGTGGTTGGCCAGGTCGCGCCGCCAGAAGATCTTTTGCGATGCGGACTGCTCCGGCGGTACGATCAGCTTGCCGGTGAATTGGCCTCGCCGGTCGTCTTTGGTGACGCCCGCTTGGTTCCGGTACAGCTCCACGAAGGCCCACATCTTTTTCATGGCCTCGCGGCTGTAGAAGATGGTGAGCGGTTTCCCCGTGGTGCCGCTGGTGTGCCAGGGGATCAGCGCCCGGCGCGGGTATGTATCGGCGAGAAAATCTTCGGGCCGCTCGCGGATCTGGTCCTTTTGCGTGAGCGCATCTGTGCCATTTTTGCGGTAGTGCGGCACGTGCGTGACAGCGAAACGCAGCAGCCGGTCGAGCTCGGCCGCTTGCCTGTCACGCATCTGTGCCGCGGGGATTTGTTCGGTCTGTTTGAGGTATGCCAAGTACTTTCGAAATATCCCCCCATAACGCCAGTGGTAATACCGAGCGCCTTGGGCCGTGGCGCAAACGTGCTGCAGCGCGATGGGTAGCCGGGAATAGGCTCTGTGCGCCATTTGCAATGCGGAAGCGTTGAAATCAGATGGTGGCAGAGGATCGGTACTTTATCTCTGAAACGTGCGGACTTTTTTCAGGGGTGCGGTGGCCGTCTACGAGCTGGTCCGCTGTATTGGCAAGTAGGCCCGCGAAATCCTGACGCGGCAGGTGTACGGAGGGCTTGCGGCGCTAAGATAATCGACCGTCTTCCCGCCGACCCGAAGGCGGCGGTTCCGGAAATGCGGGGCTTCTCTCCGTGCCAAGTCTTGCCAAAGATTGGAGGGAAGAGCAATTGTGCAGCCGGCTACTGCATAATTTCGCGATGCCATAATATCTAGCTGCGGAGAATCTTCCGAATTGTGCAACAGGCTGTTGCACAGAGTTCCGCAGGACCAGGATGTCCGAAGCCTGGAATTCGCGAAAGAGCCCTTCGAACGGTAAGGTGCGCGGCGTAGAGAGATGAGGGCGCTTTGCAACTATCGACAAATGGAGGACAGAGTGAGGGCAGGTGCCAACGCCATCACTCGGTGGGTTCCTCAAGTTGCGAGAACAGTTCCTTGAAGTCGATGCGCCCAACCAACTCGGTCTCGACCACCAAGTCGGTACGATAGCGGATGCCTTCGCGGTCGGCTTCCTGCAAAGTGCGCTTGTACGGATCCACGATCCAGATGTGGGGAATGCCAAACCGCAGGAAGTCAGCCACTTTCGCAAGAATGTCAGCCGTCTCGTCCTCTGGAGATAGGATTTCGATTGCCAGGTGGGGCGGAGTGGTCAGGACTGGCTCCGACCGATAAGGCAGCGCCATCACGCACACATCCGGGATGCGATACCTGTGTTTCGTGCCTAACACGCGCAATCGCTGTTCGGTAAAAACGTGGAAACCGCGCTCCCGCTCGCGGGGGCCAAGCAGCAGCACGCATAGTATCTGCAAGCGGCTGTGCCTACGTTCACCCACGTGCCGCTCCACAAGCTCTCCATCCACGTAATCCATATCCGGATGGTAGGTGGTCCGCAGATACTCTTCCACGGGAACGCTGGTCGAGGTCGCCATGCACTTAAAGTTTACTCCTTTGGCGCTGCTCTATCTCCCCTGCCCAGCCGACCGGCGAGGCGAACTGCCCGCCGCCACTCCGTACAAAGTCCTCCAATCCCGGCGCCGGCGCGTGAAATGCCAACTCGCCGGCAAAGTCGCTGAAAGCCCGCGCCTGGGCATCGCACAGATGGCTGAGCAGGGGAATGCGGCGCCAGTCGAAACCCATCAGCGTGGCGCAGGTGACGTCGACCACGCCGGGATCTTCTCCCCACACCAGCAGCCCGCACGGCTTGGGGCGCGGCTTCAGCGGCCCGCAATCTTCGCCCGCCACAATGGCATCCACCAGCGTCAGGATGGTGCGGGGCCGGTCCCGGCGCGTGCCGTCCACGCCGTAATTGCGGGCAATAGCCACCAGGTCGTGGACCGTGCGCCACAGCGTATCGTTGCCATGCCATCCGCCGCCATGAATCACCGGCGACGACGCTGCCTGCGCGCCCGCCCGTGCCAACTTCCAAAGCCACAAAGGCGCGCGCGTCTGCAGAAGCTCCCGGACAGGACTGGCCGCCCGGCTGGCCCAGTTCCTGTCCGGGTACTCATCTCCGCCACTCCTCGGAGAACCCGCGCGAAAGTGCGGCAGAAAATCCTTGGACCCGATGATGCCCACGAAATTCTTGAGCGCGCCGGTCATGCCGGTTTTCATGTGAGTCTTGAGCTTGGGAACGTTTAGGATCACATCGGCGCTCAACACGGTATTGCTCACCAAATAACGGTGCTGGCTCGCGCGGTGATGGCCGTTGGTGGTTTCGGCGCGATAATCGGTCACCCCGAAGCGCGCATTTACGCCGAAGCACGCGAGGCGGCTGCGTGCGCCCAGATCCACCAGCGAATAGCCCTGGGGATCGCCCGCGAGCGCATGCACGCCGCGCACGAAACTGCTGGCATCGTCGATTTCGGCCCACTGTTGCCGCAGATCGAGAAACGCGACCGGAGCGCGCGCGTAGCGCTCCTCTAGTTCGGCGAGCCCACTCTGCCGGCGAAAGCGGGCGAAATGGCAGCCTTGCAGCGGCGCGTCGGCCACGTAGACGCGCCCATTCCGACCCACCGCCGCCAGCGCCGCATCGATCAGCACGCGTAGCAGCGATGCATGCGTGTAAAGCACGTGGCAACCTTCCGTTGCTCCGAACTCATGCTTCACCCAGTTGGGCTTGATGACTACGGTCATGCCGGGCTGGATCCACCGGCCCAGGGGATTATGCGCGTCCAGGCCGAGAAAGCGGAACAGATCGCGCACGCTGGCCGCCACCGTGTTGTAATCCGGCGCGGGCCACACCGTGGCTGGACAAACCCTGGCCGTGCTCATTACACCAGCGGTCATGATACCGAGGCCCATACCTGCCGCCATTCCCGCAATTCCTCCTCGGTGAGCGCCGTGGCGCGCGATCGCAGCCACGCGGTATCGGCCCCCGCGGCCACGGCCAAGGCATCGCGGCTGCTCTTCAGCAACTCGACGGCGCCCACCCGCAGCCGCCCGGCGGCATTCAGGTAGCGACCGGCGCAACGGTACCACATCCAGCGCGAGCGCAGCCGCTTACGCAGATCGATGGCGCCCTCCCGGTAGCCGAGCACGATTTCCGGCATGTTGGCGTAGCGGCTGCCCGCGTGGGCCCGAAACAGCAGATCGTGATCCTCGCAGCGTATGGCATCGGCGCGATACCCATAGCGCCGGAACCAGGATGTTTTCCCCATGAAGGTGGGGTGGATCAGCTTGAAGGAATAGAGCGGCCGGCGCGCGATGTCGCCATGCGCTGTGGGATCGGTGCGCTTGCCGACCGGCGTGCCGCGATCCGAGAACAGTACTGCCCATCCCCCGGTCAGGTCTACTCCCGGATGATCTTCGAGAAAACGCACTTGCTTCTGCAAGCGCCGCGGATAGGCAATGTCGTCGGCGTCCATGCGCGCGACGTACTCGCCCGCGGCGCGCTCGATACACTCGTTCAAGCGGGCGCCGAGTTGCAGCCGGCGCCGGTCGCCCCACACCACGATGCGCGGATCGCCGAACGAGCGCGCAATCGCGCAACTCGCATCCGTGGAGCCGTCATCGCACAGCAGCAATTCCCAATTCGCATAGCTCTGCAGCAGGATCGACCGTATGGCGGCGCCGATTGTGTGCTGGGCATTGTAAAACGGCATGGCGATGCTCACCAGCGGTATGCTCATAACGCGGCGTAGGCCTCCTCGCAACACTCGGCGATGCGCGGCCAGTCGTAGCGCGAGGCATTTTCACGAGCGCCAGCGCCGAGCGTATCCAGCAGATCGGGACGACCGAGCAGAGTCTCCAGCCGGTCCGCCAGGTCCGCGGCGTCTCCGGTGCGGAAACGCATTCCGGCCGACTCCGGCACGGTCTCGCGCAGCCCGCCGTGATCGCTCGCCACCACCGGCTTGCCACAGGCCTGCGCCTCCACTGCCGCCATGCCGAACATTTCCAGTTCCCGCGTAGGCATCACGAACATGTCGCAGGCGTTGTAGATCCCCGGCATATCGGCATCGTCCAGCGGCGGCAGATAGATGCCACCTGCTTCCCGGAATTCGGCTGCCAGAGCGCTAGGCTGCGTCTTACCGAACAACTCGCAGGGGCCCACGGCTACCAGAGTGGCCGGCTGCTTCAGCATGCGATACGCCGCGATCAGCAGGTCGGTGCCTTTCTGCTCGCACAATCTGCCCACGTACAGGATGGCAGGGCGCCCGTCCAGCGCCAGGCGTTCCCGCCACTCGGCACGTAGGGCCGCGTCCGGATGAAAGCGGGCGCAATCCACGCCATTTGCGATCAGCACGAACTTGCTGTCGGGCAGATCCCAATAATCCCGATGGACCCGGAGACAGTAGGCCGAAACCGGCGCGATGCGGTGGGCAGCCAGCAAGCACCGCCGCCAGACCGCCTTGCTGATGGGGCGGAAGCGCGGAGAGCGGCGCCATGGCTCGAAGTGGTAATCGCAACTCAGCAGCGTGGGACCCAGTCCCACCGTCTTTGCCAGCCAAGAGATCTCTGCGCGATTATGCACGTGGACCACCCGGGGCCGGACGCCCTCCGGACCGCGCGCGGCGTCGTACACGAAGCGCAGGGCAAACTCCGCGCGGGGGCCGGCCAGATACCGGATGCGCACGCCGTGGTAGTCCCGCCAACCTGTTTCCGCGCCCGTCGAGTAAACGACGACCCGCTCACCGCCGCGAGCTTGCGCTTCGGCCAGTTCCATCATGCGCCGTTCCACTGCCCCGCCGAGCCGCGCCGGTAGCCGAAGATTCGATGGACCTACGTGGACAATCACAGAGGCCTCCTGGCCAGCCGGACTGCGGCGGCCGTACACAGCCACGGCAGAAACGCCAGAAACGTGAGTGGAAACCAGGACGTAGATGCCGTCGCCAATTGATGGATGGCGCGAAACAAACACAATCCGTAGCCCATAGCCACCAGCGGATGGCGGCTGTGATGGCAGCGCGCGTCCAGAAATGCCGCTCCGAACCCCACCACCAAAAACCCCGCCATCACCCCGACGTAACTGAAATTGGCGTACAGTTCGCCAACGAGCGAAGCCTCCTGCGATACCAGCCCTTGCCCGAAGGCGCCGTAGATCAATTCGCCCAACTCTTCGCGCACGCCGCGCGAACGTTCGAATCCCGCCGACACCGGCAGCACCTGCAGGGGCGCCATCAGGAACGTCTCGCCGTAGTAATAGGGCAACGTTTCGCGATTGGCGATCAACGCCGCCGTAGTATCGAAGCGGCCCACCGAGTTGTCCACCATGTCAAAAACCTTGTTGCCGTCGGCCAGTCGGGAAATCTGGATGCTTTCCGTGGCGGTGTACCATCCCAGGTTCTTGCTGGCTTCCATCCAAACCGACACGAGGATAAGCAGCGGCAACGCGACCGCTAGGTAGCGCGCCCGCAGCGTGAAAATGCCGCGCACCTTGCATAAATGGAGGATCAGGAGCATGGTGCCCGCCCACATCAGGCGCCTGCCATAACCCAGGTGGATGGCCGCAATCAGAAACAGGCCCGCCATAGTCAGCCAGCGCGAATACGGCCGTTTCCGACTGGACAAATACCAGAGCCCCACGGCGGTGGTCGGCAGCATGAATAACAGCGAGGTGTACCGGCCCATGCCCTCGCGCGGCGCCAGTCCGACATGCTCGAAGAAGAGTTGCTGCCGGCTTTCGGGATCGAGCAGCAGCACGATGACGCTTACCACGCCGGCCGCCGTAAATAACAGGAACACGCGACGCGCGAGTTTTCCAGCGTGCAGCCCCCAGCCCTTAGCCTCCGGCCTCGGCGACCGCCTGCCGGCAAAATGCGCGCCGGATGCGAAAGCCAGCAGCGCCAGTGCCCCTACCAGGTACGCGCGCGAATAGGCTTCTTCCGTGGATGCCGCGAGCGGCGCCTTGCTCCGGCCCAACACGGCGAGCGCAGTTCCATACAGGCAGTAATCGAAAACGAACCAGGCTTCCACCAGCCCTGTCAAGCTCAGCCAGTAGTTCCGCCCGTGCATGCCGCGGCTGTAGGCACCGAAGACCGCGAGCAGCGTGCCGAAGAACAGATAGGCATTCATCCCCGCAGGCGATCCGTTGGCGTAGTGCGCCGCCGCGGCGGTCACGGCAAGCGTGAAAATGAGGGCCGGTCTCATCGCCGGACCACCATCGCCACCAGCGCCGCCTTGATGCCGGTTTGCGCGATGAGGAGCGCCCAGGCCACGCCGATGGCGCCGTATGCTGGCGCGAGCCACACCGCCATGCCGCCGAACAGCAGGGTGATCAGGCCGTCGGACGCGGTGCACCACTGCGGGCGGCCCGCTCCGTACAACAGGAATTGCACGGGATTGGCCACCAGCAGCGCCAGGTGCGCCGTAGCCAGCAGTTGGAAGACACGCACGGTTTCCGGCATGGCGGCCGGAAACAGGCGCGCGGCGAGCGGTCCTGCGAGCCAAGTCAGGGCCAGCAGGGTTGCGCTCATCAGAGCGGCTGCGGGCAGATAGCTGCGCAAGTAGCTGAGCCGGCGCGCAACCGTATTGGCCGCCACGGCGTCCGGCAAAAGCACCGTGCTGGTGGTGTTCAGCAGGAGCGCAAACCCGCCAGCCAGCGACATACCTAGGCTGTAGGAGCCGAGCGCCGAAACCGTAGCCCAGCGCGAAAGCGCAATCGACGGAATGTAGTTGTAAAGCGCGCCGATCAGCGTGGAAAGCGTGATCCAGTTGGCAAAGACGGCGATGGGCTTCCAGGCCGGCCGGGGCCCAGGCGTCCGGGCGGCCATTAGCGCCGCTGCCAGCAGCCCCAGGTTGGCAGCGACGATCCAAGAACGGCTCAGCAAATCTCCGGCGAACAGGATCGCCACGCCTTGCGATGGGAAGCGCAGCAGCATGAGCACCGGCGAGATCTGCAGGATGGCGGCCGCCGCGCTCAGCCTCGCCATGCGCGCGAACTCGCGCCGCGACTGCAGCAGCACCAGGCTGAAGGCGGAGAGCGATGCCACCGCCGCGCTGCCGCATGCCAGGCGTAGCGCCGTAGCGTATTCCGGATGGTGCAGCAGCTTCGCGCTGGCTAGCGGCGCAAGCAGAAAAACGGCCGCGATCACCCCGGCTGTCAGCGCCAGCCGCAGCAGCAGAAACCGCGAAACGGTCCGCAGCCAGTCCGCGCGCTGAGCCTCGGCTGCGAATTTCAGGCAGGAAATATTGATGCCCAGCTCGCTCAGGTTGCCCACCACCAGGCTGCTGCTGGCATAGATGGCGCACTCGGCAAAGCGGGCTGGCGCGAGATGATGCGACAAAACCAGCAGTGCAGCGACCTTACTGGCGGAAAGGGCAGCCTGCCCGCCGAAGACCAGCCCTATATTGCGGGCTGCGGCGCCCAGCCGCTGGTAATTCCTGACAACCGCTCCCTGACGGTCACGGCTCTGAATCGCGTTGTCGGAGCCGCGCGCGTCAGCAAGCGGTGTGCCGGGCACTACACTATGCGGCGCGCTCATCGGCCCCCAGCAACTCCTCGTAGAGCCGCACGTGACGGTCGATCATCTTCTTGATCGTGAATTCCGTACGGGCTTTCCGCCGCGCTGCCTGTCCGATGGTCCACCGCAGATCGCCTGCCGCCAGCAAGCCACAGATGGCCTCCGCCAGCGCGCCGGAATCCCGCGGCGGCACGATCACGCCGGTGGCTTCGTCCAGTTGTTCCCGTATGCTGCCCACATCGGTCGCCACCACCGCCGCTCCGCAGCACATGGCCTCCAGGACTACAGTGGAGAGGCACTCGCCCAGACTCGGCGATACCACCACGGCTGCTGCCGAGTAGAGTTGCGCGAGTTCGCGCGCGGTCTTGGGCCCGGCGAACTCGACTCTCCCATCCAGTCCCAGGCTCGCCGTATGCGCCCGGTAATGCTTCAGGAGCGCGTCTGTCTGGTACACTACCTGCAACTTCACCCAGGGGTAGGCGGCGCGCACCGCCGGCAGCGCCTCGATCAGGTAGTCCAGCCCTTTGAACTTTTGCAGTTGACCGGCGAATAGAAGCCGCTGTTCCCCGCCCTGCGGCGCCTCCGCGGCGCCACCGAACACGCGGGTATCGATGCCGTTCGGAATCACCGCGACCGAGCTCGGCGGTAGCCCATATTGCCGGAGCAGAAAACTGCGCTCCGCGTTGGAAAGCGCCACCACTCTATCGGCCCGGCGCAGCACCAGCGCGTCTGTCAGCCGCCGTTTCCAACCCACCGGCAGCCCGTTCATCGAAAATGGGTCGTGGGTCGTGAACACGAAGGGCACGCGCTTCCGACTTAGCGCCATGCGTAGCGCCGCCCGTCCGAAGTGGTGCACATGCACGACATCGAAGTCGCCCGTTGGCAGCGGGTTGCGGTGTCCGCAGGCCGTTACCTGCCAACCGCGCTCGCGCAATCCCGCGGCCAGCACCGTCTCGGGAGAGATGGAATGCTTCGACCGGTAATGCGCCGGCTTATCGAAGATGCCGCCGACAACACAGATGTGCACGCTTAACTAGGAAAGTGGCGACAGGAGTCCGCAAATCCAAGAATTTTTTGGCTTGCAGCAGCTAAGGCTACTCTGATACGTATCCGCACAGATGGGCAGAATGCATTTGCCCCGTTGTGGGGTCGACAAACTCGACTCCCCTGCTCCGCACAACCCATTCCAGTCCCGCTGAGCGCCGCCGCCGTAAGATGGCATCGCTCGCGTAAACGCGGTACGTGGTGCCGATGGACTCCGGCGTGTTGTAAGGCGACAGGACCTCCAAGGCCAGCTTGCGAATGAGCCGCTGGGTGTTGATTTTGCAGTTCTTAGGTGTCATCCGGCAAATCTGCGACATACCCCGCCAGCCGATTACGATAGTGCGAGTCTCGTCGGATTCCGGCGTGGCCGTCTTCCAGAGTGCCTGATAGAGGACCTCTTCTCCGAGCGAGTGCCCATCCTGCGCGGCAATACATTTGCGAATGCGCAGGCGGGGGCCCGGTGGAACGGCAGGAATCGAAATGACCTCAGGGGTTGGGTTGCTGTGGGAGCGATGAGGCCGGTTATCAGACCCTGGGGTTGTTTCGAGCTCTGGCCCTGATAGGGCACCGAGCGGGCGAGCGGGCGAGGGGGCGAGCGAGCGATCAACCCCTGGGGCTGTTGCGAGCCCTGTTGTTGGTGCGGTTGAATGCGTCGTAGAGCTTTCGATTACTGGGGTTGTTTCAACTCCTTCAATCGAGTCGGACCCAGAGATCGAGGCGAGACCAGGAGTGCCAGCAGTCCCTGGGGTTGGTTCGACCTTTGGGCTTGACAGTGTGCCGAAGGGCCGAGCAGGTTGACCAACCCCTGGGGTTGCTGCAAGCCCTGCAAGTGATGGAGACAGAGGGGTCGCAACAGGTTCGATTCCTGGGGTTGTTTCAGCCCCTTTAGCCGAGGTGCTTGCTGAGATTGATTCAACCCCCGGGGTGCTGCCAGCCCCTGGGTTTGTATCGGGAGCTGCCAAGTCGCCCGGTGTTACAACCACAGGGCCGCTCACGGGTCCTGGGGTCGTTTCGACTGCAGGGGCCCGTCCAAGGTGGGGCAGGGGAACCGGGCCATTCAAAAACGACAGATAGCCGCCCATCCCCGGCTGGCTGACAATCTCGTCCCAGCCGAGCGGTTCCATCGCCGGCTTACGCCTGGACCGTTTGGACGTTTTCGGATTTTCCTTGGTCGGCTCGCTCATTGAGCAGCTCCCACAGTTGCGCTCCCGCAGTCTCGTAATCTTCCATGGCCTTGCACTTCGGGTCGTAATCCGCCAGGAACTGGCGCGCGCGGCCGCATTTGGAGACCGTCACGTCGGTTCGGATCGCCGGCAGCAGCGGAAGGCTGAATTTGGCCGACAGGTCCTCCAGCGATTTCATCATTACAGCGGTGTGCTGAAAGCGCCGGTCAACCATGACCGGCAAAAGGGCCGCCGGCTGTACGTTGACGCGAAAGAGTTCGTTCATCATGCGCGCGGTCTCCAGGCAGGCACCCGCGCCCTGGAGGCTGAGCGTGTCCATGCTGACCGGGATCAGCACACGCTGCGCGTAAACCATGGCGCAGGTCTGCATCAACGTGATGGACGGCGCCACATCGATCAGCACGACATCGTAAGGCTCGTCGACCCTGGAGAAGAGCAGGGAAAAGGACATCTCCCGCGCAGGCACCCCCATCAGAGAAGCCTCCGCCTGGATGGTCTCGCGGCTGCTGCAAAGCACGTCGATGTTCGGCGCTGCGTGTACCAGGCAGCTCTCGAACAGGTGGTTGTAGACCACGAAATGGTGCAGGAACTTGTCTGCCTTCAGGCCCAGGGACATACCCACCGACCCTTGCGGATCGGTGTCGATCAGCAGTACCTTATGACCCTGGTCGGCCCACAACCGCGCCAGCGTCGTGGCAGTGGTCGTCTTAGCCACGCCGCCTCGTTGGTTTGAAATCACCAGCTTAATCACTATTTTTCTCCGCGATGGTTTGCCGGATACGCTCTACATCCTGCGCGGTCCAGCGCCGGTAGCGGTTCATCTGATTGCGCTCCGGCTCCTGGATTTTTTGCGTGCGCAGCCAGTTCATCAGCGTGCGCTTGGTAATTCCCAGGACGTCGGCAACCTCCTGGGATGTTAGGTATGGTTCCACACGACATTTCATTAGCAGCCCACATTCCCGATCCTAGTGGGCAATACTGGTGATGTCAACACATAAGTAATGAAAGTGATGAAAGTTTGGTGCTCCAGGGGCTGAATCGACCACAGGGTTCAATTACAGCAATACCATGGCGGGGCAGGGAAGTCCGTTAAGTTGTGTCTGTTCCCACAGGCTGGCTCTCTGCTTTTCGATGGGACCCCCGGCGAACGGAAAAACACCGCTGGGGCATCAGGATATCCTATCTATGGCTGCGGTGCCGGGCTGCGCGCGGACTATTCCTGTTGCACCTGCCTGGGTCTGGGTGAGGCGCTGGACGAGTTCGCCAGGGGACCTAGCTAAGCTAGCAGCTACGCAGGGCCCGCGATCTTCGCGAAAAACTCCAACGACTGGCGGGCGCAGGTGTCCCAACGGAAACGCTGCGCCTGGACTCTGCCGGCTTCCGCCAATTGGGTACTCGTGGCCGCCGAGGTGAGCAGGCGGTCGAGCGCAGCGCACATCTCCGCCGGGCTGCGAGGATCGATGAGCGCCGCTGCGCCACCAGTCACCTCCGGCAGCGACGATAGATTTGAAGTGATTACGGGCACGCCGGCCGCCATGGCTTGCGCGACGGGAAAACCGAAGCCTTCATAAAGCGACGGATAAATGAAGACTGCCGCGCCAGCGGTGATATCCGGCAGATCGTATTCGGGCACATAACCCAGGTAGTGTACGCCCGCGGTGGGGCTCCGCAACCGGGCCATGGTGGCAGCGGACCGCCAGCCTTCCGGACCGGCTAATACCAGCGCGAACTCGTCGCGCACTGGGGCGGCCAGAGTTCGCCAGGCATCCAGCAGGCAATCCAGATTTTTGCGGGGCTCGACGGTTCCTACGTACAGGACGTACGGGCGCGAGAGTCCATACCTTTGCCGCGTGGCGACGCCTGTCTCAATGGTGGCTTGAAAATATGGTTCCGGCACTCCGGGATAGATCACCCGGATGTTGTCCGGGTTCAAACCGAGCACCCGCACGGCATCGCGGCGGGTGTTCTCGGAAACCGCGATCAGGCCGGCGGCCCGTTTCCAGATCTGCCCAGCGAAGCGCTTCTCGGCGGCCACGTTGGCGGGCTGGTGGAATTCGGGCAGGAGCCAGCAGGTCATATCGTGCAGGGTGGCGGTGAGGCGGGGGCGGCGCGGCGGATTTAGCAACTTTGTCGCATGGAAGATGTCGGCCGCGGGACCGATCCAGTCCCAGGCGTGATTGGGCCATAGGTTCAGCGCATAGAGCAGACCCTGGCGGGCGAGCGTTCCTGGCGGACCCGCGATGGAGCCCTCATGATTCAGCTCCGGCAGGCGGTCCAGGATAGGAAAAAGCTGGACCTGTGCAGCGCCCAGCAAGCGCCGCAGGTGCACGATCCAGTGGAACAGGTAATTCTTGACGCCCGCGCTGCGCACCAGCAGGGGAACGGCGTCGATAGTAATTCGCATCGGGCGTGCACCCCTATGTCCGATTCGACCCCAGGGGTAGGATGCGCAGGGTGCGCTTATTTAGGCGCATCGCCCTTGATGAAGTGCAGGGCAGCCGAGTTCATGCAGTAGCGCAAACCGGTGGGCTCCGGCCCATCGGGGAAGACGTGGCCGAGGTGGGCATCGCACTTGCGGCAGAGCACTTCGGTGCGCGTCATGAAATAGCTGGTATCGGTTTCCTCGGCGACATTCTCTTTGGCGATGGGGGCCCAGAAGCTCGGCCAGCCGGTGCCGGACTCGAACTTGGTGTCCGAGCTGAACAGGGCGTTGCCGCAGCAGACGCAGCGGTACAGGCCTTTCTCGTGCAGGTTGTAATATTTGCCCGTGAAAGCCGGCTCCGTACCCTTTTTGCGGGTGACCGCAAATTGCTGGGGCGTGAGTTGGCGCTGCCATTCTTCGTCGTTTTTGATTACTTTTTCAGTGGTCACAATTCCTATTCTCTTTCCGGAATCTGAGAAGTCAACCAGCCGGACTGGTCCGGGGTCGTGTTTGGCGGCTGGCGCGGGATGATTGGCGCTGCGCGCGTCGCTGGTGCAGGCCGTGCCGGCCAGGAAGACGAGCGAGGCCGAAACGAAAGATCGGCGGTTTAGTGGACGTTCGCAAGGTTCGCGCATTTCTGAGTGCTCTGTATTTGAGATGCCGTCCAGTCCACTGCTTTATTCCAGGATACCGCTTGCCGACTGGTATGCCGGTGGGTCCAGCGGGGAACTCGGTTCGGTTTATATCGGGGACTGTACCCGGTACCGTACGACCGGTTCTTTACGGAGCGGCGCCAGGCGTCTAGAATTTTATTAGGCAAGCGTTCGTAAATTCGATCTCCTATAGGTTGAGCCGGCAGGGGGTGGAGCACCACAAACTCCGTCCCCCTTGCCGGTTCGGTTCCCGGAAGCATTTCCGGCTCAGCAACGTGTGCTACTTTATGGAGGATGCAGCGGGAATCCCGGGAACCGATGACGACGCCTACCACAGGTCCGGCCAGCGCGCTCAGTCTGGAACAGGCTCGCGAGATCGCGCAGGCGCACCATTTCGTGTTTTGTTGCGGGCTGCATCGTAGCGGCACCACTTTGCTGTTCCGGATGTTGCGGGAGCATCCCGCGATGAGCGGCTTCACGAACAATCAGGTCGCCACCGAATGGCTGGCCCTGGAGGATGAGGGCCAATTCCTGCAGTCGGTCTATCCCCCGGGGATCGTTTACGGAGGCCCCGGCAGCTTTGCCTTTTCCCCCGGAGCGCATCTCACCGAGGAATCCGAGTTGCTGACGCCGGACAACAAAGCGCAACTGGCTCTCGACTGGTTTCCTTACTGGGACCTCTCGAAGCGCTATCTGCTAGAGAAATCTACCCCCAATATTCTGATGACGCGTTTCCTACAGAGCGCTTTCCCGCAAACCTATTTCGTAACCATCGTGCGGCATCCGGTTGCCGTTTCGCTAGCAACGACTAAATGGAGCACGCGGAGCCTGGATTCGCTAATCGAACACTGGCTGGTAGCGCACGAGATCGCGGAAGCGGACCAGAAACACCTGAAGCGGGCTGTAACGGTGAAGTACGAGACCCTAATCGCCGCGCCGGACGCTGCGTTAAGCAAGATCTATGCGGTTTTGGGGGTAGAACCGCATCCAACCACATTTGAAGCCACCACCGAACACAACCAAAGATACTTTGCGCAATGGGCGGAAATGGCGACAAACCCGGAAACCAGGGCTTCCGTCCAGGACTGGATCGCGCGCTATGAGCCCCGCGTGCGGGCATTCGGCTACAGCCTGCAAGATCCCGAGATGTACTGAGTCTCCCTAGCTGCTAGCTAAGTCGCCTGCCGCGCCGGGTGTAGTTCCCTATTTCAGCAGATCAGACCGCTCACGGCCTATGGCTGTGTACCGTTTTGTACAGTGATAAACGGCACATCGCATACCGCCGTACCATGACGCCGCGACTTCTGTTCCATGGTAGCGTTTCTATCTGTATCTCTTTGTGAATACGCGGTAGGGAGGGGATGCTACCTATCCGCGTGAGTCCTTGGATTGTTTGTGTCGCTTGAGGTGTGTCCGCCCAGCGCGCGGATACTTACGAAAGTTATGTTTTCCCAGCTTCGACGAGACATGCGGGTGGTTTGTTTGGGGCCAGACCGCCCGGGGGAACGAAACTGGGTAAGTGCAGCGTTTCCAGTTCACGGGGGCTGCACATGAAGATAGGCGAAGCGTGTCATAAACCCGTTGCAGTAGCCTAAGGTTAATCCGGCGGGCATTATTAGTCAAAGATCTTAATAACCGATTATACTGAACCAACGACGGTGGCCGATGAGAGTATCAGATGGCTCGAGACACCGTTCTAATGAAAGCCAATTTCTTCAGGCTAGCTCAACCGAGAACAGGTGAGCGTGGGTTCGCGCGTCACGTGCCATCGCGCAACACGCCATCGAGTTTTATGAAGCCTATCTTACGCTGTTTTGCATTGCCGGAGTCTGTCCCCTGTCTGGTGACGATTCTGATGCTGTCCATCTTGCCTTCCTGTCGGGGTCAAGCGCCGCCGGTGCCCCCGGTTTATCAGGATCTCTATAACACGCTCAACAGTGACCTCAGCGATTTCAATACCGCACTCAAGGGTCTTTGGAACGGATCTAAATATCCGGTCCTCTATACAGGAGAGTTGACGAATGCCAATTCCAACAACGGGCCGCAGTTACTGAGCGGCATGCGATCCGTACAGAACGACCTTACGATGCTAAAAGCTCTTGGGGTTCAAGCCGTTGCCGTGGAAGTCAGTTTTCCCATGTTGTACGAGCCGTTTTTTTCGAGCCAGACGGATTATCAGCAATACGTTAGTTTTTATGCGCAAGTGGCGGCGGCGGTGCGAGCGGAGGGCTTCAAGCTCATCGTCGAAAGCCAGAGCATGATGCCCAGCGGTCTGGGGTCCGGATGGGGCCCGCAGGTGGCGGCGTTTTACCCGACTCTGAACTGGACCCAATATCAGGCGGCCCGCGCGCAGGCCGCGCAAGTCGTGGCCCAGACGATGCAGCCGGATTACTACGTGCTGCAGGAAGAGCCTGACACCGAAGCCACGCAATCCGGGCAAACCAACGTTAACACTGTCAGCGGTTCCATAAGCATGTTGGACCAGACCGCAAGCAGCGTTCTGCAGGCGAGGGTGCCGAACATGAAGATAGGCGCTGGCGTGGGATCGTGGCTAACGGGCTTTCAGGGGTTTATCGCCGGCTTCACCGACCAGCAGTGTTCGTCTACGCAGCCCTGTGTGACCGTCCCGCTGGACTTCATCGACATGCACATCTTTCCGATCAACGAGTTGGGGCCACCGACGAACGACAACTTTTGGCAAAATGCCTTGACCATCGTCAGCATGGCCCAAGCGGCGGGCAAGCCGGTGACGCTGTCGCAGACCTGGCTGCGGAAGGTCCGGAACAGTGAATGGGGTGTGCTGAGCGGGGATACGCAGGAGTCGCGTGAGGCCTTCAGCTTTTGGGAACCGGAGGACACAGCGTTCCTGCAGACGATCGTGAATCTGGCTAATTACTCCAAGATGATCTTCATGAACCCGTTCGATACGCAAGAGCTTTCGGCCTACCTGACATACAGCATCAGCCTTTCGAATCTGTTACCCAGTCAGCTATTCAGCCAGGAAGTTTCCCAATCGGCTCTGGTAATGCAGCAAGGCAGCTATAGCAGCACGGGGATAAGTTATTACCAGTCGATCGTCTCACCCCCGGATACGATTCCGCCGTCGACTCCCACCAACCCCACAGCCATCGCCGTGAGTCCGTCAGCCGTGAACGTGAGCTGGGGCGCCTCCACGGATAACGTGGGTGTTGCAGGGTACTACGTGTGGCGCAATGGGGTGCCGCTCACCACCACTGAACTAACACAATTTCAGGACACGGGGCTTTCGGGATACACGACGTATACTTACCAGATCGAGGCGTACGATCTGGCGTTCAATGTATCGCAGCCGGCCGTCGTGGCCGTCAAGACGCCGAATTCGGCGCCTCCGAATCCGCCTACCAAGCTGGCGGGGACGGCGGTCTCCACCCAGCAAATCGACCTGACCTGGTCGGCTTCGGCCGGGAGCGTGATTCCTACCAGCTATCTTGTATTCCGCGGGAACTCTCCGACGAGCATGAGCCAGATCCAGCAACTGACCGGCACGGCCACCTCGTTCGACAACTACAGTCTGACGCCGCAGACCACCTATTATTACGGGGTGGAGGCGGTGGCGGGCGGGCTGAGTTCCGGGATGTCGAACGTCATTGCAGTCACGACGCTAGCGCTGCCATCGGCGCCCAGCAAGCTGACGGCCACGGCGACCTCGGCCACGCAGGTGAAGCTGACTTGGTCGGCCTCGACCGGCGGCCTGCCGATTGCCGGCTACCAGATTTACCGGGGGACCTCGCCTTCCGGCTTGAGCCAGGTCAGCGCGACGAAAAATACTTCGTTTACGGACAACACGGTGAATTCACGGACCACGTACTACTACGGCGTGCAGGCGATCGACACGCTCGGTAACTTGTCGCCCATGTCCGCTATAGTGCCGGTTACCACAACGTAATTGAGTAGCGGGTCGGCGAAGGAGTCTGCTTTGAGAGATTCAGCCGTTGCCCCGACCCGGGCTGCGGCCGCGGGGCCTTCGGATCTGGAGGTCCATAGTCGAAGCCGGTTCCCATACCGAACAGATTCAATCCCAGGCGTGCCTGAACTTGGCGCTGGCCGTCCGCTGCACAATCGGGCACCGTCGCGACGACTTTCACGCCGGTGCCGGTGGTCTGGTCGTCCGGTTCTAGCAAAACGTTTTGTACCGGCAAAAGCGGGTTGCCGCGGAAACCATGCGGTGCATCGGAGGGAAAAAGATCGCGCTGCAACTCCCGAGCGACTTTTAACTGCTGAACCGAGATGGGTCAACTGCAACAGAAACGTAAGGAGCGAATCCGCCCCTCTGAGGACGAGGCGCCGGCCAGTAGACCTCCACGCAGTATCGAGACAAGCCGCTTCAATTTGTTCCCGGGCAGCCGTCCACCCAGACGTCAAAGGCATCCACAGTGACGGTTTGTTTGGCTTGTGGCGTTGCAGTCACGGTGAACGCATGATGGGCGCAGGAAAGTCCGTGCTGCTCCCAGACATTCTGCTGGTATTCAGTGGTCGTTGCGCTTCCATTCAAGTTCAGAGATACGGTGCCCTGTGTGGCGCCGTCAAGCTGAACCGTAGCGCTCCCCTGGGTGGGCCCGGTCACACTAATCCAGCGCACACCGGTACCGGTGAAAGTGAGAGTCGCGGTGGCCCCGGACGCCTCGGTTATCGTGTAAGCGGACGTGCTGGCATTCACCGGCGCAGATATACTCGACCAGGCGCCACTATAGACAATGGTAGGAGGCTGCTGGGGCGGACTGTTGCTGGTGACGTTCTGGGTATCCTCGATGCGGGAGGGTTCCGTGGTGTAGGTCCAAGTGGCGCCCGCATCGGTGGACTTGAAAAGGCCATGATAGCTAGACGCGAACATAGTATCGTCGCTTGCGAAGTTGGGCGAAAGGCCCACTGCCAGGACGAGGTTATCCGGGAATGCCGTTATCTGGACCAGATTCTGCCCGCCCTGGGTGGATTCCATGAGCCCGGATTGGAAGGTGCCGACAAACATGGTTTGATCGGCCGCAAAGTTTGGGGACAACTGAATGTCCAAGGCTCTCAGGGTGCTGGTTTGAGGAAGCACCGTCCAGCTCGATCCGCCATTGGTGGACTTGAAGATGCCCCCGGTGAGCCCGCCCGCAAATACCGTTCCGTCTGCGGCAAACGATGGGGAAACCACCACTGTCGTGCATAGCTGCGAGGTGGCTGGCAGGGTGAGCAAAGTCCAGGTAACGCCGCCATTGGTGGATTTATACAGGCCGATCTGGGAATTGGCGGCAAACGCCGTCCGGTCCGAGTCGAAAGCCGGTGAAAAGGCAATCGCAGTCACCGTTGTGCCCATCACGTTCGTCGCGGTCCAGGTGCTGCCGCCATTCGTGGAAAGAAACAGACCTTCGTAAGCGGTATTCGTATTGGTAGCTCCGACAAGTACAGTGGAATCCACCGCATAGTTGGGCGAGATAGCGAAGGCCCTGGGATAATCAGCCTGCCCATTCCCTGTCAATTTGAGCCAGGTGGCTCCGAAGTTGGTTGTCTTTTGCAAACCATCGGCATCGCCGCTAAACGCCGTGCCATCCACTGCGTAATTCGGAGAGATGCCCGAGGCGTCGGTGAAGGGGAGCAGCATTCCGGTGTTCTGGAAGGTCCAGGTCGCGCCGCCGGTGGTGGACCACAAGTTCGCGCCTCCGTAGCTATTCGCAAATACCGTTTGGTCGTTGGCGTAGTTGGGTGACAGGTTGATGTGCCGGATAAGCCGGGTTGGCAATACATCGATGTATTGCCAGGATATCGAGGCGGCCGAGGATGTCCACACCCCTTCATACATTCCCAGATAGAGCGCGATGCCGCTGCCGCTGATGGCCGCGGACACAGTTTGGTAATGGATGTTCGTCAGGTTCGAGAGCGTGCGTGAAACGGTGCCGCCCAGCGTCCAGGAAGCGCCCTGGTTGGTGGATTGGAAGACGCCGCCGACCGCAGTTGAGGCCCAGAGAGTCGAGTCCGTCGAATAGTGCGGAGAGAACGCCAGGGAAGTCACTTTTGTATCCGAAAGGCCCGAATTGGACGCCTTCCACGAACTGCCTGCATTCGTGGAGACCAGGAAACCGGAAAGTGTTCCGGCAAAGACCGTGTCGTCGGTACTGAAAGTTGGCGAAAAAACGAGCACGTTCACCTGAGAAGTCAGGCCCGTGGCGACCGCAGTCCAAGCGGAGCCGGCACTGGTGGATTTGAAAATGCCGTTCGCGCCGCTGCCTAACAGCAGCGTTTTGTCTGTAGCGTAATTCGGAGACACCGCCATTACGGTAAGGCCCGCGGTCAGCGATGCCGGCACAGACAGCGTTTGCCATGTCTGGCCGCGGTTTGTCGACATGTGGATGCTGTTGTTTTTGGTGACTACAAAAAGCGTGTTGTCTGTAGCGAAGTTCGGCGATAAAGTCACGCTCAGCAGCGACTGCGTCGTCAGGGCGGCCCACGATGCCCCCTGATTAGTGCTCCGGAAAAGCCCTCCAGCGCCGGCAGTGTAAAGGGTTTGATCCTGGCTGTACCCCGGTGAAATTGCAATGGACAAGATCGCGTTATTGTTCGGCAGGCCTGGGACAACCGTCCAGGTGACCCCTCCGTCGCTGGACTTCAGGATGGGGAAGATACCTACTTTAATGGACAGAAGGCCAGTCGCAGCAAAAATGGTCCGGTCTTTTGAGAAGTTAGGGGACAGCGCCATGCAGGCGATGGGATCGTGTGGATCGTGAGCCAGCAAGCATTGGCCGGAGAAAACCAGGCAGATTACGCTGCAAATGAAAACGCGGAGCGGCGACGCCATAAGAATACCCTCTCGTGTGGAAATCACTCGTTGCCGGGCGCCGTGCGCGTGCCCGAAGGGCAGCTTATGCGCATCAAGATAAAAATCAGACAGCCGGGCCGGTAACTCATTGCAAAAACTGGCTATTAATTATCGTCGGACTAGCAACGGAAAGTCAAGCCGTTAGCCAATTGTTAGTGCCAGTACTGTAACAGGAGGCTCCCGAGGCATGCCGGACCCTTTCAGTTTCCTAAAACACGATTACCCGTTCGTTTAGAGCGACTTGAAGCCGCGGGAGGTGTTAGGTTTAATTTGATGTCTTCGCATCCAACTGCGGTTCTGGCAACGGCGTCTCTCCTGGTATTGCTCGGGTTGGGTGCTCGGCCTTTGGCCTCTCAGACGTGCGATTCCGCCTGCAATCAGTTCATCGCGGCGGCGAGTGCCGCGATCGAGGCGGTGGCCGTGTCCAGCGCGTCCCACCCGCTCATTTACGGGGGCAATATCCCCTACGCCAATGGCATGGTGGTCGACGGCGCCAAGCAATCGACGCTGATCGGCTATGTGGATGGTCTGAAGGCCGCCGGTGTGCAGCGGGTAGAGTTCAACCCGGGGGTTACTTCGATCACGGACCCGATAGCTACGGCCCTGTACGACGCCATGGTCACGCATATCCGCCAGTTGGGGATGGAGTTGGCCATCAATCCGGAATTCACGCCCGGTGAGTTGGGGCAGAACATAACGTTCCAAACTTTTGAAACCGTGGCGATGCAGAATTATCCTGCACTGGTGGCCCGCTACCAACCCGATGTTTTCGTGATTGTCCATGAGCCTACGACCGCTACAGGAAGCATGGGCGTCCCTATCAACCAGGACTGGCACGATTTCATTCTGACCATGATCCCCGTCCTCAGGAAGGCCTCTCCGCGGACCAGGCTGTCTGTCGGAGCGTTCCAAAACGGCGCCATCCCTACGCTGACCCAACAGGAAGGCGCCTACATGCAGGATTGGATCACGAATATTTCCGGCTGCGCCGGAGCTGCCGATAACAGCGGGTGCCTGGACCTGATCGGCATGGACGTTTATAACACCGACACCTTCCCTACATATATTCAATGGGCAACCGAAGCACACGCCAATAACAAAGGGGCATATGTAGAAGAGACCTACTCGCCCCATTACCTTCCGAACCCGCTACCGTCCAACGCGCTGTCCCCACAGGGCTATCTGACGGCTTCGCTGGACGACTTTTCAATTTTAGGCGCGGCCAACCCGGCATTTGCGTTACTGGATACGAATTGGCTGCAGGGTATGTCGAAATTCGCAGCGGGCAATGGGATGGAAGCGCTGACGGTCTTCACCACGGAGACATTCTTTGCCTATGGCACTACGGGGCACGATAAGATCGACGACCCCGTGTACAACTCTGCGGTGATCAATAACTTTTCGGCCGGCCAGCTTACGTCCACGGCCCAAAGCTACCGGGCAGACGTGAGTGGACAGAATCCCAACGCGCAAGCGGGGATCAAAATGGCCGTCAGCATCTCCAGCGCTAGTTATGCCACGCTCCCTCCCAACGTTTTCGACCCGGACTGCGGCACGGCGACGAATCCCTGTAATGCGAATGCCACGGTGGCTCCCGATGCCCTCGTGAGCGTGTTTGGCACGGACCTGGCGACCTCGTCTGCGGTGACGAGTTCCGCCAGCTTCCCTACGACTCTCGCGGGTAGCACGATGACTTTGGTGGACAGCGCCAATCTTACGTACAGCGTTCCCATGTACTCAGCGTCGCCCATGCAAGTGAATTATTATGTGCCCGGCAATGCGGCGTATGGTCCGGCTTCGGTAACCATTACCAGCGGCGACGGCACCGAAACCACCGGCATCGTCCTGATCGAGGCGGTCGCGCCCGGCCTGTATACCGCGAATCAGAACGGTATTGGTGTAGCCGCTGCGATAGCGGTCTGTGCCGGCACGTGCACGGGCTATCCGGCCACCGGAAGCTCGAATGGTCAATTCTTCGAAAAGGTGTTCGCTTGTGGCAGCACCATAGGCAGTTGCTTGCCGCAGCCTATCAGCCTGGGCGACGCTACGGACAGTGTGGTTGTGGAATTGTTCGGTACTGGCATACGCCACGTCTCGTCGCGTTCCGCCATCAGTGCGCAGATCAATGGGCAAAGCCTTATGGTACAGTACGCCGGGGCTCAGGGCGGATACACGGGGCTGGATCAGGTCAACGTGCAGATCCCGCATTCCCTGGCCGGCAGCGGTTTGGTGAACTTGGTGATATCCGTGCAAGATTCGGTGAACGACATCAATACCACATTCAATACGGTTACCCTCGATATTGAATGAGCAAGGGCCGCGAAACCCTGGCAGCAGCGGCGGAAACCGTCCGTGACGGCGCCAGAAGCAGATTGGCGTCGCGTGGGAAGGCTGCGGCGGGGCGGGGTCTGGCGATTCACCAGTTACGTTTCCAGCCTGACCATGATCAGGGTCATCGCGGACGCCACAGACGTCTCACACCCCCGAGCCGGCAGGGTACCACCCTGGGGGCCGCGTCGGTCAGAAGGTCAAGCGGCTGGCGAACTGGAACGCCCGGGGACCGCCGGTGCCGAAGATGTTCGGTGTCCTTTGCGATGCCTGGCCGAAGTTCGGCGCATTCAGCACGTCGTTGTAGAAGGTGAGGTTGGCAATGTTGAACACGTTGAAACACTCGCCAATAACCGACAGCTTCCAGCGCTCCTTGGACAGCCGGAAGGTCTTGGTTACCCGGAGGTCCTGGGAATTGAAGCTGCGCGGAAACGTGAAGTTCGACGGCAGCGTGATGAACGGGATCGGGTGACCGAGCGGATCGGTCTTTCCGGCATAGGTTTGGTTGAACTGGTTCACCAGTTGAATCAAGTCCGCTTTGTTCTTGGCGACGCCGAACTCGTTGAATCCGCCGCCGGGCAGAGGGGGGCCGGGAAAAGGACTCTCGCCGGCTGTAGCGAAAACACCGTTGCCGTTTAAGTCGACACCTGTCAGGAAAGGCTGGAAGGGCGTGGCGCTTTGAAACGAGCTGATGCCGGAGACCTGGACGCCCCAGGGCAGAACCACCACGATGGAGCCGGTGAGTGTCTGATGACCGGCCTGCGGACCCCAACTCGCGAACCAGTTGCTGTTGTCGACCAGACCGTTATAGCCGACCTGGCTGGCGTAGGCGTAGGCCAGCGTTCCCGTCGTGCGGTGCGAGAAACGCTTGTCGGCCTTCAGCAGCAGCCCTTTGTAGTGGGAACGGCCTCCGGAGATTTCGGTCTCGATGGGGCCTGCGGAACATTCCTCAGGCACTTTGAGTGCTTGCCCCGGACCGCATTTCGGAATCACCGGACCCGCTGCGCTGTTGTAGTAGTTCAGGTCTGCATCGGTGATCAACTGGTGCATGTATTGCCGGAACACAAAATCCGCGCTGATCAGCAGGTCGCTGCGCACTTCTCGCTGAATACCGATGCTGGCATGCTCGGAATACGGCAGACGAAAGTTCTGCGGGATCAAACCCTGCCCGGTTTTAAACAAATCAACGTTTTGAACTGGGAGACCGGAATTGAGCTCCGCCTCGGCACCCTTCACGAAGGTTGCCAAATCATTCACGAGTCCCTGTCCTCTGAAATTGGTGGGTTCGCTACTCAAACTGGTCGGCTGGATCGCCGTCGGCAGACCCCCGAAGCCAAGAATACCGGAAATGGTTCCGAAGAAAGCGCTGTCCGGCAGCGGGATACGTCCGACGCCAAGTGGACTCAGAATGACGCGTTCAATCAGCCGGTTGAAAATGTCCCAAGTGTCGTAATAAATTGCGGAACCGCCGCGCACCACGGTCTTGTTGTCTTTCGTCACCGTCCAGGCGAAGCCCAGCATCGGGCTGAAATTGCGCGGCGAGTGCTGCTCATACCCCAGCCCGCTGGCTCCGAAGATGGGCTCCAGATACGCCGGCTTCGTCAGGTCGTGATTGAGCGCGTTACTCTCGTAGGACCAGGCCAAGCCGTAATTGAGACTGAAGCGCGGGCGAATCTTCCAGGTGTCCTCGGCGTACAGGTGGAACAGATTGTCGTGGTCGGCGTTGCCGCGCTGGAACAAAGGCGGCTGCGTGGGATTGCCGACGCCGATCGTGAATTCGTCTACCGGCAACTGCAGAATGTTTGAGATCGTATTGAACGTGGAAGGAATCATCGGAACTTGATAGGCTCCATAGCCCTCGCCGGCGATCTTCTGATTGAAGGCCTGTACCAATTCGGGAGACCAGAGCTCCATCGCCGCGGGTTGTGCATAAGCATAGGAACCGGTCCCTTTTTGATATTCCCAGTAGCCGCCGAACTTGATCGCGTGGGTGCCTTTTTGCGAACTGACATTGTCGGCAAAGATATGCCGCCGCAACAAGCGGCTCTGCGGAGCGTTGGCGGCCTCACCTAACGCGAAGTTATTCACCCCGAGAATGGTAATCATCGGGCCATCGCTATTGGTGGCATAGTCCCAACCCAGGCAGGGCGCCGGACACTGCGCAAGGGTCGGCGGAAGGTTGGAGTTGGACCAGAACGTGTACGAATAACGAAACTCGTTAGCAGTGGCGGGTGTCATCACGCTGATCAGCGAAAAGACCCCGGAATCGGCCCAATTGGTGTTCACATTCCAGTCCGAGGGCAGGTCGCCGATGCCGGGCGGCGCGAAGGAATTGTTGCCGTCGTGCGAGTAACGGAGAAAGGCGTTGTTCTTGGTGTTGATCCGCCAGTCCAGCCGCTCGGTGAGTTCGTTAGCGTGATAAGGGCTGGCGGCGTTTGTCCCAAATGACTGAAACAACGGATCGCTCGGGAAGGCGCTAAACAAGGAGGTTTGGTCGATATGCTCCAGGCTGGAAAAGAAAAACAGCTTGTCTTTCTTGATGGGCCCGCCGAACCAGAAGCCTTCCTGCTTGCGGGCGAAGTAGGGACTGGCCGGCTCGCCCGGCTCGTGCCCCAGCGTCGGAAAAGCCGATATGTTGTGATCGCGGTAGAAGAAAAACACGCTGCCATGAAAGTCGTTGCCGCCCGAGCGGGTGACGACGTTGACTGCGCCGCCCGCTCCAATGCCCGTCGAAAGATCGAAATTCGTGGAAGAAAGCTGGAACTCCTGTACGACCTCCTGTGAAAAGTTCTGCTGTGTGCCGCCGGTGATCGCATCCTGAACTGTCGCGCCGTCCACCGTGATGCGCACGGAATTGTTGGCGGAGCTGGCGCCCAGGATGGAGACGTCAAACTGCTTGTTATACTGGCCGACGTTGTTGGCCGCCACGGTCACGCCAGGCTCCAGCATGGACAACTGCAGGAAGTTGCGGCCATTCAGCGGCAGGTTTTCGATGTTCTGGTGCGTGATCACTCCCGAGATCTCATGGCTGTCATAGCTGATCTGGGCCGCCTCACCCTGCACGCTGATGACTTCGGACTCGGCCCCCACCTGCAGCACCAGGTCCACACTAGTGACTTGGCCTGCCTGTACAGTGGCACTCTCTTCGAGAGTGCGGAAGCCTGCCGCCGCGGCCTTGATGCCGTAGTTCCCGGCCGGCAAGGATGCGGCGCTGAAGATGCCCTGGTCCGATGTCGTCATCTGCCGCTCGAGACCGGTATCCTTGTTGGTTACCGTGACGTTGACACCCAGCATTACCGCGCCGGTGGTGTCGTGTACGGTGCCCGTAAGGGAACCCACCGGCGCCTGTGCCAGGAGGCAACCCGCGCCCCACACCGCCAGACCCAAAAACGGCACCCAAACTCGCAACCGATCGAACATTTTGCCTCTTCCCGCGGGGCGCCGCTCCAAAAATAGACGCCCGCAATAGAATATTTATGATTGAGAACGCTGTTGTTCACAGTAGTTTACCACGCAGTGCCAGCCGGCGCGCTAAACCTGGGTACTACTACTTGCGGTAGCGGTAGTCCCCCATCCCATAGTCCCCCGCCTGACCGCTGGACAAATTGAAAACGAATAAGATACCGTATGGGAATGCCCCAAGAGTCCCTCGGCGAAGAGTCGGCCATGGCGTCCGCCGCGAGCAGCGCGCTAAGTCCCGGCCAGGCACAGGAAATCGCGCGGACACATCCATTCGTATTCTTAGGCGGGCTGCATCGCAGCGGCACCACTTTGCTGTTCCGGATGCTGCGGGAGCATCCCGAGATCAGCGGGTTTACCAACAACCAGGACGCCAATGAATGGCTCGCCGCCGAGGACGAAGGTCAATATCTGCAATCCGTATATCCTCCGGCTATTTATTGGGGAGGACCTGGCAAATTTGCCTTTGCTCCCGACGCGCACATGACGGAGGAATCCGAGCTGCTGACGCCTGAAAACAAGGTTAAGCTGGCTCTGCAGTGGCTTCCTTACTGGGATGTTTCGAAACGCTATCTGCTGGAAAAATCTCCGCCCAACCTGCTCTGGACACGTTTCCTGCAGAGCATTTTCCCGAACTCCTCTTTTGTGATCATCGTGCGGCATCCCGTAGCCGTCTCGCTGGCCACCGAGAAATGGAGCCCCACGGGACTGAACTCGCTGCTGGAACATTGGCTGGTGGCACACGAGACCTTCGAGAAGGACCGCCCTCACTTGCGGCGCGTAATGACGATCAAGTACGAAACACTTGTGTCGGAGCCGGCCCCTACGCTGGGCGCCATATATGAGTTCTTGGGACTCCGGCCTCACCCCACTACCTTCGAGGCCACCAACGAACACAACCAGAGATACTTCGCGCAGTGGCTCGACTTGGCCAAGGATCCGACATCGAGCGCTTCGATCCAGGAATGTATTACGCGGCATGAAACACGAGTGCGCGCGTTCGGCTACAGCCTGCAAGATCTCTAAGCGCGCTGAATGCGCGCCGCCTAATCCTACTAAGGCAGTGGAAGAGACATCCAGATCCGCTTAGTCAAGCTAGTGCGATGGCGAACGGACGGATCGAAGGTGGATCGGATCAATGTAGGAAGGACCGACTCTTTGCGCGTTTCCACAGGAAGCAGATTCAGAAAGCGGCGCGCGCACAGGCGTCTGGCAGACGCCAAACCAGTATAGTACACCGGAACTTAGGCGCGCGATGCTGGCGTGTGCGCAGCCTTGGAACCCACCTGCTCGCCCTCTACCAAGCCCCCATGTCCTCGCGGATCATGTTGAACGGGTTCGTCATGCGCGGCGACAGCTTGCCGTTTTTGATCTTGCCGTCCTCGAAGCGCATGGTGACTCTGCCGCTCAGCGCCTTGACCCTCCAGGCGGATAGCCTCTTGGAGGAGACCGCGCCATCCACGGTGACGGTGTCGCCATCCACGGTCATGGTGTTCATCTTGACCATTTTCAGGTTGGCGGCGAAACGGTCTTTATGCCAGTCGGTGATCGCTTGCCGGCCGCTATAGACCGTCATATTGAAATCGACGGTAGCGTCGTCGGCGAAAAACTCCAGGCAGCGTTCCAAGTCCTGCGCATGAAACGCGTCCAGGTAGGCTTGTGTGAGCGCCTTCAGATCGGTTTGGGGTGCGACTTGATTTTCCATTTCGTTCATCCTCGATGTTGTTCCCAGATTGCTACGGCGACCGCGCCTTCTTTCCGGACAGGATCTTCGGTCCGGCCTGCTGCCTCCATCTTGTCCGCAATAAAGGCTTCCATTTCCCGTTCCAAGCCGGCCGCCAACTGGGGCTCGTCCGCGGCGATATTGTGATCCTCGCCCGGATCGGTTTCCAGGTCGTACAGTTCCCGGTCCGGATTCCCCAGCAGGTCCGGTTGGCGCGCCAGTATATACTTATACCGGCTGTTGCGCAGATAATACTTCGCTTGCCAGGTGGATTCCAATCCAATCACGCGGTCATATCCGGAGGGTTCTTCCTGCCCCTGCATCTGCCGCAGGAAACTGCTGCCGTCCATTCCCTCGGGAACGGAACTGCCGGAAGCGTCCAGCAAAGTCGGCATGACATCCGACAACTGCCGGAACGGCCCGATCCGGCTGCCCGCCCGCAGGTTACCGGCTGGCCAGCGCACGATGAAGGGAACCCGCACCGTGCAGTCATACAGGCCGTAGTGGTCATAGCAGATGCGGTGATCGGTCATGCTTTCGCCGTGGTCGGCCTGCAGAACGATCATGGTATTTTCGGCCAGTCCCAGCTTTTCCAGCGTGTCCTGGAGCGCCCCGATGCCTTCATCCAGATAGCGCAACTCACGGTCATAGAGGGCCGTTACGTAGTTTGGGTCGGTAACCAGGCCGTTTGACGTGCGCAGCCAGGTATCCTTCGCCATGGCGCCGACCGGATGATCCCACCATTCATCCAGGGCGTGGTTGTTCGGATCGGTGGGATTACCGCCGTTGTAAAACAGGCCGCGCATGCGCTCCGGCGGGACGTAGGGATAATGCACATCCCAGTAGTGGATAAACAGGAAAAAGGGCCCCTTGGGGACGCTCTTGATCCAGTGAAAGGCCCGGTCATTCAGCTCCTCCTGGGTGACGGAGGCGTAAAACAGATGGTGCAGGCTCGGGTCGATGATGTACTCATACCCGCGCCCGAACCAGATGCGCTCCCGAAACAGGGTATCTACGGAGCAGGTAGTGTAACCTTCTTCCAGCAGAATTTCCGGCAGAAAAGGCGTTCCCCGCGCCAGCTTGGCCCGTCCGCCGTGCGCCACCACACCATGGGTCACCGGGTGCTGCCCGGTGAAGATGGTGGTATGGGAAGGCTGCGTGGGAATGCCAGGGGCGAACATGTTCTCGAAGAGCACTCCCTGACAGGCCAGCGTATCGATCCGAGGGCTGGTGGGCAGCGGATACCCATAGCATCCCAAGTGATTGGCACGCAACGAATCCGCCGTGATCAAAATGATGTTCGGTTTTGCCTGCATGGATCCAATGATCGCCGGGGTACCCGTTCTCTCTGGAGGCTGGCCCCGGCGGATTTACTCGATATAGCCCAATTCCCGCAATCGTTCCACAACCAGGGCCTCGTCTTCCGGCCGTAGCTCCTGCGAGGGTTCTTCCGCAGTCCCTGGGACACCGGAGCCAGCCGGCGTGGCGGGCGGCTCGGGGACGACTTGCTTTAAGGCTTCTTTCTGGGGTTCTTGCTCCATATTTCTATAGACCGATCTTGTTACGATAGCATGGGCCGCCGCCCGAAACCAACACTTCAGGCCAGTTTCCATAGGGTAATAGTACCGGTCACGTGGTAACCCACGCTTCGGGTATCCCCCTTGATACTATTGATTTCTGCCCCAACGAACTGGGCGACCCACGAAGTCCGTCCGGAAGTGGGGCTAGAGAGAACAGATGAAAGCGATCATCCTGGCTGCGGGACTTGGGACGCGTTTACGCCCGATCACTTCCACCACCCCCAAGTGTCTGGTGCCGATTGACGGCGTGCCCTTGCTGGAGCTCTGGCTGCGGGAATGCGAGCGCGCCGGCGTGGAAGCCGTGCTCATCAACACGCACCACCTGGCGGAGCGCGTCGCGGAATTTGTGGCTGCGCGCCGTGGCATCCCCATTACCCTGGCCTATGAGCCAACGCTCCTCGGCAGCGCCGGAACCATTGTGGCGAATTGGCAATTTGTGGACTCCGGCGAGTCTTTCCTGGTGGTGTATGCGGACAACCTCACCACCTTCCCGCTGGCCGAGTTAGTCGACTTCCATGCCCGGCACGATCGGATTGCAACGGTGGCCTTGTTCCGCTCGCCGAATCCGGCCGCCTGCGGGGTGGTGGAGATGGACGATACGGGCCTCATTACGGGATTCTGGGAGAAGCCGGAGAATCCTCAGGGCGATCTGTGCAACGCCGGTATGTATGTCTTTCGCCGCGAAGTGCGGCCGTTTTTGCCTGATGGTGTTCCGGCCGACGTAGGCCGGTTGTTGATGCCGCGACTGGTGAGCCGAGCCATGGGGTTACCCATCCGCGGATACTTCATCGATATAGGTACGTTGGAGAATTATTACAGCGCCCAGGCGGACTATGCCGCCGCCTGTCGTGCTATCGGGGGAATGTGACTGGAATTTGGCGAAACATCGTGGCGCAGGTACTCCTGCCTGCCCGCCGGCACTCTTGCCGGCGCCCGCTGTGTCTGCGCCGGGAGGACATCAATTATGATTATTTCGCAGACGCCGTTGCGCGTCAGCTTCGCCGGCGGGGGCACGGATTTCGCCCGCTACTATCGGGAGCACGAGGGGGCCGTAGTCAGCTCCGCCATCGACAAGTATGTGTATGTCGTGGTCGTGCCGCGCTTCGATGAATTGATCATCGTCAACTACACGAAGAAAGAGACCGTGGAAAATGTACGCGATCTCAAGCACGAGTTGGTGCGCGAGGCCTTGCTGCGCACCGGGGTGGACAACGGCGTCGAGATCACCACGCTGGCGGACGTGCCCTCGGAAGGTTCCGGTCTGGGCTCCTCCAGCACGGTGACCGTGGGCCTGCTGCATGCGTTGTACGCCTATAAGGGCCGGTTGGTGACGGCCGAACAACTGGCGCGGGAAGCCTGTGAGATTGAGATCGATATTTGCGGCAAGCCTATCGGCAAGCAGGACCAGTATATTGCCGCTTACGGCGGCGTCTGCCAGTTTCGTTTTTGCAAGGACGATAGCGTGGATGTCCGGCAGTTCCGCCGTTCGACGGAGCTGTTCCACGGGCTCTCCCGCAACATCATGCTGTTCTACACCGGGCGTACGCGCAAAGCTGGCAACATCCTGAGCGTGCAGGATAGCCGCACGGAGACTAACCTTGAACAACTTCACTGCCTCAAAGCGCTAGCCCTGCGCGCCGCCGAGGCCTTGGACCGCCTGCGGCTTTGGGAAGTAGGGCGGGTGCTGAACGATGGCTGGCAGCTCAAGCGGCAATTGGCCGAGGGCATCAGCAATCCGGAGATCGAAGAAATGTATGACCTGGCTCTGAGCGCGGGCGCTTCGGGAGGGAAGATCTGCGGCGCCGGTGGCGGCGGCTTCCTGCTGCTCTGCTGCGATCCGGCGCACCATAAGGCGGTGCGCAAGGCCATGGAGGCCTACCGGGAACTCCCCATCGCTTTGGATCCGGACGGCAGCAAGATCATTTTTCAACAGCGCACCGGTTACCGTATGGCGAGTGTCTAGCGGGTACACTGAGAAGAGGAGAAACGCTGCCATGCTCGCTCCTGCGGTCACAACGACGGAATTGGTCACCGGCGAGCGGATGACCGTGGAAGAATTCCTGCGCTCTTGGGAAGAACTCCCGGACCTGAAGAACGCCGAACTCATTGACGGAGTTGTGCACGTGTCCTCACCGGTTAGCAGCGAACACGGAAGTCTCGATACGCTGATCCACATGTGGCTTGCTTATTATGCCCAGGCCACGCCCGGATGTCGTGCCGGGAATAACAGCACTTGGCTGATGCTGGATAGCGCCCCACAGCCCGATGCGTACCTGCGCTCGCACGGTGGGCAGTCCGGGGACGACAGACTCTATTGTACCGGCGCACCGGAACTAGCCGTCGAGATCAGCCTGACATCCACCGAGGTCGACTTCGGACCGAAGCGGAAGCTCTATCAAAGGGCCGGCGTGCAAGAATACATTACCACCGAACTTTTTCGGAAACGGCTCGTCTGGCACGTGCTCCAGAATGGTGTTTACTTTTACCAGGAGTATCCTCCGGATGGCATTCTCCGCTCGCTGGTTTTTCCGGGGTTGTGGCTGGACGTGACGGCGTTCTGGGCCGAAGATGGCGCAAAGATGTTGGCGGTTCTGAACGCGGGACTCTCCTCGGAGGATCACCAGAAGTTTGTAGAACGCCTCGCCGCGGCAAAGTAATGCGGCGCTGCCTCTTCCTAGACCGCGATGGAGTCATCAACGCCGCGCCTCCGGAGGGCGAATATATCCGCCGCTGGGAGGAGTTTCGATTGCTGCCCGAGGCGGTCTCCTGGATCCGTTTGTTCAAGGCCGCCGGCTTTCTCACGATCGTGCTCACCAATCAGCGCGGAATAGCGCTGGGCATCATGTCGCACGCAGATCTGCGGGCGCTGCATGAAAGAATGCGCACCGAGTTGGCGGCGCAGGGAGCCATCCTCGACGATATTTTCTATTGTCCCCATGAGGAGGGCGCCTGCAACTGCCGCAAACCCCGGCCCGGGCTGGTGCTGGAGGCGCAACAGAAGTGGAACATCGACCTCTCCGCTTCCCTGCTGATCGGAGACTCCCAGCGCGACCAACTCCTGGCTGAGCGCTGCCGCATTCCGTTCGCGCTGGTGCGGGACGGCAGGGTCGTCGAGACCATCCCGGTGGGGCCGTTCCCCGACTTGTCGTAGATGAGCTAGTACCCATCCGTGACCTCAACGGACACCCCGAATTAGGGCGGCTGAAGGGAACGGGGTATAATCCATAGATAACTGCTGCTTAGTGTGCGGCCCCTCTATACTGAAAGACTGGCTATCCGTAGCCGACGCCGCCCCTTCCACGGTGAAGTAGCGGTGAACATCCGAGTTAAATATTTCATATAGAGGAGTTTCCGCGCCACAGGTAACCTAGCGGGGAACGGCAGAAATGGCGGAACAGTTTGAATTCCTCATCTTGAATGCGCCGGACCACATCCGGCGGCCGGAACGCGGTCTATTCGGCGTCAGGTTGGATGCGCAAGCTCCTTTGGCCGCGCTGCCGTCCGAAGTCGAGTGCGTGATCGTTGGGGCGGCCGGCCGCAAGCGGTTGAAGGATCTGTTGCGATTGGTACGGGCGCAATCGCGCCGCGCGCTGCTGGAGGTCTCGTCGCCGGAAGAGGCCGCTCTGGCAGGTAATCTGGGCTTCGACGGCGTGGTGGCCAAGTTCCCCCTGGCTTCTCCGGTTCCCCTGTGGGGATCGGGCGGCATCGGCCTGCACTCGGCGGCCGCATGGTATGCAGGTGGCGCGGCAGGCGTGGTGCTGGATGTCGAGGACGCTTCCTGGCGCGGTCTGGCACAACAGTTCCGTACGGTGCCTGCAATCTTGCGCGGACTGCGTGAATCCATCCGCCAGCACGTGGCATTAGCCAAAAAATCTGCGCACCTGGAGCCGCTGGCCAATCCGGATTCCGATACGCAGTTGATCGAAGGTCTGAGCGATGCGCGCGTCGCGGCGCTGCTCAGCGCCTCCCCGGCGGAAATGCCTTCGCGCATCGCATTCTCCGGCATCTCCGACGGCCGTTCCGCGGCCATGGCTGCAGTGCTTGCCGCGCCGCTGGCGGAAAACGGCGCACGCCTCGCGATCCTGGCAGAAGCCGGCATTGCGGAGGAGGGCGCCAGATTGGTCGGCGAACTTGCCTTGCCGTTCGAGCCTCCGCGCGTCGAAGAAGTGCTGCCGCCGCCCAAGCCTTTCGACGTTGCGATTGTTGGCATGGGCTGCCTGCTTCCCAAGGCGCCCAACGTGCGCGCTTTCTGGGCCAACATCCTCAACAAGGTCGATGCCATCACGGAAGTCCCCAAGGAGCGCTTCAACATCGACCTCTACTACGACCCCGACCGCAAAGCGAAGGATAAGATCCATTCGCGCTGGGGCGGCTTTCTGGATGCCGTGCCGTTCGATCCCATGCGCTACGGTATTCCGCCTAATGCGCTGCCATCGATCGACCCGCTGCAATTGCTCGCGCTGGTGACCGTGGACCAGGCGTTGCGCGATGCCGGTTATCAAGACGGCAACTTCCCGCGCGAGAGGACCTCCGTGATTCTGGGCCTGAGCGGCGGACTGGGCGACGTCGGTTTGCAGTATGCCGTGCGCTCCATGCTCCAGCAGTTCATCAGCAAGCCCCCGGCGGAGTTGCTGCAGGAGCTACCGGAGTGGACGGAAGATTCCTTTGCCGGCTTGCTGCTGAATGTAGCCGCCGGGCGGGTGGCCAACCGGTTCGACCTGGGCGGCGTGAACTTCAGCGTGGATGCGGCCTGTGCATCTTCGCTCGCGGCCGTCTACCTGGCGGCGCGCGAGCTGGCGGATCATTCGAGCGACATGGCCATCGTGGGCGGCGTGGATACCGCGCAGAGCCCCTTCGGATATTTGTGCTTCGCAAAAGCCCAGGCGCTGTCCGGCCGGGGCCGCTGCCGCACGTTCGATGAAACCGCCGACGGCATCGCCATCAGCGAAGGCATCAGCATGATGGTGTTGAAGCGCCTCGAAGACGCCGAACGCGACGGCGATCGCATCTATGCGGTCATCAAAGGCGTGGCCGGATCTAGCGACGGCAAAGGCAAAAGCATGACCGCGCCGCGCCTGGAAGGCCAGATCCTGGCCCTGCAACGGGCTTACGCACGAGCGGGGATTCGTCCTTCGACTGTGGGATTGATTGAAGCGCACGGTACCGGCACCACGCTCGGCGATGCCAGCGAGTTGGCTGCGGTGGACGACGTGTTCCAGGCCGATGGGGCCGCGCCGCTGAGCTGCGCAATTGGATCGGTGAAGTCGATGGTGGGCCACACCAAGTCCGCCGCAGGCATAACCGGACTGATGAAGGTTGCCCTGGCACTCTATCACAAAGTCCTGCCGCCCACCCTGCACGTCGAGAAGCCGAATAAGAAACTGCTCGAGCCGGGCACCCCCATGTTCGTCAACACCGAGGCTCTGCCGTGGATCCCGCCGGCCGGAATCCCGCGCCGCGGCGGGGTCAGCGCGTTCGGCTTTGGCGGCACCAATTTCCACGCGGTAATGGAAGAGTTTCTAGGCGATTTGAGCGATCCGGCGGATCAACCCCAAACCGAATGGCCCGCCGAGTTGCATCTCTGGAATGACGCGAGTGGCGCAGGCACTCTGCCTGCCGCGCCGGCACTCCTGCCGGCGCAAGCGCGCCTGGCCATCGTGGCCACATCCCCAGACGACCTGCGCGCGAAACTAGCCAAGGCCAAATCCGCACTCGAAGCCAAACAGCCGCTCAGCGACCCCCAAGGCATCTACCTGGCCTTCGGCCCTGCGCGCGGAAAAGTCGCCTTCCTGTTCCCCGGCCAAGGCTCCCAGAAAACGCACATGCTGCGCGATCTGGCGCTGCGCTTCCCCGAATTCCGCCGCAGCCTGGAACAGGCCGAGCAGGCGCTCGCCGGCCGCCTTCCCAAAAAACTCAGCGCGTACATCTATCCGCCGCCGGCCTTCAGCCCCGAGCAGGAAAAGCAGCAGAACCTGGAAATCACCGACACGCTGGTTGCGCAACCCGCGCTGGGCGTGGTGGAGATCGGGTTGTGCCATGCGCTGGAGCGGCTGGGTGTGCGCGCCGATATGACCGCCGGTCACAGCTACGGCGAGTATGTGGCGCTGGCCGCCGCGGGCGTAATTTCCGACAGGGCCTTGTTCGATCTTTCCGAGAGCCGGGGCCGCGCCATCAAAGGCACGACCCACGACGAAGCCGGAACCATGGCAGCCGTTCAGGCCGATGCCGAGACGATCACCAAGGCTTTGGCAGGCATGGAAGGCATCACCCTGGCCAATCACAACAGCCCGCGCCAGACCGTGATTTCGGGCGCTAATGACGCGGTGCGAGCGGCCATCCAGAAGCTGGAATCGGCCGGGCTGGCCGCGCGATTAATCCCGGTGGCCTG